>JACQZM010000226.1 GCA_016213885.1 Candidatus Rifleibacteriota bacterium | reverse complement strand
CGCCGGGTCCGAGTCGCGCCCCCGAGCGCGACCTCAATCCGGATCCTCTCCTCTTTCCTCTCCCCTCCCGAGCGCGACCTCAATCCGGATCCCCTCCTCTTCCTTCTCCCCCCCCGAGCGCGACCTCGATCCGGATCCCCTCCTCTTTCTCCCCCCCCAGCCCGCCTGACAGGAACCGCCAAGGCCGCCCTATAATGCTCGGGACGCTCATCGGTGCGGGAAGCCGCTCCCACCGCCATTCCCGGGGTAGGCCGTTGCACAAGCTGACGCTGAAAGACATCAAGCCGATCTCGGACTACGAGGAGACTCGGCGCGCCTTCCAGGCGTACGTCGCCGTCCTGAGACGCGACCGCTTCGTGCCCGTGGGTCCCCGGGTGAACATCCTCTTCGAGAACCGCCAGACGATCCTCTTCCGGCTCCAGGAGACGCTCCGGGCGGCCAACATTCTCGAGAGCACCCGGATGCTCGAGGAGGTCGCCGCGTTCAACCAGTTGCTCCCCGACCCCGGTGAGCTCGTCGCGACCATGTACGTGGAGTTCCCGGCGGCCGACGGCGCGCAGGACGCCTCCCGGCTCGACCGCGACAAAGGAGCGGAGGGGCCGTCGTCCCGGGGCATCGCCGCCGCGGTCAGCCTGCAGCTCGGAGCCCGGCTCAGGGTACCGGCCACGAGCCATCCCTTTCCTCGGTCGAGCCAGGCGAGAGCCGTCTACTACCTCAGGTTCGCCCTGAGCCGGGCCGCCGTGCAGGCGCTCAGGGATCCGACAGCCCAGGTGATCGTTCGTATCGAGGAGCCGGGGTACAGGCACCAGCACGCGCTGGGTCTGGAATGTCGCCGCTCCCTGGCGGCCGACCTCGGGGGCAGAGGCAAGAGAAGGCCCGCGGCCGACCCGCTGGACGGGGTGGACCACGGCCCGGCCCTGGCGCTCTCGAGGCGGGGCCGGCCTGCGTCGGCCCGGGCGGCCCCGTCGGTCCCGGGCAGGGGAGGTTCGACTCCCGGGGAGATCGTGTGAGGAGCTTCCGGCCCGTCGTGCATGGCGCCGTGGCGATCGTGGTCGCCCTCGGCGCGGCGTCCCCTGCCCTGGCCAAGAAGGGCGACCTGGTGCCGATCGCCGGAGGCGGCGTCGAGGTCGTCTCGGTGAAGGGCCAGAAGGTGGCCGAGGCGGTGATCGGCGGCCTGAAGGTCCACGTGCGCGTGACCAGCAAGGCCGGGTTCGTCTACCTGGACGTGGGCATCGTGAACCAATCCGGGCGGACCGCGAAGGTGGAGCCGGACCAGGTGGTGCTGAAGTCCCGCGGCGAGGAGGTGGACTGCCTCGACCCGGACACGTACATCCGGATCGCCTACGAGACGACCACCCCGTATCCGGTGGACGATCAGGGGAACATCGTCCAGGACGACAAGGGGGTGCTGCCGGTCAAGGCGTACACTCCGGGCGACTCGACGAAAGGGTCGCTGGCCGAGATGATGGCCGACCAGGAATGGGACCCGGAGTCGCCGTCGGAGCGGATGCGCATCACCAAGGAGCTCCTCTCGCTCAAGAAGGACCTTCTCACCGTGGGGGGCGACGTGGCCCCGGGGAAGAGCCGACGGGGCCGGAAGGTGTTCCAGCGCACCTGGGTGGATCCGCCGATCGTGGTCTCGTTCAAGCACCCGGTGGGCCGCATGACGGTCCGGTTCGAGCGGGAGCGCTGACCAGGTTGGCGACCAGCATCTGACCGAGGACCACCCGAGAGAGCTGCCGACAGGCACTCCGGCTGGGAGGGAGCGCCCTCGACTGAGTGAAAGCCGCTCCAGCACAGCGGTCCACTGTATTTCTCCCCGGGTGCGGCGTCAACCCGGTATCGTCGATGGGGTGTCATGCCATGCCGCAAGTTTGCGTGTACGCTCCTGGATGGGCTTGTCGTCACGGTGTCGGCTTGACCTCAGGCGGTGCAGGAGAGCGGTAGCCGAAGGACATCCCCACCTTCGGCCGCAGCCTGTCAAGCGTTGCCCCGTTGGCCATCTGCATCTCGGAATCATCCAGCTGTGGCGGACCATACTCCTGGTGGGCTGGCTCTCTGAAGCGCCGAGTGGTCCTGGAGCTCGCCATCCCCCTGGACCAGCGACCGGTCCAGCGAAGCCCCGCCCAGGTAGATCGAGACGGTGGGGTTCCTGGCCAGGAACTCCCGGACGTACCGACCGTGAATCGCCAGGAACGATCGGTCCTCTGGCGTGGGCGAAGGGCCGGCCGCGGCCTCGCCGATCGTTGCGGTCGCCAGGGCCAGGATCAGCAGAACTACCGGAAAAGGGGCGAACGTCGTCTGATCTCACGAGAGCTCCTCCTCCGTCCGCGCCGGGACGGGCCACTCGAGGCCGCGATGATGGCACGGAGCGGCGAACGAACGGTTGTCGCCCTGGCGTGCGTCGATCATGATCTCCGAACAGTGCGGCAGAGACTGGCAGTGGCACGAAACTGGCATCGCCGGGAGACTCCGTCCAGGAATGGGACCCGTATGACAGGAGACCGGCGCCGAGCGATCGCATCATGATATGCTCAACGCAGCACGCGCGGCTGGCGAGAGTGCTGCCGGACGTTGACTGGCGGAGCTTTCTCCGGCGTCGCGGTTGACCGAGTGGAGCTGTGGTTCTTGCCGTCTTGACGTGGGCCGGATTGACGATGCAATTTCGAGATCCTGAGAGTTCTGCACCCCCCAGACCGCAGGTGCTCTTGCCCATCTCCCGGGCCCGGATTCAGGCTATCTCGGAGCTGGTGGCCTCGCACGGATGGGACGCGATCGACCCGACGACCAAGCTGCTTGGGGCCAACGTCCAGCTCTTCATCGCGAGGCTGCGACAGGCCTACCGGACGAGGCGCTTGCCTCACGATGCAGTCGAGGCGCTCAACGCGATCCCCGGTTGGTGCTGGGCGCCGCACATCGAGGGCGCTGTGGGCCGAGCGCAACTTCTGGAGAGGTTCTTGAAACTCCACGGCTGGAATGCGCTGGCAGAGGGATTCCGATCGGCATATGGATCAGCAGGCTTCGGGCCCGCATGAGGCGGGGTACTCTCCCTCAATCTTGGAGTCGTGCGCTGGAGGAAATTCCGGGGTGGACCGTCGAACCTCCGCTGGTCCGTGGGCCCGGCAACGTGCGACAGGATCCGCGAGCCCTGGGCCGGCCCAGCCAGCAGCGAAGGCAGATCCTCAGTCAGCCCTGCCTCGATGGACTCAAAGAATTCGTGAGGCTCCACGGTTGGGACAACCTGCTCCGGAACACCGTGTTCGATGGAATGCCACTGGGACGCTGGGTCGATCAATGTCGCAACCGGTTTCGCGGGAGGACCCTCGACCGCAAGCTCGAGCGAGAGCTCAACGAGCTGCCTGGCTGGACCTGGGAGCCGCTTGGAACACATTTCATTCGGGTCGCCACGGAGCTGGAACGATTCGTCCGCGAGCGCGGGTGGGAGGCTTTGCGAGAAGAGCCGATATGTCCGGCCGCGGTCCGCGGTCGTTCGTCCCATGGGTCGGGAGGGGTAAGGGGGGTGAATCTGAGGACGTGGGTCCGGCTGCGCAGGGCAGAATACTCCGCCGGGACCCTACCCGAGGAGCACGCCAAGTTGCTGGAGAAGATTCCGGGCTGGACCTGGAAGAGACCGTGACCGGAGAACGAGCCCGAGATCGGTCGTTTCAAGAGGATGATCGGTGCGAAGTGCACGGCACCGGCCCCATCTCCTTGAGCCCGAGGGCGCCGGGCACGACCACCACTCCGAGGCACAGCACCGTCCCGGCCACGGCCACCGGGTCGCTCGACCCGAGCATGGCCCAGCCGAACGTGACCACGTCGTAGAGGTAGTGGGCGGTGATCACGGCCAGAAGGTCGCTGGAGAGGAAGAACCAGCCCAGCAGCACGCCCCCGATGACCAGCTCCGAGCCGCGGGCCCACACCGGGTAGACCGACTCCTTGGAGTGGGCGAACGCCCAGGCCATGGCCGGGACCAGCAGCGCCAGGGACCGTGGGACCTTCCGCGACAGGAACGTCGTGGCGAACAGGCGGAACGTGCACTCCTCCGTGATCCCCGCGCCGATCCCGATCGACAGGGGGAAGAGAAACGGCAGCCAGGTCCCCATGGTGTTCACGTAACGCGGGCCGACCGGGAGGGTGACGGTCCCGGTGAGCTGACCGATGTGATAGAAGATCGCCTCGCCGCCTCCGAGCGCCACGCCCATGAGGAGTCCCAGGCCCATGGACCGCCTCACCAGCGGGTCGGCCCACCGGCCGTCCAGCCATCGCCGGAACGACTCGACCCGGCTCGCCGAGCCGGTCTGGCCGTCCTCGATCTCGCCGGCGGCCAGCATCAGGAAGGTGCCCACCGCCGGGATCGCACCGAGCAGAGCCAGGAAGAGGAGCTGCGATCCGAGGAAGGCGATCAGCGGCTTCTCCGGCGAGTACTCCTTGGCCAGCGTCACCGGCGCGTAGTTCACGATGGTGATCAGCAACGTGACGAACACCAGCAGCGCCGCTCGGGCTGGCGCGGTGCCCGGGAGCGTTCCCCTGGTGCAGCCCACCAGCAGCACCGCTGCCGCGGCCAGCACCAGGAGCACGTCGGCGGTCACGGAGGTCCAGAACAGGGCGTCGGCGTACGTCTCCTCCGCGGACTGCTCCAGGTCGTGGGTCTCCGGGACCTTGACCCAGTTCCTGTACCCACCGATCCGGCCACCCTGCACGGTGACCGAGACGCGTTCCTGGGCGTTCTCGAGCCGGTCCAGCTCCCGTGCGAAGACGAAGCGGTGGTCCGTGCGGCCCGGGAGCACCGTGGTCGCCGCCTCGACCTCCTTCCAGCCGGCCAGGCTGAACCTCTCCGCGAGGAACGCCCTGGCCCGGGAGCGCGCCGGATCGACGCCGGGGCGCTGACCCGCGTCGGTCTCGGGAAGCTTGGTGGAAAACGCACCCACGCTGCCTTTGAGCGTGACCCGGACCCAGTACTGCCTCTGGTCGCCGGGCCGCGACAGGTGCACCTGCCAGTAGAACAGCGGGAGCTCCTCCCGCTCGAGCCTCTTCACCAGCCCTTCGGGCCCGAGGGTCTTCTGCAGGTACAGCACCGGCTTTTCGTGCTCGATCATCACCTGCCGGGCCGTGAACCCGGTGAGATCCTCGCCACGATCGAGCAGGAACCGGCGCGCGGTCTCGAGGCGCTCCGCGGCGGTCGGAGCCGCCGGGACCGGCACGTAGGTCGTGGGAGGGCCGCGAAGGGTGAACAGGAGCCCCAGGGAGAGAGCCGCGATGGTGATCCGGAGCATGGCACTGACACTCTACCGCACCGCCAGGCCCGGCGCCTCGCCGGGTCCGAGTCGCGCCCCCGAGCGCGACCTCGATCCGGATCCCCTCCTCTTCCCTTCCCCCGAGCGCGACTCAGAATGAACCCCCTCCACTTCCATGGTGACTCTGCAGCCAGGCCGAGGCCTGATCACAGGCTCGACTCCACGAAACAGGCGGGGGATCCTGGACCGCCACCCCATTGAACCGGGCCGGCCGGGCGAGCTACCATGGGCTCGCCGTCGGACTGGAGGTCCGGCCGCTCGAAGGAGGTTTCGCCCGTGAACCGTCTCGTCGCTGTCCTGCTGGCCTTGAGCTCGACGTGGACCGTCGCCTCCGGCCAGACCGCGGTCGCCGTCGGGAGGCGTCCGGCGACCCTGCCCGCGGCCGAACCGGTGACCGGCCCGACGATCTGCGGTACTGTCCTGGTCCACCGGGCGTTCCCGTCCCAGTTCTTGCGCCACTCCAGGGACATCTGGGTGTACTGTCCGCCCGGCTACGACGAGCGGTCGTCCTCGGGCCGGCGCTATCCGGTGCTCTACCTCCACGACGGCAACAACTGCTTCGACTCGCGAACCGCATTTCTGCGCCGGGAATGGAACGTCGACGAGACCGCGGAGCGGATGATCAGACAGCGGGAGCTGCCGCCCTTTCTGATCGTCGGCGTGTCCAACACCCCCGATCGCGAGTGGGAGTACACCTGGGTTCCCGGGCTGGTGGACGGCAAGCGCATGGGCGGCGGCGGTCGGCTCTACGCCCAGTTCCTGCAGGAGGAGCTGAAACCGTTCATCGATCGGACGTACCGCACCCTCCGGGAGCCCAGGCACACCACGGTCCTCGGGTCCTCCCTGGGTGGGCTCGTGTCGCTGTACCTGGGTCGGTTCTGCTCCGACACGTTCGGTCGGGTCGGCGTGGTCTCCCCTTCGCTGTGGTGGGCCGACCGGGTCGCGATCCGGATGGCCCGCCATCTGCCGCGCTCCCTGGTCATCTGGCTCGACGGCGGATTCAAGGAGGGGCAGCCGGGCGACCCGCCGCGGGTGATCCAGGACATCCGCGACCTGAAGTCGGTCCTGATCGATCGGGGCTACGTCGAGTGGAAGAACCTGGGCTACGTCGAGGACCCGGACGGCGAGCACAACGAGGTGGCCTGGGCGAGGCGTCTGCCCGCGGTGTTGAAGTTCCTGCTGGCCGACTGAGCGCTGTGGGCCCTGGCCCGGCGGGGCGTGCGCGCGGGCGATCCCGGGCGATCCCGGGCGATCGGCGCTGCCAAGATCCGCCGGTCCGGCGCCGGTTTGGTTCCTTGAGGATGAGCCCGGTTTCCGTGTATGCTGGAGCCGACGGGCGCTTCGGAGGCCCATTCCGCGCGGGACGACCGTGGACCGCCCGCCGGTCTGGCCGATCGCGGGGAGCGGCCCGGCTCCCTGGCGACGCGGGCCAGGCCCAGGCCCAGCCCTCCGTACGGTGAACCATGGACGTCCTCGCGGCGCCCCGGACGCAAGATGGCTGACTCCGACATCCTGACGCGCTCGAACCTCGAGCTGCTCCGCCTGGAGCTTCCCAAGCGTTACCAGAACCTGAAGCCGCTGGCCGTGGGCGGGATGTCGGTGCTGTTCGAGGCGATCGACCTGGAGACCGCCCGGCGGGTGGCCGTGAAGATGCTCCCCCCGGTGCTGGCCGCCGAGGATGCCGGGGAGACCAGAAAGCGGTTTCTCCGGGAGGCGCAGTCCCTGGCCCGGCTTTCCCACCCTCACATCGTGTCGATCCTGGAGGTCGGCGCCGGGATCAACCTCCCGTACTTCGTGATGGAGTTCGTCGAGGGGGAGACTCTCGGGGCGTACCTGGGCCGCGACCAGAAGGTGAACGTACAGCACAACCTCCGGATCCTCCTCGACATCTGCGACGCCATCAGCTACGCCCACTCCAAGCAGGAACATCGTCCTTCTGGCTCAGGGCGGGGTGAAGCTCCTGGATTTCGGGCTGGCCAAGGCTCTGGGCGCCACGCGGCTCACCAAGAGCGGTCAGGTCATGGGGACGCCGATCTACATGGCGCCGGAGCAGCTCCAGGGCGACCCGGTGGACCAGCGGGCCGACATCTACTCCCTCGGCGTGATCGCCTACGAGCTGCTCGCCTCGTCGACGCCGTTCTCGAAGGACCAGTTCTACTCCAAGGTCTACAGGCCCCCGGAAGCCCCGTCGATCAAGAACCCGGAGCTATCGCCGGCGATCGACGCGGTGATCCTCAGGGCGCTGTCGGCGAACCCGCACATGCGGCAGACCTCCGCGGAAGACCTGAAGTGGGAGCTCGCCGCCTGCATGAAAGACTACGTGGAGTTCCAGGACATCCCGCTGATGGGTCAGGACTGGCGGACCCTCCTGCAGTCCGATCTGGAGCGTCTCTCCGTGGAGACGACCCGGGTGCGGGAGCGGACCCAGCTCGTCGAGGGGGAAGAGCGGGACGTGACGCTCCTGGTGGTGAGGCTCCTCGGCCTCACGGGCTGCCAGGACCTCATGGCCCGGGAGGGGATGGGGTTCGTCCGGGACCGCACGTTCCGGATCCTGGCCAACGAGGTGGAGCGGTACGGCGGCGCCGTGGACCGGTACGAGCCGAACGGTCTGGTGGCTCACTTCGGCAGCAAGCTGGCCAGCGAGGTCGAGTGCGAACGGGCCGTCATGGCAGGGCTCGGCATCCACGAGAAGGTGCTGGCCCTGAACGGCATGCTGAGCCCCCGGGGGATCACCCTGACCGTGGGGACCGGCGTCGACCTGGCGCGGATCAGGGTGGGCCACGAGGAGAAGGTCGACTCCGGGGCGTTCCAGATCACCCGGGATCCTCTCCCCGACCTGATCGGTGGCACCTGGGTCACCGACGCGGTGCGCAAGCGGCTCTCCGATCACGTCCAGGTCGAGGAAGGCACCTCGCTCCACCGGATCAAGGGGGCGTCGCCGACCCTGGGACACTGGGACCGGCGACCGGAGGGGCTCAAGCATTCGCCGTTCGTGGGGCGGGAGAGTCACATCCGCGACCTCGACGGGTTCTTCCAGGAGGCGATGCGGGATGTCAACCCCGGCCCGGGCGCCACCCTCGGGGTGCGACGGACCAAGCCGACGGTGGTGACCCTCAAGGGTGAGCCGGGGATCGGCAAGAGCCGGCTGCTCCAGGAGTTCCTGCGGGCCCGGCAGGAGAAATGGTGCAAGCCGGCTCTGGTCGGCACCAGCGTGTCGTTCCTGAGGTCGCCGTTCTTGCTCGTGACCACCCTGCTCCGCCGGTGGCTCGACGTCACCGACACCACCCCGGTCGACCAGGTGCGCAGCCGCCTCGTGGAGAGGCTCGCCAAGCTGGAGTACCTGAGACTGGGGCGGACGAGGCAGGCGGATCTGCCCACGTCGCTCGGTTACCTCCTGGGGTTCC
This sequence comes from Candidatus Rifleibacteriota bacterium, assembly GCA_016213885.1. GTDB lineage: Bacteria > Muiribacteriota > UBA6191 > JACPRK01 > JACQZM01 > JACQZM01. The sequence continues at coordinate 23,138 of JACQZM010000226.1, read as the reverse complement.
CGGAGGCGACCAAGGCGGTGGAGAACACCAGCTCGCCGTCGCTGCAGCAGACGATCCTCCAGGCGGTGACCGAGCTCCTCCTGGTCGTGTCCCAGGACACGCAGGTCAAGGAGGGTCGGCCCCAGATCGTCGTGTTCGAGGATCTCCAGTGGATCGACGACATCTCCCTCGGAGTCCTGGAGATGCTGCTCACCTCCGGGTTCTCCAACTTCCACGTGCAGCTTCTGGGGCCGCTGGTCCCCGAGGAGGCGCGACGGCTCGTGGCCGCCATTCTGGGCGGCCAGGAGCCGAGCCGGAACCTGATGGACCTGATCGTCCGCCGGGCCGGAGGCAACCCCTACTTCCTCGAGGAGACGGTCAACCTGCTGATCGACGAGCGGTCGCTGGTGAGGGAGGCCGGCGGCTGGGAGGTCAAGGTCGCGGAGGATTCGCTGACCGTGCCGGCGACGATCCAGGCGCTGGTGCTTTCCCGGTTCGATCTGCTGCCCGGCGACGAGAAGCAGATCCTCCAGGTCTGCTCGGTCATCGGCATGGACGGGGATGCGGCGATCCTGGAGGAGATGGCCCGGGAGCTGTTCTCGAGCAGCAGGGACTGCCGGCAGGCGCTGGCCCGGCTCGAGAACATGCAGTTTCTGATCTACCGGGAGGTGGACGGTCGCCAGGCCTACACCTTCCGCCACGCCCTGGCCCGGGAGGTGGTCTACTCGACGATCCTCGCCTCCAACCGTCGGATTCTCCACGGGCTGGCGGCGCGGACCATCGAGAAGATCTACCAGGGCGCCCTGGAGGAGCACTCGGCGCTCTTGGCCTACCACTGCAACCGGTCCGACGAGCCGGCCCGGGCGCTCCACTACACGGAGGTGGCGCTCCGCAAGGCGGTCAGCAAGTACGACCACGAGGGGGCGTTGCGCCTGGCCGAGGAGGCGCTGAAGCTGCTGCCGCTCACCGGGGGCGACTCGGCCCGGCAGTTCGACGTGCTGGCCCTGAGGGAGCGGGCGCTGGAGGTCACGGGACGCCGGGACGAGCAGCAGCAAGACCTCCAGACCATGCTGACCCTGGCCCGGTCGAACAACGACGAGAAGAGGCTGTCCGACGCCCAGAACCGGCTCTCGTGGTTCCACTGGTGGAACGTGGGCGACTACGCGGCGGCCCACAAGCTGGCGGTCGCGGCCATGGAGACCAAGCGGAAGCTCAAGGACCGGCGCGGCGAGGCCGACGCGCTGAGGAACCTGGGATGCGTGCACAGCCTGCTGGGCGACTTCGAGGAGGCGCTGCGGTATCACCGGCGGGCGCAGCGACTCTACGAGGAGTGCAACGACTTCAGCGGCGTGGGCGGTTCGATCTGCAACGTGGCGCTGACCACGGCCCAGATGGGTCACGTGGCCGAAGCGATCGCCCGGGCCCAGGAGGCGCTGCTGATCGATCAGAAGTACGGCGACCGCCGGGGCGTGGGCCGGGAGCTGAGAACTCTCGGCGACTTCAACCGGGGCGTGGGCGCCGACGAGAGAGCGCTCCAGTTCTACAGCCAGGCGCTGGCCAACGACCGGGAGATCGGCTACCGGCAGGGCGAGGCCGCGAACCTGACGTCGATGGGCACGGTGTTTCTCAACCAGGGGCGTACCACCGACGCCCTGAACCGGTTCAAGGAGGCGCTGGAGGTGGCGCTGGCGATCAACGCCCGGACCTTCATCGGCGACATCTTTCTCGGCATGGCCACGGCGTACAGGGAGCGGGGCAACCCCAGCGGCTGGGAGCTGTCGCAGGTCTGCGCCCAGAACGCCCACGAGCTGGGGGAAGAGCTCGGCATCGCCGGGCTCACGGTCATGGGGATCTCGTCGGTGGCGTTCGCCAACCTTCTCCTCGGCAACTCCGACGAGGCGCTGCGGCTCTCGCTCAGGGCCGTGACCTATCTCAAGGGCGCCCTGGCCGGCATCAGGACGGAAGAGGTGTGGTTCACGCACTCGCTCATCTTGAACAAGTGCGGGCGCAAGGAAGAGACCGCGGCGGCGCTGGAGCGGGCCCACTCGCTGGTCATGGACAGGGCCGAGCGGCTGGTGGACAACGAGCTGCGCCAGAGCTTCCTGAACCGGGTGTCCCTCAACCAGAGGATCCTCATCGCGTTCAAGCACCTCGCCAGGTCGACGAAGTAGACCACCGTGCGCCCCGATGCACCCGGAGGGGTGATCGGCCGAGCCTCGCGAAACAGGCGGAGGGTCCGTCGCTCCCCGCTGGACCCATCGCCGTCCGGGGCGTCGCTCTTCTCGAACCCGGGGAAACGACAACCGCCCCGCGGGGGGCCAGGAATCCCCACCTGTTTCGCAGAGCTTGGCTTGTGATCAGGCGGCCGCCTGGATCCAAGGTCACGACGGAAGTGGAGGGGTTCAGTCGAAGTCGCGCTCGGGGGCGCGACTCGGACCCGGCGCGGCGCCGGGTCCTGGGAGCCCCGGTTCGACGTTACTTGCCCTGGGCGTTTCGAACCGCCGACGCCTTGCTGGCGTTCAACGACTCGATTCTCTTCAGCAGAGCCTTGGCCTTCTCCGAACCGCCCTGGCCGCTCTTCTGGAGCTGGGCGAACCGGTCGTAGGAGTCCTTCAGCTGGTTGTCCAGGTCGGCGATGGCGGTCTCACCCTGCGGGGTGGTGGTCTGCTGGATGTCGGCCACCTGCGGATTGGTCACGGTCAGGGACGGCCGGGGCGCGGCCGGCGCCGCCACGGCGGACGCGGCCACCCCGCCGGCGGACGTGCCGCCGCCACCAGGCGTCTGCGGGGGCGGAGGCAACGACGGGCCCTCGGGCGGGTTGTAGCTGATCTCGGGGTTGTCGCCCTCGAGCCTGGCCCGGACGTAGTCTTCCAGGGTCATGCTCGAGTGGCAGCTGTCCTTGTGGAGCATCATCCACACGACCTCGTACCGGTTTCTCCCCACCGCGGCATCGGGGCTCGCGGCGCTCTTCACGACCGTGGTGCCGGACTGGCCTTCCCAGATGCCCCACTCGTTCAGATGCACCTTGGCCAGGTACTCGTCGATGTACCGCTGAGCCAGTGGCTGCAGCCAGATCGGCCCGGCGCCGGCGCCACCGGCTGCCCCGCTCCCGTCGACGCCGCCCGGGGCGGTCTCGCTGGCCGCGGGCGCCTTGAAGAACCCGGCCTGCTGGTTGATCTCCTGGATCTTCTGGTAGTTGGCCTCCAGCTGGTTCTGGGTCGTGGTGATCTTGGCGATCCGCTCGGCGGCAGAACCGACATCTTTGCCCTGCTTGGTCAGGTCGGCCCGGGTCTGGAGCAGGCTCAGGTAGAGCTGCTCGTTGGCCCGGGAGACCTGCGCCAGCTCGTTCAGCTTGCCCTGCAGAGCCGTGTCGCCTGGCTGGATCGCCGACGCCGAGCCGTTGTAGATCGGCGCCAGCGCCTGCTGCTTGTCCGAGACCGCCTTCTGCGACTGCTCCACCTGGTCGAGCAGCTGGGTCAGCGTCTGGCCGTTCGAGCCGACCGCCTCCGCGGCGGAGCTCGACCCGCCGCCGAAGAGCTTCTTGATCGAATCGAGCAGCCCGGCCTCGGCGGGCACCGCGGCCGACAGCGTCATCGCCAACGCCAGCAGCAGACCCAGGCCACGTGCGGTGTTCACCCTCATGGCGTCACATCCTTAAGCGAGCTCGTCCCGGGACCCGCGATCGCTTCGATCGACCGAGCAGAACGGTGTCCGGGGCAAGCCTCAGCGATCAAACGAACAGACGAACCAGGCACCCGTCTCTACTACGACAGAGAGGACCCGGGAGTTTCGCTACATTCTAATAATCGGAAGGGAGGTCTGCCAAGACCCGGACGACCGTTTCTTTGGACTCGTCGGCCCTCCGGCGGAGCGCCTTGCCGAGCCGGGCCGCCTCGAGCCGCGCCATGGCCGGATCTCGAGCCCAGGTCGTCATGAGTTCGGCCAGACGCTCATGGCCATCGGATCCCAGCCGGCTGGCGTGGCGGTAGGGTCCGCCGGGGTCCGAATCGAGCAGGTCGTCGGTCTTCTCGTCGTACGACAGGGCGAACGTGGGCAGCTGGGCCAGGAACCCCAGGATCATGGCGTGGTATCGCGTGGCCACCAGCAGATCCAGCCGCGCCAGGAGCTCCCGGTGGTTGTCTCGGGTGACGTCCACGGCCTCCCACTCCAGGTTGGCCAGGGCCGCGTGGTGCCGGTTCAGCAGCGGGCGGTCCTGGTCGGGCTGGAAGCACAGGAACAGCAGCCGGTCGTCGCGCTGTCGCGCCAGCGCCACGATCGCTCTCACCGCCTCCTCGACCGGGGCGTCGAGCCGGTCCGGAGTCGGCCGGAGGTTCACCCCGATCGTGCGGGTCCGCGGGCGATCCGCCGGGAGCGGCGGCCCGGGGTCCCAGCAGGCCAGGTCCACCCCCACGGTGGGCGGCGTGGCTGCGGGGTAGCCCCAGTCGATCAGCCGGCGAGCCGAGTTCTCGTCCCTGGTCATGACGAGATCGACGCTGCCCAGGGCCAGGGAGACCCACCGGCGGATCCATCCGGTGGTCAGCGACGAGAAGCTCTGGGCCAGGACCAGGACCCGCGGCACGAAGAACAGCCTGGAGAGGATCAGAAACGAGAGGTAGTAGAGCGGGGTGAGCGGCCCGGTCCGGTCCTGGAACAGCCCCCCCCCGAGGCTGACGTGGACGGCTGACTGCCGCAGCCGCTCCACCACCGCCCAGGGCGAGTACCGGTCCACCGCCGTGGCGGCCGGCGGGGACGGGGCCCCGCGGCGCGCGAACGCCACGATCTCGTACCGGTCGCCGAGCCGTTCGCGGAGGAACCGGAGCAGGTTGGCCAGGATCAGCTCGTCGCCGAGGTTCCCGTGGCCGAAGTAGCCGGACACCGTGACCAGCGGTCGCCGCGGCGAGTAGACCAGCAGCCGGTAGACCGGGATCGCCAGGAGCCCCACGACGATCCCCACGGGCAGGCCCAGGACAGCCCGGATCACCGACAGCAGCGGAGGCGTGTGGATGTGGCAGAACGAGTTGACCACCGACACGGCGGTCACGGAGCAGCCGATGAGGAAGAGCGGCGTGAGGTAGCGCTCCCTCCAGGCGCACGCCACGTAGAGCAGCGCCAGGCAGGGGTAACCGATGAGGAACTCCTTGGTCCGCGGTCGCGCCGCCACGAACGACTCCACCGCATCCCTGAGGTTGTACTCGAAAGAGCCGGTGGCGCCCACGGACAGGTAGTTCCCGCTTCTCAGGATGTAGAGAGCCCCGGCCGCGGCGACTCCGAGCGCCAGGCAGGCGTCCCTGACCCTGATCGTCCGCCCCAGCGGGTTGATCCGGTGGTACCAGAAGTAGAAGCCGGCGGCGGCACATGGGGCGAAGAGGTAGACCAGCTTCACCCCTGTGAACTCCTGGAGGCGGTAGACGAACAGCCCGTCGGCCAGCGTGGCCGACAGCAGCAGACCGCCGGCGAGGCTGATCGTCAGCAGCATGGTGGAGAGCATACCGATCTGCCCGACGCGCCCGGGCCAGCCGGTCCGGTCCGGTCGCTCCCGGATCGCCCGGTACACCGCCAGCGTCGCAAGAGCCGGGGCCAGCGCTCCGAAGGCCAGCGCGATCCACCGGCACGCCCTCGTCGGCTGGACCGCGAGCGCCACCACCGACGCGAGCCAGACCGGCACGACGAGCGCCAGGGCGAGGCGGGGGCGCGCCAGGTCCAAGAGCGCGATCCCCCAGGCGATACAGAGGGCCAGGGCAGCGGCGATCGCCAGCCGGAACGTCCAGCCGGTCCGGGCAGGGCCGGTCTCGGCGTCCAGGTCGTGCCTGGTGAGCGGGGCGCCGCAGGTGAAGCCGGCCGCCCTGAGCGCTCCGATCATCTCCGTGAGATAGCGGAGGTTGGCGTCGGCGAGGTCGAGGCCCGGGTACGGGATGTTGGAGAACGGGAACAGGTGGGCCACCAGCACCCGGGTGTTCCGCTCGGTCGCGGCCCTGGTCCACCGGGGGATGATCCGGGCCAGGGGAAGCTTGCCCATCTCGGCCGGAGAGATCGAGTGGAGCAGCGCCGAGGGGAGCCGGCCCAGGACAGTCACCTCCTTCACCCCGACCTGGCCGGCGAACTCGACGACGCAGACCGAGGCGTGGAGCTTCCCGAGGAGACCGGCCGTGATCTCGAGGTTGGACGGGTATCCCAGAGCCTGCTTCTCGTCGAAGACGACCCACGGTCGGTCCGGCAGCTCCGAGGCGAGGGTCTCGAAGTACTTCGTCCCGGCCCAGGGGGCGTTGTTGAGCCGGTAGATCGGGGTCATGCCCAGCTCCCGGGCCCTGGCCTCGAGTCTGCGATCGCGGAACACCTTGAGCGCCGCGAGAAGCGTCCCGCCGCCGGGCACGATCAACGCGCCGGAGTCGGAGCGCCGGGCCTGCATCAGCCTGGTGAGAAACGGGGCCACGTGGAACGGGTCGGTCGGATCGGCGAGGGTGACGACGGTCTCTCTCGACCCCGGGCCGGTGGTGGAGAGACCGATCTGGCCCATCGCGACCAGGTCGGGCAGGGTGTGGGTCGTGGTGATGCAGGCGTTCACGCCCACCCTGGCGTACCGGGCCAGCTCCTCCGCCGGGTCGCGCCCCAGGGCGCGAGCCAGCTCCTCGATCTCGCTCAGGTCGACCGTGACCAGCACCCGATCGTTGTGCCGGTCGAACCGGACGCGGGAGGCGAACGGGCCCGAACCCAGGGCGAGGCACAGGAGAAGGCCGAGCAGGAAGGGAAGGACGGCGACGGGCTGCGCCTTGCCCGAGGGCTGACGATCCGGCCGGTCCTCTCGATCCGAGCGGCTTGTCACGAAGACTGCTGTCGGTCTTCCGGGATGGCCAGCTGGACCTGGTTGCGGCCACCCTTCTTGGCCCTGTACAGGGCGTGGTCCGCCATCTCGATCAGCACCGACTTCTGCTGGGCATCGTCGGGAAAGGTGGACACCCCGAGGGAGATGTTCACCTTGAGCTTGCCCGAGTCGGTGTCGTACGCCCGGGACTCCACCGACTTGCGCAGGTGCTCCGCCACCTTGAACGCCTCGTCCTTGTTGGTGTGGGGCAAGATCACGATGAACTCCTCGCCCCCGTACCGGGCGAGCGTCACGTCCTTGTGGAGCCCCGCGCTCTTGAAGCAGCCAGCGGTCTCCCTGAGCACCAGGTCGCCGATCTGGTGGCCGTAGGTGTCGTTGAACTTCTTGAAGTGGTCGATGTCGGTCAGGATCAGGGAGAAGCAGTCTCCGTAACGCTCCGACCTGCGGATCTCCTGGTCCAGCTGCTCCTGGAAGTACCGGTGGGTGAACAGACGGGTCAACCCGTCCGTGTTGGCCTTGTCCTGGGCCTGCTCGAACAGGCGGGAGTTCTTGATCGACATGGCCACCAGACCGGCCAGGAAGTTGGCCAGCCCCACCTCGTCCTGGATGCCGCTCTTCTTGGCGTCGGAGAACTCCTCGATGTTCAGGATGCCCACGACCTCTCCGCCGACGATGAGCGGCGCGCAGATCACCGACGGGATGAGGGAGTCCCGGGTGACCGACATCATGGCCGGATCACGCTTGGAGCTCTCGCAGTCGTAGGGGATCTTCTTGTCGAGGACGTACCCGATGACGCCCTTGCCCCACTCGGCCCTGGCCGACGCCTTGTCCGCATCGGTCCACCCGTAGGCCTCTTCCACCCGGATCTCCCTGGAGGCGGCGTCGACGACCCACAGGCTGCACTTCTTGGCCCCGATGTTCCGGTGGGCGATGTCCATGACGAACGAGAGGATCTTCTTGTACTCCAGCGACTGGCCGATCGCGCGGGCGATCGACTTCAGCGACGCCATCAGCGTGGAGACCTCCATCACCCGTTTCTTGAGCTCCTCGCTGGTCGCCTTGACCTTCTGGAAGTCACGCTCGATCCGGCCCTTCTCCTGCCGGGCCGTATCGGCGACCTCCTCGGCGCTGGTGGCCGCCTTCTTCAGAAACGAGAGGGCGACGCCGCTGACCGCCACCAGGGAGACGCTGGCGGCCAGGACCGCCTTGATGGCGGTCGGCGCAGTCTCTCCCAGGAAGATGACCGCCGCCGCGCAGACCGCGGCGACGAGTCCGAGGGCCGGTGCCTTCCAGAGATCCTTCATAGTTTTCGGGATGTGGTGACGGTCAGTATATCAAACCGACCGGTCCGTTTCAGCGACTTTGCAGCTGGAGCGTCAGGGATATGGCGACGGCCGTGAAGACCAGGTTCTGGATCCATGATGCCAGCAGAGGGGCGATGACCCCGGTCTTCCCCAGGGAGGCCGAGAGGCTCATCACTATATAATAGAAGAAAGTCACCACCAGGCTGATGCCGAAGCCGATGAACCCTCCGCTTCGACTGGAGGTGAGGCCCATGGCACAGCCGATGATCGCGAATATCGGAATGCAGAAGGGGAACGAGGTCTTCAGGTAGAGCTCGACCCTCATCGACCGGGTGTTCGACAGGCCCCGCTCCTCCAGCTTCCGGACCTGGGCGAGCAGGGTCGAGAAGCTCATCTCCTGCGGCGAACGCTCCTCCTGGGCGAAGTCCTCCGGCCCCTCCGCCAGCGGCATGGTCTGGGTGTCCCGGTACTCGATCCGGTCGCTGCCCTCCTTCCGGACCAGGATCTTCAGGTCCTTTCCCGGTTGTCCCTGATCTTGAGATACTCGATCTCGTACGTGATCAGGTTGAAGCGCCCCACGAAGACCAGCCGGTTCGTGGCCCCCCTCAGCAGGACGTTCTCCTTGAACGAGGAGAGGGCACGGTTGACCCGTATCTTCTTCTCCCACAGCTCCTGGCTCCGTCGCATCGACGGCGGCACGATCCGCTCCAGGAAGTGGAAGACCCCTGCCGTGACCAGCGCCGCGAACAGCACCACCGGTGCCATGAGACGCCAGGGCGAGACGCCGGCGCTCCTCAGCGCCACGATCTCCTGGGTGCGGGACATCTGCGAGAAGACCAGCAGGGTGGCGAGCAGCGTGGCCACCGGGAAGATGTACTGCATGTCCTCCGGCGTTCGCTTGATGAACCACTCGAGGATGATGGCACCCTCGACGCGACCCTCGAAGGCCAGCGAGATCGCCTTGAGGAAGTTGCCGAACGTGACGATGACCAGCGCCCCCAGCATCCCGAAGAAGAAGGGACCGAACAGGGAGCGGCGTATGTCACGGTCGATCAGGTTGATGGATCGACCTCCGCCTCGTCACGTTGGTGAGATCTGTCTGGCCAGCGACGGGCTCTCGGCGAGGGATCGAAGCCGCGCCTAGGACTCGACCGAATCGGAACCGCAGAGAGCGCAGGATTCGGGATTGGAGGAGACGGGGAGCATGGCCCCGCAGTCGGGGCAGATGACCACTTCGGAGCGCATCCTCAGCTGCCAGACGCTCGTCAGCATCCGGCTGTTGTTCACCTGGTGGATGTCCATACTGTTGGCGGTCATAGACCCTCCTTCGCTCTTTAGGGCCTCCGGCAGGTCTACCCCGTCAGAAGCGGGCCGCATAATATCATCCTCGATCTGGCATGTCAAACAAAAGACGAATCCTGGTTTCGGCCGTCGTTATTTGTATGGATCCGGGTCGGCGCGACCCCGGTGCGGCTCCGGAGATGATGAGCTGTAGATCCTGATCTGGAGAGGATCTCGACCTGGGAGCCGGGCGTGGCGGATCGTCTGGTCGTCGAGCCGGCTCGCTGGCGCGACTCGGGCCCGGCCAGGCGCCGGAATTCTCAGTGCTCCACCTGGCGAGTGATGAGGAAGTACTTCATGAAGAAGAGCGCCAGGACGAACCCGAACGCCCCCACGAGGATGTCCGCGAAGAACTTCAGATAGGCGGTGCTGGCCACCTTGACCTTCTCCATCTCGACCCGCCTGCGCTTCTGCGCCTGGGCATGATCCGACAGCACCTTGTGGAACTTCAGCGCGGCCTCGTCGGACTCGGCGTCGATCCAGGTCAGGCAGTGGTCCATCAGGAGGAAGCGTGGAGCCTTGACTCGAGCCGGATCCAGGCCGGTCAGCGCCTCCCTGTTCTTGTAGCCGGCCGTGACGATCGTCACCTTCTCGCCCAGGGTGCCGGTGTAGACATCGACCAGGTACTCATGGATCGCCTTCTGGTTCGGGAGGTCGGCTCGTCCGATCTGGGGCACCCGCTGGGCGATCTCCGCGGGGCTCACCGTCTTGGGCAAGAAGGTCTGCTGCGGCGCCTGGTCCGGGGTCGAGAACCCCTGCGGGGTGAGCTGCCTGGGAATCCGGAGCATCCAGATGAAGATCGGCTTGTTGTAGAGGTCCGGCGTCGGCTTGGGGGCGTCCATCTTGAAGACGTGGTTGCGGGCCAGGACGAAGCCGAAGAACAGGGTGGTCATGATGACCAGTCCTCGCATCAGCTCCGCCTCCTTTCATCCTTCTGGAGCCGGCGCAGCAGCTCCGTCGTGGAGAAGCCGGGAACCAGGGAGACGATCCGGACCTCGCCGCCGGACGCCTCCACGGCCTCGCGGCCGACCACCGTTTCGGGGCGGTAGTCGCCCCCCTTCACAAGTACCGTCGGCAGGATCGCCTCGATCAGCGCCTTCGGCGTGGGCTCGTCGAACAGGGTCACGTAATCCACCATCGACAGGGCGGCCAGCACCTCCGCCCGGAACGCCTGCGGGACCACGGGGCGGTCGGGCCCTTTCAGTCTCCGGACCGACCGGTCCGTGTTCACTCCCACGGCCAGCACGTCGCCGAACCCCCGGGCCTCTTTCAGCAGCCGCACGTGCCCCACGTGGATCAGGTCGAAGCAGCCGTTCGTGAAGACCACCCGCCGTCCGTCGCGCCGCAGCCGCACCAGGGTCCGGATGAACGTGCCGCGCTTCAGGAAGAGTCCCATGTGTGGCCCCTGCTATCGACAGCCGCGGCCCGGGTCGGGTTCCCACGGCGTCGAAACGAACGACTCCTCCACGAGCTGGCAGAGGATGTGACCGATGGCGATGTGACCCTCCTGGATCCGGGGGGTGTCCGTCGACGGGACCTTGACAGCGACGTCGGCGAGCTGATCCATCGTGCACTCCCGGGCGCCGGTCAACGAGATCGTCTTCATGCCCAGCGCCCGGGCAGCCTCCATGGCCTTGATCACGTTCGGGGAGTTGCCGCTCGTGGATATGGCGAGCAGCACGTCGGCGGCGCGCCCCAGCCCCTCCACCTGCCGCGAGAACGTGTTCTCGTAGCCCATGTCGTTGGCTATCGAGGTGAGATTGGACGTGTTGGTCGTCAAGGCGATCGCCGCCAGCGCCCGCCTGTCCATGCAGAAACGGCCCGACAGCTCCGCCGCGATGTGCTGCGAATCCGCGGCCGACCCGCCGTAGCCGCAGATCATCAGCTTCCCGGAGCTGCGGAGGCTCTCGATGATGAGAGTCGCCGCCCTCTCCACCGGGCCGGAGATATTCACCAGGCTGGCCAGGACCTCGGCAGAGGATCGGAACGCCCTGTCTATCTTCTCTCTCATGTCGTGTTTGGCACCTCGCAGCGTTGGCTCCCCTGACCGGCCGGCCAGGCGGGCCGAGATCCACTCGGCCGCGGCCAGAAGGTCGGGAGCGACATGGTCCGGCGCGGCCAGGAGGCCTTTCCGGACCTTTTCGAGTGTGACCGGTCCCAGACCGGTCTTGACCAGGATCGTCCGGACTCCGGCGGCCCGGCCGCAGCTGATGTCGACCTCGGAATCGCCGACGAAGAAGCTCCGGCCCAGGTCGATGCCGTGATCTTCCACGGCCCGGTCCACCAGGCCGGTGGCGGGCTTGCGGCACGAGCACCCGGTGCGGTACTCGCCCACCGCCTCCGTGGGATGGTGGGGGCACCAGTAGATTCCGTCGGGCTCCGCGCCGGCCAGCTCGAACACCCTCCGGTTCACCTCCCGGGCCTGGTCCGGCGTCACCAGCCCCCGTCCGATGCCGGACTGGTTCGAGATCACCACCAGCACCAGCCCCAGGCTCCTCAGCTTCTGCAGGGCCTCCGGGACGCCCTCGAAGAGCCGGACCCTGTCCGCCCGGGCCAGGTAGCCCGGGTCCAGATTGATCGTCCCGTCACGGTCCAGGAAGACCGCGGGCCTCGACCGGTCGCCGCTCGTCATGATGAAGCCCTCCGGATGGACCCGAGGATCTGACCCGCTTCGGCGAACACCTGCTCCACCGTGATGCCGGTCATGCACTCCAGCTCGAAGCGGCAGCTGTTCGACAGGCACGGCGCACACTCCACCGGGTGTCTCAGCACCCGGCAGCCGGAGGCCAGGGGCGCCGTCACCCTGGGATCGCCGGCGCCGAAGAACACGACCGTCGGGGTCAGCGCCAGAGCCGCCAGGTGAGCGGCTCCCGAGTCGTTGGAGATCAGCAGGTCCGTGGCGGCCAGCAGGCCGGGCATCTCCTCCACCTCCGTGGCGCCCACCAGGTTCAACAGCACCGCCGTGGACTGGCGGACCACGGCCTCGGCCAGCGAACGGTCAGCCGGGCCTCCGACCAGGACCACGCCGGCGCACAGCTGGGCCGAGAGCCTGTCGGCGAGCGCCGCATAGCTGGCCGTGGGCCAGCGTCTCGACGTGCCCACCGAGCCGACCCCCAGGGCCACCCGGAACCGTACGGCGCCCAGCGGCTCCAGCCGGCGCAGGCCCTCCTCGCGGCTCCGGGGTGCCACCGGGGAGGGGGCCCAGACCAGCGGTGGAAGCGGCTTCACCAGGACGCCGAGGAGGCTCAGATAGGTCGCGGCTCGATGCACCACGCCGTCGGCCTCGCCCCGCAGCGGATGGGACAGGAGGAACCGGCTCGGCCCCTTCCCGATGCCCACGGTCAACGGGATCCCGGCCATTCTCAAGAGGAGAGCCGACGACGTGGTGGTGGGAAGCGTGAACCCGATCTCGAACTTGCGGGCCCTCAGCCTGGATCCGGCGGTCTTCAATCGCCAGGGTCTGACCCAGAGCGGGCCCCGGTCCTCGAGGAGGAGCGTCTCGTCGACCGGCAGATGCGCGGCCACCCCGGCCACGTTCGGACGGGCCAGCGCGGCTATGTGGGCCTGCGGAAGCGCCTGACGGAGCGCCTGGACGAACGGAAGAGCCAGACAGGCGTCGCCGACCCAGTTCGGCAGTCGCACCAGCACTCTCGAGGGACGGTTGATCTGTCGCACCGGCTCTTCCTGGCGGTCGGCCGGGGGTGTCCGCACCGGGAGGCAGGCGATGCGGGAGCCGGAGGTCGATCCGGCCCGAGATCGTCGACGCCCCCTGCTAGCGGCCATGACCTTCTTTTTGCTCCGCCACCGCCGGGAGCTCCCGGACGGCCCGGGCTCCCTTCCGCCGCAGCTTCTCCCACTTCTTGGCGTACTTGAGGAAGTGGTAGTGCGCCGAGATCCAGGCGACCACCAGACCGTGGGCGCCCTCGAGGAAACCGCGCTTCCAGATGTAGAGCTTGAGCATCGACACCAGGGGAGAGAGCACCAGCTTCGCCGGCGAGTACAGGGAGTCGGTCGCGTCGGACTCGGCGAACTGATCGGAGTAGCGGCCGGCCTTGGAGCACAGGTCCGCGATGGAGTGATAGGCCTGGTGGAGCAGCTGGTGGGACAGGGTGCCTGCGAGGAAGCCGGGGTTCAGCTTGACGTGGATGTGCGGCTCGTTGCCCTCCAGCGACGCGGCACCTTTCCGGAACACCCTGAGCAGCAGATCCGGCGCCCAGACGTGGTCCATCCACCGGTCGATGAACCAGTTGCGCCGGCTGATCCAGAACGCCGACTGGCCGGTCCCCGCACAGATCGCCTGACGGATCTCGGCTCCCAGCTCCGGGGGGACCCACTCGTCGGCGTCCAGGAACATGATCCAGTCCTCGCGACAGAGGTCGAACGAGAACCGCCGCTGGGCGAGGAAGCCGGGCCAGGGGTGGTGAACGATCCGCTCGGTGAACTGGCGCGCGATCTGGACCGTACGGTCCGTGGAGCCCGCATCGACCACGACGATCTCGTCCGCCCAGGTGAGCGACCCCAGGCAACGGGCGATGTTTCTTTCCTCGTCGAGGGTGAGGACGGTCGCGGAGATTCGCGGGAGGCTCATCGTGTGGTTGCCGACCATAGCACAGAACGAGCCATGAATCAACGAGTCGTGATACAATCCGTGCTACAATCGGGAACCTGGCCGGGGGGTCCGCCGAGGGTGCTTGCGTCGGTCGACCCCGATGCGCTATGGATGGACCAGCCCGGGGTCCGGGAGACCCGGCGGAGCAAGACCATCGGGTCATCAGAGGAGCGCGGCTTGTCAAAGCAGGGAGGCGGTGGCACCAAAGACCGCCCGGAGCGATCGCCGGACGCGGAGGTCACCCCCCACACGGAGCGACTGCCCAGCGGGGTCGAGCTGGGGCAGGTGCTGTCGGTCACCAGTGGACACCTCACCGTGGTCGATGGCCCCCAGGCCGGCCAGGAGATCCCTTTCTCGGGCGGCCAGCTCAAGATCGGAAGCGCGCCGGACAACGATCTGATCTTGACCGACGCCGGCATCTCCCGCCACCACGCGGTCCTCGAGTCGAGCGCCGACAAGGTGGTGGTCCGCGACCTGGGTTCGACCAACGGCACCTATCTGGGCGACGTCCGGATCCGTGAGGCTTTCCTGGCGCCGGACACGATCCTCAGGCTGGCCAAGACGAACCTGCGCTTTCACCTGAAGCCGCGGAAGGTGCTGATCCCTCCTTCCCGGTCCAGTCGATTCGGCCCGCTGGTGGGCTCGTCGCTCAAGATGCGTCAGGTGTTCGGGCTTCTGGAGTGGATCGCGCCGACGGAGGTCACGGTCCTCATCAACGGCCCCACCGGGAGCGGCAAGGAGCTGGTGGCCCGCAGCGTCCATGAGGCCAGCCCCCGGGCCAAGAAGCCGTTCTCGGTTCTCGACTGCTCGGCACTGGACAGAGAGCTGATCTCCAGCGAGCTGTTCGGCCACGAGCCAGGGGCGTTCACCGGGGCCACGAACCGGCGAATCGGCGTTCTGGAGCAGGCCCAGGGGGGGACGGTCTTCATCGACGAGGTGGGAGAGCTGCCGCTGGACCTGCAACCCAAGCTCCTGCGGGCGCTGGAGGCCCGGGAGATCCGCCGGCTCGGGGGGCAGACGACGATCTCCCTGGATGTTCGCGTCGTCGCCGCGACTCACAGGGACCTCCAGGCCATGGTCAAGGCCGGCCAGTTCAGGGAAGACCTGTACTACCGTCTCAGCCAGGTCAAGGTCAACCTGCCTCCGCTGAAAGAGCGCAAAGAGGACATCGCCCTGCTGGCCCAGAACTTCCTGGACGCCATCACCGACCGGACCAAGGCCCGGTCGATCGCGCCCGAGGTCCTGGCCGTGCTCTCCTCCCACTCGTACAACGGCAACGTCAGGGAGCTCAGAAACCTCGTGGAGCGGGCCGCGTTCGTCTGCAGGGCGGAGCTTCTCAACCTGTGCGATTTCATGATCTTCGAGGACCAGACCGGCGAGATCCAGGAACCCACCGCCGCGACCGGCGAGCACAGCCCCAGGTCGCTGGCCGCCATCGAACGCGAGGCGATCCTGGCCTCCTTGAAGGCGAACGGCAACAACAAGTCCAGAACCGCCCGGGAGCTGGGCATCGCTCTCAACACGCTCAAGGCGAAGCTCAGGGCGTACCAGATCGCGTCCTCCGACGAGGAGTGACCCGGGGGCGCTTCCCGATCAAACTGGGAACCTCCGTCGCCAGGATTCGTATCTATCTGTTAGGTGGCTGCGAGAGGCCACTGTTGTCTCTTTGCATGACTTCGGGGAAGGACGCAGCATGAGTGAGCCGAGGGTGATACGTCTCGTCCTGATCGCGGTCGCCCTGGCCTGGTCCGTCTGTGCCCAGGGGCAGACGGTGCTCGGTCAGAACGGTCAGGGGACGAACGGTCCGAACACCGGCGACATCAACACGAACGTGGGGGCGCCCAACCCGGGAGTCATCACCAGGCCGATCACCCGCGCCGAGGCCGAGGCCATGCTCCCGCCGCCGCTTCCGGTCATCAACATCGCCAATGCGGCCATGGTGTTCAACAGCCCCGACGAGATGGTCCGGGCCGCGGTGGCCGACTGGCTCTCCCGGATCAAGCAGCCTCACGACCAGTACGGGAACATCATCAACAAGTACTACAGGGGCGCTCACACGCCGGACAAGGTGGACGGCGCCCTGATCCAGCACATCGTCGAGTACACCAAGGGTCGGAGGCTCATCGCTCTCTCCGCTCTCCAGGCTCAGTCGCTGGCGAACATGCAGCAGAACACCCGGCAGAACGCCATCGACGACATCATCGTCCGGCTCACGCCACGGCCGAGCGGGAACCAGAATCAGAACCGGAACAACAACAACGGCTCCGGCCCCGGAGGCGGCGGGGGGGGGCAGAACAACCAGAACGTCGGTGGCGGCAACGAGAACGTCCCGAGCCTGAACAACAACAACAACCCGTCGCCCGGAAACAACAACACCCCACCGTCGAACAACAACAGCGCCCCTCCGCCGAACGACAACAACGCGCCGCCGTCGAACGACAACAACACACCGCCGTCCAACAACAACAACGCGCCGCCGTCCAACAACAACAACGCGCCGCCGTCCAACAACAACAACGCGCCGCCATCGAACAACAACAACGCGCCGCCGTCCAACAACAACAACGCGCCGCCGTCGAACAACAACAACACACCGTCGAACAACAACAACGGCGGGGCGGTCACCCCGGCGGAGCTTGCTCGCCAGCTGGAGTCGAAGTACGGGGTGACCGTCGCGTTCGAGCCCAAGCCTTGGACGCTCGAAGAGCTTCAGTGGATCGACTACACCCTGGCGATCTTCCCGGCCAGCGCCTACACCGGTCTCCGCCTGGAGCGGGTGGCCGTGGTCATCATCGACGGGCAGCAGTATCCGACGGCGTTCGGCGTCACCTTCCCCACCGGCCAGACAGCGGGGCTCATCCAGCTGGCCGACATCGCCAACTCCACGGACCCCTCGTGGCACTACACGGACTTCCCCAAGCCGCCGTGGCCCGACGAGGAGGGCCGGCGAGCGGAGTTCATCGGGACGCTGGCCCACGAGCTCGGACACGAGTGGCAGTACTACCGCACCGGCACCAGGTCGCCAAACGTCGACCAGGACGACAAGATCAAGCAGTGGGCCCGGGAGTTCGGGTGGACCTACGATTCGGAGAACGGCAGCTGGAGCTTCGACCAGACCCGTCGTCAGGAGCGCCCCACGGACTACGCCGTGGGAAGTCCGCAGAACCCCACCTCCCCGCTCGAGGACATGTGCGAGTCCATCCTGCTGTACCTGATGGATCCGCTGAGACTCCAGCAGACCCAGACGGCCAGCTCCGCCAACGGAACGAGCCGGTACGACTTCATCAAGAACGTCGTGGGGCTGCCTCCGCAGCCAGCAGACCCCAACCGGACCTTCCCGGCACCCGGATTCAGGTGACGTCCAGGCCGGGCCGGACGCGATGAATCGCCTCCGGCGCGGCCAGGTTCCCCCACCTGTTTCGCGGAGTCGGGCCTGTGATCAGGCCTCGGCCTGGCTGCAGAGTCACCAAGGACGTGGAGGGGATTCCTTATGGAGTCGCGCTCGGGACGGAGAAAGAGGAGAGGATCAGGTTGGAGGTCGCGCTCGGGGGCGCGACTCGGACCCGGCGAGGCGCCGGGTCTTGCGGTGTGCCGAGCAGCGATGCTATACTGACGCTTCCCTTTCATGACATCGGGGAGGTCAAAATGCCCACCCGACGCGGCACCGAAGCTCCCAAGGTCTACATCAACGGCATCGGGGCGTACCTGCCGGATCATCTGGTCTCCAACGACACGGTCGCCAAGCTGACCGGTATCGATCCGTTGTGGATCCAGAAGCGGACCGGCATCACGCGTCGCTATCTCTCCAAGGCCACGGAGCGCACGAGCCAGCTGGCTTCCAGGGCCGTGCGGGAGGCGCTCGCCCAGGCCGATCTCGCTCCCGGCGAGGTGGACCTGCTGCTGGTCTCGAGCGCCTTTCCGGACAGCTTCCCCCCCAGGTCCACCGCCGAGGTGGTCCGTCACAAGCTGGGCCTGGTCAACGCTCACGTCGTCGATGTCAACACGCCGCTCTCGGGCTTCCTGTACGCCCTGAAGTTCGCCAGGGACACCGTGGCCTCGGGCTCGGTGCGGAACGCCCTGGTGGTCGGGGCCGAGTCGTTCTCCGCGGCCAGCGACCTGAACGACCGGCGCATCTGCTACCTGTTCTCCGACGGCTCCGGAGCCGTGGTGATGAGTCAGAAGAAGGGGTTCGCCGTGGTCGGACCGGTGGCGGTCGGCAGCAGCGCAAAGCCGGGCCACGTCCACTGGTGCGAGAGCTCCGACAACGACCGGGAGTCGTTCACCCTCTACGGTTCCACCGTGACCGGCCTCGAGCAGTACTTCCACGCCGCTCTCGAGACGCTGCTGGGAAACGCCAAGCTGTCCACCACGCTGCACGTGCTGAGCCAGCAGGTCTCGCAGCGAGCCCTCGAGCTCAGCCCCCGCCCGGGTGTCCAGGTCTTCGACGGGTTCACCGACTGTGCCTACCTCCTCTCCGCGAGCCTTCCCGTGTCTCTCTACCACCTGCTGCGGTGGGGCGAGGCCAAGGAGAGGGAGAAGGCGATGCTGTTCTCCACGGACGGTCTGGGCGCATGGTGCGGGTGTCTCGTCGACCTGCTGCAGACGCCGCCCTGGTCCTCCACAAGCCCAAGGCCACTGCAGAGCATCGCGAGATGGTGACCTGCACCAGGGACGACGTGCACCGGGTGCTCGAGACCGAGGCCAAGAAGTGCGACCCGGCCCGGGGCTCCCTCGTGTGCCTGAGCCTGAGGCTTCACGTCTCGGGCGCGCAGGGCAAGGACTTCAAGGCCCAGGTGGAACGGGAGACCCGGACCATCCTGACCGGCAACACCAGGACCTCCGACTCGCTGCTGCGTCTGGAAGGGACCCCTTACTACGCCGTTCTGCTCAGGGAGGTCGACGTGGGCGATGCCCAGCGTCTGTGCCAGCGCCTCGCGGGGTTGCTCGAAGAGGTCGATCTGGCCGGCGAGATCACCGTCAAGGTCGACTCGCACGTCAGCACGCTGACGCCGGATCAGAGCCCGCAGACGTTCGCCAGAGAGGCCGTGGCGGGGCTCACTGCCAGGCGCTGAGACGCCTCTGCCCTGCTCGGGGCCGGGCGCTGAGCTGCCGATGTGAAGAACAGACAGAACTTCGTCATTTCCCATCTGTTTTGTGATCATCTACAGCATCCGTCGCGTCGCCGGGCTGGTCCCCATCCTTCTGGGGGTGTTGCTGGTCACCTTTCTGCTCATGCAGGCGATCCCCGGGAACCCCATCGACCGGCTGGTCGGGCAGGCCGCCACCGCCGACGAACGGGCCCGGCTGCGACATAACCTGGGGCTCGACCGGCCGCTGGCCGTGCAGTTCGGCATCTACCTGTCGAACCTGGCCCGGGGAGACCTCGGACAGTCTTTCGCCAGCCGCGAAGACGTGGGCAGAGAGATGCTGTCCCGACTTCCCAACACGGTCCGTCTCGGGGTGTACGCGATGGTGATCGCCTCGCTCCTGGGGGTGCTCGGGGGCGTCGTCTCCGCAGTGTGGGCGGGTGGAGCCCCGGACCATCTGGTCCGGGTTCTCTCGGTGTTCGGGCTGTCCACGCCGATCTTCTGGTTCGGACTCCTGTTGATGCTCCTGTTCGCCCGCTGCCTCGAGTGGCTTCCGCCGTCAGGCGACGGGCAGTCGACGTTCTCGCTGATCCTCCTGCCGGGCCTGGGATTCAAGAACGGGTGGCCCCACCTGGATTTCAGCGGTTTCGCGTACCTCGTCCTGCCCGCCCTGACCCTGGGGGTCAGGCCGGCCGCCTTCATCAGCCGGGTGATGCGCAGCCAGATGCTCGAGGTGCTGTCGTCGGACTTCATCCGGACCGCCCGTGCCAAGGGCCTCTCGGAGTGGGCCGTCGTGTTCAGGCACGCCCTGGCGAACGCCATGATCCCGGTCGTGACCCTGATCGGCGTGGATCTCGGGTCGCTCCTGGCCGGTTCGGTCATCACCGAGACGGTCTTCTCGTACCGGGGGCTGGGGATGTACACGCTGGAAGGCATCAAGAACCGGGAGTATCCGATCGTCCTGGGCACGGTCCTCCTGACCTCCGTGATGTTCGTGCTGGCCAACCTGGCCGTGGATCTCGCCTGCGCCTGGCTCGATCCGAGGCTCAGGGTCGAGGGACGCTCATGAGCGCATGGCTGCGGCTGTTCATGCCCCGACGGATCGGCTGGCTCACCGGCGCCGGAACGGTCGGTTGCTGTCTCGTCCTGGCCGCCGCGGTGCTGGGGCCTTCGCTGGCACCGCACCCGGTCCAGCTGGTCCACATGCTGGAGAACGTCGACCCGCCCAAGCAGCCCCCGTCCCTGACGCATCCGTTCGGCACGGACTGGCACGGGCTCGACGTGTTCTCCAAGGTCCTCTGGGGCGCGCGCTACTCGCTGACCGTGGGGCTGGCCTCCACGGCGGTGTCCATGCTGATCGGGCTCTTCGTCGGCCTGACCTCCGGCTACTTCGGCGGCTTCTACGACGGCCTGTGGATGCGCCTGGTCGACGTGGTGCTCGCGTTCCCCTCCCTGCTTCTGGCGATCCTCATAGCCGCCTCCCTGGAACCGGGTCTGCTCACCATCTTCCTGGCCCTGTCGATGGTGTCATGGGCGCAGATCGCGCGCCTGATCCGATCGCTGGTGCTGTCGCTCCGGGAGCAGGAGTTCGTCGTCGCCGCGGTCGCCCTCGGGGCGAGCCACTGCCGGGTCATCCTGGCCCATATCCTGCCCAACCTGTTGCCGACCCTGGTGGTGATCTTCTCGACCAGGATCGGCGTCATGATCCTGTCGGAGGCGAGCCTCAACTTCCTCGGCCTGGGCGCGCCGTCCGAGGCTCCCAGCTGGGGCGTCATGGTGTTCTTCGGGATGGATCACTTCAACGAGGCCGCCTGGTGCTCCGTGTTCCCGGCCACGGCGATCGCGCTCACCGTCTTCTCGTTCAACCTGGTCGGCGACGGCGTGCGGGACGCCCTGGATCCACGTCTGAAAGACGCTGCGTAGCGGCTGGCCGGTCACCCTGGCAGCGAGGCCGAGGCGCCGGCCTCCCGCGGCGAGGCGGACCCGGAGGTGGTGGGGGGATTTCTGGAATAAAGGATGGAGGAGCCGCGTAGTCGAGGATGGCCCGGGTGATCGCGACGGCCGACCCCCGGGGCCGGGACTCACGAGACCGCCCACGATTCGAGGCGGTCCAGTGACGCCGGGAGGTGGCCATGGGAAGCGGCGGCAGGATTCGACTTCAGCTCAGGTGGATCGTCGGTGAGGCGATCCTGCTGGTGGCCCTCGGGGCGGTGTCGCTCATCCTGACACCGGCGATTGCGGTGGCGCAGGAGCCACCGGCGAGCTCGCCGGCCGCCGCCCCATCGGTCCAGGCCACGGCCCGGCCCGACACGGCGCTCGATCCCGCGAAGGAGCGCGCCGACAGAGCGAAGCGGAAGGGCGAGAGGAAGCTCGGACCGGCCAGGAAGGCCGACGGCAAGGAGCCGACCGGCTCCCTGGCGGCCTCCCCGGTCACCACTCCGGCAGCGCCGGCGCCTCCGTCTCCCTCGACGAACGGGCGCGAGAAGCTCGCGATCCCGGTGGACCAGACCGATCCCGGGTCCGGAGAGGCCAGGCCGGGGCGACCGGGTCCGGCGGCCCCTGTGGGGCGGCCGGTCCGGATGGGTCCCCCACGTGCGGCACCGGGGCCCAAGCCCGATGGCGGGGAGGCCGATCTCGATGACGGCGTGCGGTCCAAGGATCCGATCCCGATCTCCGGGGGAGAGGGACGCAGGTAGCCGCGAGTCGTGGCCGCCCCGGAGGAGCCCGGAGCGCTGCGGCCAAACCGGGAGCGGCCCGGCTGCATTACATGCATCGACAGCAGGTCGTGCGGTCCGGGGAACCGGCCGCCATGTCATGCCCCGGACCGGCTGCTCCCTGGAATGCGATCTTTGGGGCTGTTCACGGTGCGATTCGCCGACTAGACTCAACGCGACGCTCACAGGCTCATCATGGTTCTCCGTGGCCTGGGGAGGTACGGGTCGTGAAGCTCTCATTGGACGTTCCTGGACGAGAAAGACGCCAGCTCGGCGAGATCCTCGTGGCTCTGTCGATCATCTCCACGAACGAGCTCAAGGAAGCGCTCATCGAGCAGCGTCGGACCGGCAGCAAGAAGCGTCTCGGCACGCTCCTGATGGAGTGGGGCCTCATCACCCAGCAGCAGTTCATGCTGGCGCTCACCGCCCAGCTCGCGGTGGTCAAGCGCTACGGCGAACCGTCGTTCGCGTTCTAGGGAGGCTCCGCCTCGAACCGTCGAGAGGGGCTCGACCGCTGTCGGGGTGGAGCCACCGCATGCCGTGGCAGCCGACGTCTCGCTCACTCTCGAAGGAGCAGGCGGCAGGCCCCGAAGAAGAATTCGCACCCGGATTCATCCAGGTGGCCCGGTGAGCGAGATGGGTCCATCGCTCTGCAACCGACCAGGCCGTCTCTCTGCTGCTCGTGCGCGGGCCGGTCGCGTCCCGATCCATGATATACTGACCGCCGATCTCGAGCCCTCCCGCTCGCGCGGGTGACGCCGCTCGATCCCTGCTGCACGTCCACGGAGAGTCGGTGTATGGACGCCGAACTGGCGTTGTCCCCTCAGAAGACGGCGTTCCTGGAGGCTCAGGTAGCGCCCTACCTGACCGGCCAGGAGTCGCTGGTCTCCCCACCCTGCCGCTACTTCGATCTCTGCGGCGGGTGCCACCTCCAGCACCTGGAGTCCCGGGACCAGCTGGCGTTCAAGGTGCGTCTGCTGAAAGACGTGTTCGCGGCGTGTGGGGTGACCGTCCCCGACCTGGAGGGCAACGTCCACGGGATGCGCGACCCGTGGTACTACCGGAACAAGACCGACTTCAACTCGAAGGTGTACGGCGGCCAGGTGCGCATCGGCTTCACGGAGCTGGGCGCCAGTCGAGTCCTCGACATCGAGCATTGCCTCATCGCGTCCAGGCCGATCAACGACTGCCTGGTGGGCTTCAAGAAGGCGCTGCTCCTCTTCCCCGAGCTGAAGCGGAAGCTCCACTCCGTGATCCTGAGAAGCTCCCACAGGGACGAGACCG
>JACQZM010000526.1 GCA_016213885.1 Candidatus Rifleibacteriota bacterium | reverse complement strand
GCCGGGTCCCTGCTCCGGATCCCGGCCAGCAGGATCCTGATGATCTCCATCTGGCTGTAGGCCAGACACGAGCCGGAGACGGACAGGGCCACCCCGACCACCAGCATGAACCGCAGCGTGCGCATCGACGGAATCCAACTCCCTGGCGGGCGTTTCGAACGGCTCGTGACCACGAGTCCACGAGAACCAGAGTATAGGAACCGACGGGCTGCACATGCAACCGGGCGGCACGCGAGGGGCCCGACAGCCCGCCGGCCGGACCGCGGCGAAGGTGCATCGGGCCCCGGTCAGCCACGGGGCGGCACAAGACCGTCCAGCGTCGTGAGAAGCTGCTTGGCGTCGATCGGCTTGTCGAGAAACGCGTTGGGGTGGTAGTGCTTGAACTTCTCCAGGTAGGCGTGGTAGTCGCCGGTCACCTGGTCCTGGATGCCGCTGACCACCACGACCGGCGTCTCCTTCAGCCGTGGGTCCTTGCGGATCGCCACGAGAGCGCTGAGCCCACCCCGTTCCGGCATCATCAGATCCAGGAGCACCACGTCGGACGGCTCGGCGGCCAGGAGACCGAGTCCATCGCTGACCGAGTTGGCGGCCCTCACCTTCCAGCCGTTGTCGACGAGCAGGCTGGACAGGTAGGTGGTGGTGTCGGGTTCATCGTCGATGACCACTGCGCTCCTCTGACTCATGTTTGCTCCCTTCGCAAGCAGGCCCGGGCTCGAATGCCGCACACGGCCTGGACCCGGTCTCGTGGCTCCTACGAGTCTACAGCACGCCGGGAGCCAGTCGGTACTGCAATTCGGACTGGCTCACACAGAGCGGATCGAGACGACAGGTCCAGACGCGTTCACGCCGGTCCGCCGCAAGCGTCCCGGGGTACCGTGTCGCCCGGCTCGCCGGGACCGATCAGGGCCACGACCAGCCTGAGGAACTCGTCCGCATCGACCGGCTTGGTCAGGTAGCCTTCGGGCGGTGGGACGATACTGCGCGTGGAGATGAACCGCTTGAACTCGTCAGCCACCCCCGTGACCATGATCACCGGAATGCTCCGGTGCCTCGGGTCCTCTTTCAGCGCCCGGTACACGGCGACCCCCGACTTCGCGGGCATGGCGATGTCCAGGGTGATGAGCGCCGGCACCTCGGTCTCGATCCGCGACAGCGCCTCGACGCCGTCGCAGGCGAACCGGACCTCGTAGCCGTGATCCTCGAGGACCGTGGAGAGATAGGCGCGGGCGTCCGGATCGTCGTCGACCACGAGCACGGCCTTGCCTCTACTCGGCATCGGGGATCTCCACCTCCGGCGCAGGCGCTGGACCCGTCACCGCCGGAGGGCGTCTTCTCGGAAGGCCGACCACGAACCTGGTCCCCACGCCGGGCAGGGATTCCAGCTCGATGGAGCCTCCGTGCGATCTGGCGATCCGGTTCGAGACGAAGAGACCGAGGCCTGTCCCCTTGCCCCCTTTCGACGAGAAGAAGAGAGAGAACGCCTTCTGCCTCGCCTCCTCGTCCATGCCGACTCCGTTGTCCTCGATGGTGAACGTGACGCGATCCGGCAGACCGTGGAGCCGGAAGCTGATCGCGTGGTCCGCCTTCTTCGAGTCCGCATGACACGCATCGATGGAGTTCTCCAGCAAGTTCATCAGGAGCGCGCGCACGGCCTGAACGTCGACCTCGAACTCCCCGGCCCCGGCATCGAAATCGCTGCTGACGGCGAGCCCGTGGTTCCTGGCCTGGACCGCCGCCAGTCCCAGGACCTCGTTGGCCACGTCGAGGGCCAGGACGGGCTCCCAGTTGGGAACCCGGTCGCGGGCATAGTACAGGATATCGGACACCATGCTCCGGATCCGGTCGCTGTTCCGCTGCGCCATCTCGAAGCCCTTCTTCAGCCGCTCGGGGTCCGACCTCTTCATCCCGGTGTCCAGAAGGTACAGACCTCCGGAAAGACCGTTCAGAAGGCCCTTGAGACCGTGAGAAACCGACCCGACCAGAAGTCCCAGACTGGTGAGCTGGCTCTCGAGCTCCCTGATCTGGGTCACGTTGGCGCTCATCTCCATGACGCTCACGATGCGGCCCTGAGCGTCCCTGATCGGAGCGGTCGTCACCAGCACGTGGGTCTGCTTCCCGTTGACCGTGGTCACGATCTCCTCGCGGTATTGAGGCTCGCCCGTCTGAAAGGTCCCCTGAACCGGGCACGGCCAGCACTGCTCGGTCCGGTGCTTGTACACCTCGTAGCACTTTCTCCCCAGATAATCGCCGAAGTCCTCGCGGAACGCCCGGTTCGCCTCCAGCAGCCTGAGCTCCGGATCCTGGATCGAGATGTAGCAGGGGACCTCCTCGAACAGCAGCCGGTAGCGTTCCTGGCTCGCGCGCAGCTGGTTCTCGAGGCGCTTGATCTGGGTGATGTCCGTGGACATCTCCATGACGGCCACGATCGTGCCGGCTTCGTTGCGAATCGGCGTCGCCTCCACGAGAACCGCGACGCTCCTGCCCTCCAGGTTGGTCACCTGCTCTTCGCTCCGGTGGATCTCGCCATCGTAGAACGCCTGCTCCACGGGACACCGCTCGCACTTCTCGGAACGATGCTTGTAGACCTGGTAGCAGCGACGTCCCCTGAACTCCCCGAAGTGGCTCAGGAACTTCCGGTTGGCGTCGACGATGAACAGGTCCCGGTCCTGGATCGTCAGGTAGCACGCCATCGAGTCGAAGTACTGCTTGTACGGGTTCTCCATGACACTCCCCCTGTCACGAAAAGGGCGTTGCGTCCGGCTCGACGCAACGCCCGATACTAGCCGGTCATCTCAGCTCTGATGATGGGCAACCTCGAGCACCTTCTTGACATTGGTCAGAAGTGACTGTTCGGTCAGAGGCTTGTCCAGGTAACCCTCGGGGGGCTGCACGGCTCGATCGTAGATCGTCTTGCGCAGCTCGGGTCGCCCGGTGATGATGCAGATCTTGAGTCCCGCCAGCGCGGGATCGCGGCGGAGCTCCTCGAACACCTCCGAGGCGCTCTTGCCCGGCATGGCGAGGTCCAGAGTCAAGAGATGCGGCTTCTCGCTCTTGGCCAGAGCGAACGCCTCGTCGCCGTTCGTGGCGGAGAGGACCGTCGCTCCGTTGGCCGGCACCGCGACCGGCTTGACCTTCTCGGGCATGATCATGGCCGTGGCCACGAGGTTGACGAGCTGGGTCACCTTCATGTCGAGCTTGTAGTGGCGGATGAGGTCGTTGAGCCCGTCGACGCAGTTGTGACACGAAGTGACCACGATCTTGGCCCCGGTGGCCGCCAGCTGGTCCGCCTTGACCTTGGCGGATTTCAGGCGCCTGGGGGTGTACTCGGACATGGACATGGCTCCCCCGCCGCCCGTGCAACAGTAGTTGTCGGCCCTGTTCGGATACATCTCCCGGAAGTCGGTGCAGACGAGCCTGAGCAGCTCCCGGGGCTCCTCGGTCATGCCGCAGCTCCTGGCGAAGTTGCACGAGTCGTGGTAGGTGACCGGGATCGAGTTTCTCGTCTTGTCCACCTTCAGCCGCCCCGAGGTCACGTAGTCGAGCATGGTGACCACGGAGCTCTCCATGGTGAAGGGCACGTCGTACTTGGCCCAGTTCGGCCCCTCGCACCGGGTCGAACGATACCCGTGCCCGCACTCGGACATCACGAGCCTCTTGGCCCGGAGCTCCTGGACCTTGTCGTAGACGCGGCGCGCCACGGCTCCGCCCAGCTCGTCGTCTCCCGAGAAGAGCCCGAAGTTCGTCATGTCCCAGCCCTCGCTGGGCATGGTCCACTTCTCGCCGACGACGTTGAAGATCTTGGCCGCGTCGGCGATGGAGCGTGGATCGTACTTCGCCTCGCGAGGGTTGATGGTGTAGATCACCTCGCAGTCGGGCTTGTCGATGGGGATCGTCATGGTGGGGTCGTCGAGCTCCGACTGGAGCTCTTCTTGCATCCACTCGAGAGTGTCCAGGTAGTCCTCTTTGAGAACGCCCATCTGGTTGCCGATCTCCCACTGGTCCTTGGAGACGACCGACACGCCATCGGGCATCACGCCGACGTAGGTGAGCAGGCCTCTGGTCACGCGGTTGAACGCGGCCAGATCGACGCCCATGGGGCAGTTGAACGTGCATCGACGGCAGTTCGTGCACTTGCCGAAGGCGATGTCCTTGAGGTCCTCGAGGTCTTTCTCCGAGTCGACCGTCGCGGCCTTCACCCACCAGGGGAACACGCTTCCGGTCCAGTCGTAGTGGCGCTTGAAGATCTTGCGAAGCTGGTCACCCTTGTACGCCGGAGCAAACGTCGGGTCGTCCGGGTTGGCGAGCACGTAGTGGCACGACTCGGTACACATGCCGCAGTGCACGCACGCCACGAGAGAGCCCACCACCTGCCGGTTCAGCTTCTGGCCGAGGCGCTCGATCAGCTTGTGGGCCTTCCAGGATCTTTCCAGGGAGCTGTTCATGGATTCCATCCTCCGTCGATCGGTCTCTTCGATGCGTCAGGCCTGAGGCTCGGGTCCCCGGCGGATGGGGAAGAGGCCGCGGCGTCCGAAACTCTTGCCGAGGTAGTACCGGGTGAACGGATAGTAGAGGTAGTGGGAGATCTTGCTGAACGGCACGTACATCAGGAAGAAGGCTGTGACGTAGAAGTAGGTCAACTGAAGGCCTTCTCCACGGGTGACGTTGTTGGGAGCCGTGGCGGCCGCGATCCCCAGCCAGACCGTCAGCAGTGCCAGGCTGAAGTAGTCATCGGGTGAGCTGATCGCTCTCATGTGCATGTTGCCCACCCTGCGGACCAGGCGCATCACGCCGACGAGGCACGCCAGGCCGAGGATGAGCTGCAGGCCGCCGACGACCACGGTGCTGGTGAGCAGCTTCGGCAGGTACGGGATGACGAAAGAGAGGGCGATCGAGGCGGCCACCCCGAGGTGGAAGACCACGAACTGGCACCAGAGAAACCACCTCTTCCGGGTGCTTTCCATCTCCCAAGGCGTGGCGATGATCAAGAGAGAGAACAGGATCCCCTTGTCGGGCGTTGACCACCCGCCGCCGGTGGGGGCCTGGCGCTCCTGGGCGGCCGGGAAGCGGAAGTACCAGATGAGCCGGATCGTGTACACGACTGCCATGAAGAGCAGCGCCACTTCCTGGAGTCGGTGGGATGCGAAGTGAAGGTGTGCGCTCGGTTCGTTCATGCTGGAATCTCCTCGCCTGCTAGAGGGTCGAGAACTTCGCCTCGAAGGCCTTGTACTCTCGCGCGTCGTTGAGGCAGAGCGTGACCTCCTCGAGCTGCGTGCTTCCCATCAGGTACACCTTGATCGTGTCCACCAGGATCCTGGCGCAGGTGTCCAGGGGAACTCCGTAGAAACCGGTCCCCATGGCTGGAAACGCGAGCCTCTTGATCCCGGCCTCCTCGGCCTTCTTCAGCGAGTTCTCGATCGTCTTCTTGAGCTTGGCCTCCGTGTCCTGTTCCTGGAACCGGGGACCCACGGCGTGAACGATGTGCTTGGCTTTCATGTCGCCTGCCGCGGTGACGACCGAGTCGCAGGTGCCGAGGGTACCGAGCTTCTCGAGCTCCTTCTTGATCGCGGGTCCTCCCCGGCCCGCGATGGCGGTTCCGAAACCCGATCCCAGAGCGAGATCGTGTCGGGCATAGAAGACGAAGGCGTCGATCTCCAGGTCGGCGATGTCACCCTTCTTCAAGGTGACCGTCGTGTGATTGATCTTCTTCTCCACGCTGTGGCTCTCCCTGATTCGTCTCGAGCACCGCCGGGACCGCACGGGACGGTCGCTCCGCGGCACGAGGGGCCAATGAACCGACCTCACGGTCGAAATGACCCGTTGCGGTACACTACGCTCGAAGGACCGACTCCGGATTGTATAGTATATTTCCTGTCCGATCAAAGAAAATTTACGTAGAAGTCACTGATAGGACATCACGGAAGAACCACTGGCATCGAGGCGCTGGGGACCGTAGAATCCGAGGAGAACCGGAGCCGCAGCCCAATGACCCCGATTCGGCGCACACCTGTCCGGGCGGCGCCGCCCGGGCGATCCTGGACGGGTCGACGGTGTGGCCCCGGGGCGAGGCCCGTTCGAGACACGGGGCGCAAGAACGTTCGCGGAGGCGTCATGCCGGGTCGAAAGAGCTTCAAGGTCGATCACGATGACTCCATGGTGCGGGAGCTCGAGAACATACGAGAGGCGCTCTGCTACTCGCAGCGTCAGATGGCAGACTCTCTGGGTGTGCCGTTCCGCACGTACCAGAAGTGGGTCTACTCCAAGCACAAGCCCCGCCACATGGCCGCTCTTCTGGCAAGGGCCCGCGCCATGCGCGGCCCGAGGCGGTTCAACTGCTGGGAGAAGCTGGCGTGCGGGCGAGAGCCCGGTGGGCGCGCCGTGGATTCTCACGGGCCCTGTCCGGCGGCGGTCGACCGGACAGCCGACGGCGTCAACTCGGGGCTCAA
>JACQZM010000260.1 GCA_016213885.1 Candidatus Rifleibacteriota bacterium | reverse complement strand
AAGGCGCAGTCGGCGGCCAACCTCCTCACGGCGTTCGACGCGACGCTGCCGCTCCTGTGCTCGATGACGCTTTTTGCCACGGTGGCTCTTCTGCCCCAGGACAGCATCTCCCTGGGGGCTTTCCTGGCGTTCAACGTGGCCTTCGTGCAGATCCTCGGAGGCGCGGTCAGGGTCGGGGCCGTCATCGGACAGGCCGTGGAGGTCGTTCCCCTGTACGAGAGGGCGTTGCCGATCCTGGAAGAGCCGCCCGAGGTGGACGCGGCCAAGGTGGTGCCGGCCGACCTGACCGGCGAGATCGAGCTCAGCCGCGTCTCGTTCAGGTATCAGCCCGAGGGCCCGCTGGTGCTGGACGACGTCTCGCTGCACATCGACCCGGGGGAGTTCGTCGCCTTCGTGGGGCCGTCGGGTGCGGGGAAGTCCACGATCATCCGGCTGCTCCTCGGGTTCGAGATCCCGGTGACCGGCGCGGTCTACTACGACGCCCATGACCTGTCGAGTCTCGACCGGCAGGCGTTGCGGCGCCAGATCGGGGTGGTGCTGCAGCACGGCAGGGTCACGGCCGGGGACATCTACAACAACATCATCGGATCGTCGTTCCTCTCGCTGGACGAAGCCTGGGAAGCGGCACGCGTGGCCGGGCTGGACGGGGACATCAACGAGATGCCCATGGGGATGCAGACCGTGGTCTGCGAGGGCGGCACCACCCTGTCGGGGGGGCAGCGGCAGCGCCTCATGATAGCCCGCGCCGTGGTCACGAACCCCCGGATCCTGCTGTTCGACGAGGCGACCAGCGCCCTGGACAACGCGACCCAGGCCCAGGTGTCCAAGAGCCTGGAGCGGCTCAAGGCGACCCGGATCGTCGTGGCCCACCGGCTCAGCACCATCATCCACGCGGACCGCATCTTCGTCGTCGACGGCGGTCGCATCGTGCAGCAGGGGCGCTACGAAGAGCTGATCCGACAGAAGGGTCTGTTCGCGGAGCTGTCGCAACGGCAGCTCCTGTGAGCGACGCGACCGGCCGGGGCCCGGCGTCGCCTCCTCGCCGGTCCAATGGGCTCATGCCGTGGAGCCCAGGAGAAACTCACCGACGGAGCTCTCGTCGCAGTAGTCGCTGTCGATCGCCCTGGCGAACCGGTCCGAGTCGCCCACGCCGAGGGCGCAGGGCGCCAGCCCCATGGCCGCGGCTGCCAGGTACATGTTCTGCATCAGGACGCCCACGTCCTTCAGGATCAGGGCGTAGGCCAGGGAGGAGTACTTCCACGCGACCCTCTGGAACCGGGCCGTGTACACCAGGAGGACCTGGAGCTGACCCGGGTCCATCCCGGCGGCCATGGCGGCGTGGGAGAGGACCAGCGTCAGGTCCGGCGTGACCCCGGAGAGGCGCCCGAGCCTGTGACCGACCGGATCGTAGTGGTAGAGACCGGCGGCCAGGTCGGTGCAGCTCTTTCCCGGATCGATCGCCGCCGCTCCATCGCCGTGGCCACCGGAGGGTCATGCTGCTCGAGTCCGGGGAGGTCGGGGCGGTGCAGTTCGATCTGCTCGACGCCGGCGACGGTCTTCACCGCGGGCGGGCACGGCAGCCTGCCGAGGAACCGGTAGGTGTTGCCGCTGGGCGCGTCGTGTCTCCCCTCCCGGCTGCGGGCGTGGAAGAGCAGGTCGTGGAACTCCCAGGTGGCCAGGCGAGGGTTCTCGTCTTCGTGCGGCTTGCCGTCGGGCCCCACCGGCGAGAGCATCCCGGCGTAGCCCAGCAGGCAGACGAGCTGCGTCACCGTCTCCGGTGAGAGACCGGGCACCCGGTCGGGGATCGAGGTCGGCAGCGTCGGTACCATGAGCGCGTGGGTCACAGCCGCGGCACGGCCGTCGTGGAGCGTCACCCTGGCGAAGGCGAGCGGGGACTCGAGGAGCGTCTCCTGGGCCTCCCGGTGGATGTAGGCGAACCGCGAGAGGATCAGGGGGCCCTCGATCCGGTGGTCGCGGCTCAGCACGAACGACGGTCCCATGGGGACCAGGGTGGCCAGGGGCGTCCCCCCCGCCACGACCCGGAGGGTGAGGAACCCCTGGCCCGCCAGGTGCTGCAGGGTGTGGAAGAGCTGCGCCAGGAGCGCCGGACCGTCAGGGACGGCCCGGCTGAGTTCCGGCAGAGCCGGCGAGCCCGGAGGGCTCGTCAGCCGGGCCGCCTCCACCAGGCGGCCCAGCTCCTCGCCGGGGTGCGTCAATCTCCGAAGGACGGCGATCAACGGGGCCGGAACCGCCCTGAGCGCCATCCGTCCGTACGGACCCTGGATGGTCAGCACCCGATCCGCGGTCAGCGACGCCACGACGCTTTCGGGAAACGACACCACCCACGACTCGTGCAGGCGGTCCCTAGGCTATCGCACCGGCCCCCGACGGGGACCACCGCGGACGAGCAATCTCGGCCCCCCCCTGTGAAGGAACTGCTCGGTCACCGTCGGATTTCCCCCCTCCCCAGCCGTTCTCACCGGGCACGCCGGTTGCATAGGCCGGTGACCGGGCCGGAAGACCGGACGGCACGGAGGGAGAGTTCGACATGGTGGAAACCAGCGATGCCACGGCGGGATTCGAAGGGCAGCCTCGCGGTTCGATGGGCGGGGCGCGGAAGATCGGTGCGGCGCTGGCCGTCCTGACGCTGCTGGCCTCCCCTCTGGCGGCGGAGACGTTCGTCACCGTGAACAACAGGAGCTCCCGGGAGCTCCGGCTGGTCACGGAGCAGACCGGAGCGCCGCTCTCCCGGTCGTGCTGGCGGCAGACCCGGACGGTGGTGAAGCCCGGCGAGGAGGCGGAGGTCCTCCGGTTCAACAGGGACCAGGGGATCACGAACGGCAGGCGGTTCTTCTTCACGACCCGCGTCTCGGCCGGCGAGGGCACCATCGAGCTCAGGCAGCAGCTCCTCGGGCTGTTCATCGACAGCCACATGTGGCAGTCCGCGGGGACGGACTGGTGGTTCGACGATCGGGAGAGCCACACCCAGGCGTTCAAGGCCGGCAGCGGCTACCTCTTTCTGAAGTACACGGCCAAGGCCACCGCGGGCAGCGACGACCTGTACTACACGTTCGCCGACGCGCCACCGCTCCCCGGGTCGGCGGGCCCGGACTTCAGGGTCCTGGCCTACAACATCTACATGCTCTCCGGGTACGTCGTGGCCTGCGGTCAGGTCGAGCGGAGCGCCGAGATCGCCCGGCAGATCCATGGCTACGATGCGGTGATACTGTCCGAGGCGTTCGACAACGACATCCGGAAGCGCATCTGCCGGACCGTGAACGGGTGGTACCCGTACCGGACCCGGGTGGTCGATCAATCATCCGACCCGGAGGACGGCGGCGTGCTCATCCTCAGTCGGTGGCCGATCACGAAGCAGCGCCAGATCGTCTTCTCCGGAGCCAAGGGAGCGGACAGGTTCTCCGCCAAGGGATGCGTGTACGCCTGCATCGAACGGCCGGGGGGAAGGGTCCACCTGTTCGGATCCCACACCCAGGCCGGGGCCGACCACGCGCCGACCCGGGTGAGGCAGTTCACGGCCATCGCCCGGTTCGTCGGGGCGCAGCGGATCCCGGCCGACGAGGCGGTGCTCATCGGCGGCGACCTGAACGTGGACCGCCACAACGCGACGGAGTTCGACAGCATGAAGTCGGATCTGAGCGCCGCCATGCCGTACGCGGTCCGCGGCGGTCCGTACACGTACGATGCCGTGGAGAATCCGCTGGCGCTCGACCCTGGCCGGGAGTACCTGGACTACGTGCTGTACAGCACGAAGCACCAGGCCCCGACGTTCTCGTCGGTGGAGACCACGGTCTTCCTGGGAGCGGAGTCGAGGCTGATCATGCTCTCCCGGCTGCCGTTCATCGAGAAGAGGTGGGTTCACACCCGGCACCTGTCCGATCACTACGCCGTGGTGGCGACCTACCGGTTCGAGCCGCGACGGACCGACGGCGCCTCCCAGGCCCAGGCCGTCCAGCCGGCCAGGGGCAAGCGACCGGTCTCCGTGATGGGGGTCACCGCCGACGGCGGGATGAGCCCGAACGGCGACTGATCATTCCAGGAGCCGGCGCCCGGGATCGTCCGACCCGGGCGGCGCGATCGGCGTGGCCACGGTGTCGATGACGCCGTCGTCTCGCGGGTCCGTGGGTCGAGACGACGAGAACGAGGCGTTGCCGGCGCTCATGTGGATCGAGACGCGCCCGGCGGCGTGTTCCCGGCGAAGCCAGAGCCGGAAGGCGCGGCCCACGGCCCACCGGGTCGGGGGGAACAGCAGGGTGAGCGCCATCAGGTCCGTGACGAACCCCGGAACCAGAAGGAGCAGTCCGGCCAGAAGCAGGCTCAGGCGGCCGAACAGGTCCACCGGGGCGGCGGCCTCCTGTCCGGCCGCCGGCTCTCCCCGGCGAGCGGCCTCGAGACGGACCGCCGCCTCCTGCGCCGCCTGGAGGATGCCCAGCCCCTGACGCCGCACGAGCGCCATGCCCGCCGCCGCTCCGCCCGATGGACAGTGTACCACGGCGCTCTCTCCGGCGGCTTTGGCCCAGGCGCGCCAGGCTCCCCCACCTGTCTCGCGGAGTCGGGCTTGTGACGAAGCGGCGGCCCGGATCCAAGGTCACGATGAAAGTGGAGGGGATTCATTTGACGTCGCGCTCGGGGGCGCGACCCGGACCCGGCGAGGCGCCGGGTCTTGCGACTCGGATCCGGCGAGGCGCCGGATCTTGGGGCCGCTCCACGTGGCCCCGCATCGAGGCGAACGTGACCGGCCCGCAAGGCGCTCCAGGAACCAGCGGCCAGGGCAGCGTGCCGAGCATGACGCACCAGTGGAACGGCACGGAGAGGAGGCCCAGGCGACGACTCCGGTTCGCCCCGGTCGGCGCGAGCTGCCGGTGCTCTCCCCAGGTCACGCTCCTGCCGACCCAGGGTTCGTCCAGATCGAGCGGCAGCATGAGCTGGGATGGAACGTAGGTCGTGTAGAGCTTCGAGCCGGTCCGCCCGGAGATGAACTCCGCGCCGCCGGAGCGACCCGGTATCATCAGGTCAGGAGAGCCGTCGGCGTCCAGGTGGGCCAGCAGCAGACCGACCGCATCGATCCTCGCAAGATGACGCCAGAGTCGTGACCCGTCCTTGCCCGACAGAGCGCGGACGACCCTGTCCGGGGAGACCACGGCCACGTCGGGTACCCCGTCCCCGTCGAGGTCAGTCACCGCCGGCTGAAGGGTGACCTGGCCACCGACCGACGACCTCCAGAGCTGGCGGCCGGTGCTGCCGCCCAGGGCGTAGACGTTCTGGTCGAGGCTGGCGACGATGACCTCCGGGACCCGGTCGCCGTCCAGATCGGCCGTGACCGGGCCGGCCCGGATCTCGCTCGTCGCGGCGAACGACCAGAGCGCCGACCGGGTCTTGCCGGAGAGGGCATGGACCTTCCCCTCCACGGTGGCCACCACCACGTCCGTGACGCCGTCTCGATCCAGGTCCGCGAGCTCCGGCGCCTGGGCCGGGCAGCCCGGGACCGACGCCGACCAGAGCTCCCGTCCCGACCGGCCCGAGAGCACGTGGACCACTCGATCCCTCGATCCGACGACCACGTCAGGCACGGAGTCGCCGTCCATGCGGCCGATCGCTGGCAGGCCGCCCACTGTTCCGATGATCCCGGCACTCCTGAAGAGGATCCGCCCGGTCGCGCCGGACAGGGCCTGCACCGATCCGGCAGCGGTGACGAACACCGGATCCGGAGTGCCGTCCCCGTCGAGATCGACCATCGCCATGCCGGAAGCGATCGACGCCCCCGCCTCGTACTCCCAGAGCGGCCGGCCTGAACGGCCCGACAGCGCCATCACCGAGCCCGACTCCGCCGGAGCCACGGCGTCCGGATACCCGTCCCGGTCCAGGTCCGCCGCAGCCAGGCCCGCCGAGACCTTGCCGGGGGTCTGGTAGGCCCAGTGCGCCCGCTGGGGTTGCACCGACAGCGCCCACACCACGGAGCCACCGCTGCCGGAGATGATCTCCGGGAGACCATCGCCGTCGAGGTCCCCCAGCGCCACCTGGGAGGTCGAGGCGGTTTCCTCCTCGATGGCGTACATGCGGAGCCCGGTCCGGCCGTCCAGAACGTACGTCGCCCTGTCGCTCGAGCTGATGACCACGTCGGGCACGCCGTCCCGGCTCAGGTCGGTCAGCATCGGAGAGCCCACGACCGGACCCTCGGTCCGGAAGACCCACAGCGCCTCGTGGGTCCTGCCGGAGACCCCGTACACGCTGGTGTCGTGCGATCCCACCACCAGGTCCAGAGCCCCGTCGCCGTCAAGGTCCGCCAGCGCCGGCGACGAGGCCACCTCACCCCCGCAGGCGAAGGTCCAGAGCACGGAGCCGTCGGCTCCCGAGAGAACGTGGACCCGCCGATCGCTGGAGCCCACGACCACGTCCGGCGCGCCGTCCCCGGTCATGTCGCCAAGAGCAGGCGACGACCGGACCGGACCCCGGGTCTGCCGCACCCAGAGAGCGGTGCCGTTCTTCCCGGAGAGCGCCTGGATGGCGCCGTCGTCGCTGCCCACCACGACGTCCGGGGTCCGGTCGCCGTCGAGATCGGTCACGGCCGGTGACGAGACCACCTCCCCTTTCGTGGGATGGGTCCAGAGGATCGAACCGGTCCGTCCCGAGAGCGCGAACACCCTCCGGCTCCGCGACCCGATGATCACATCGGCGATCCCGTCCCGATCGAGATCGTCGAGGGCGGGGCTCGAGTCGACGGCCCCGCCGGTGTCGACGGTCCAGAGCGGGGTGCCGGTCTTCGCTGCCGGACAGCGCCATGACCCTGTGGTTGCGCAGCCCCACCACCACGTCCAGCACGCCGTCGCCGTTCAGGTCTCCGAGACCCGGGGACGTGTCGACCCTGTCCCCGGCGTCGGTGCGCCACAGCCAGTGGGGTTCGTCCATCCAGGCGGTGTACCAGGTCGTGGTGCCTTCCGTGACCTTCACGCTCTTCATGTGCTCGCTGTTGCACCATGAGAGGCACTGGACCAGATACGTGTCGGCCGGCAGTTCGACCGGGGCGGCCAGCGGCAGAGGGCCGGACCAGATCCTCCTCCTGTTCTTCCAGAGCGCCAATCGGCTATCGGCTATCGGCGTCGAGACGCTCACCCACCCGGTGTTCTTCTTCAGAGGAACGGTCAGGTGCGTCATCTTCCGGTTGGCGGCCAGCGTGAGACCGGGCACGGTCGCCGTGACGTGGCCGGCCCGGCTGAGCTTCACCGTGTAGCGCCCCGCCGGCATCTCCGTCGTGAAAGGCGTGCTCTGGACGATCACCGGCCTGGTCCCGGGAGCGGCCGGATCGGGCCAGACCTCGCACAGTGCTCCTGCCGGATCGGATCCCACGGTCAGCAGACCGAAGGGGTAGCGGAGGACCGGCGCGTACTTCACGGTCCCACCGGCCGGGATCCGCACGTCGATCCGGGTGGGGTCGTGGTGCGGGCAGGTCAGGGAGAGGCTGTACGTGCCCGGCCTGGCGGGCCACTTCAGAGGGGTCGTTCCGAGGCTCAGATCACCCAGGTGGACCTGCACCTGGCGCGGCTCCGAGTCGAGATCCAGCGTGCCGGGTCGGAGATAGGCGTCGTACCCCAGGCTCGCGATGAGGGCGATGACCAGGGAGACCGCGAGTCCCAGCCGCAGCCGCAGCGTGCGCCTCCGGGACAGCGACGCCCGAACGAACCGATTCTCCTCCTCGGAGAGGCCGCTCATCGAATCGATGTGGCTCCTCACGAGCGCCAGGGCGCTCCCGGACAGGAGGTCCTCGGCCCGGTGTCCGCCCTCGGTCCACTGGTGACAGGAGCGGGCGAGCACCCGCGCGGCGCGCTCCGTGGCGTCGGCCTCCAGCGCCCAGGTGTCGATCAGCGTGCAGACCACCTCGGAGGCCAGGCGGATCCGGCG
>JACQZM010000259.1 GCA_016213885.1 Candidatus Rifleibacteriota bacterium | reverse complement strand
TGCAGATCCGGATGGAAGACCCGACGGTGTTCGTCCGGGTCCAGAACCGGGCCGGGCAGAACATCAACTGCAGCGTGGACCAGAACCAGTTCATGGCCAACGCGGACGAGTACTTGCTGAAGATCCGCATGCCCTCCGAGGGGTTCCTCAAGTTCGAGCCCAGGGACGTCCGGGTGGACTTCTTCTACGGATGCTGGGTCAACGTGTGGGGCAGCTCCGGCTCCCGGCAGGTCGAGATCAAGATCCCCCGGAGGAACTTCGGCTACGGGTTCAGCGTCAACATCAGGGTGACGATCCCGACCGACGCGGAGCTGCAGCAGATGAAACGAGAGGCCCTTCGAAAGGCCAACTTCGACACGCTGGAGGCCAGGTCCAGGCCGTAGGGTCCAGGCCAGCGGTGCCGCTCCCGCCCGGTGCGCCGGGCCAGAGGGGTCCCTCGGAGACGAGGGGCCCCTCCGCTGTTTTGACGCGATGCGTCACAAGGGGCCGGAGAGGCGGCGCTCCAGGAAGCGGCCGGTGTGGGAGCCCGCCGCGGCCGCCACCTGCTCCGGCGTGCCCGCGACCACGAGCCGGCCGCCGCCGGCGCCTCCCTCCGGCCCCAGGTCGATCACCCAGTCGGCCCCGGCGATCACCTCGAGGTTGTGCTCCACCACGAGGACCGTGTGGCCGTCCGCCACGAGTCCCCTCAGCACGCCGAGGAGCCGGTCCACGTCGTCCAGATGGAGCCCCGTGGTCGGCTCGTCCAGGATGTACAGACGGCGCGAGCCCCGGGCGGTCACGAGTTCCCGGGCCAGGGCCAGTCGCTGGAGCTCCCCCCCGGAGAGGGTCGAGGTCCGTTGCCCGAGACGGAGGTAGCCGAGCCCCGCTTGCGAAAGAAGCGCCAGCGGCACCACGATCGTCCGGTGCGACGCGAACAGACCGGCGGCTTCGTGGACGGTCATCTCGAGGACTTCCGCCATGGTGCGTCCTTCCCACGAGCAGGCCAGCACGTCGGCGACGAACCGGCGGCCGCCGCACTCCTCGCAGCGGATCCACACGTCGGGCAAGAAGTCCATGGGCACCCGGACCTGCCCCTGGCCCTCGCAGCTCTCGCAGCGGCCTCCCCGGACCTGGGTGGAGAACGCTGCCCTGGTGAGCCCTCTGGCCACGGCGGACGGCGTCCTGGCGAACAGCTCCCTGATCGGCTCGGAGGCTCCCATCGCCGTGGCCGGGGTGGCCGACTCCCACCCTCGCGCGCCGGAGGTCACCCGCACCACGGCATCGAACGGCGCATGGGTCACGAGCTCCCGGCAGCCCACCGGGGCCGGGTGCGTCCGGGCCTGCCCGGCGCCCGGAGCGCCCGGAGCGGCCGGAGCCGCCAGGGTGGCGGCGATCACGTCGAACACCAGGGTGGACTTGCCGCTGCCGGAGACGCCGGTGACCGCCACGATCCCGCCGGAGGGGATCTCCACGTCCAGACCCCGAAGGTTGTGGACCGTGGCGCCACGGACCGTCAGACCAGGCTCCAGCGCCCTGCGGCTCCACGGGCCGACCGCCTCGACCCGCCGGAGCCAGCGGCCGGTACTGGACTCCGGAGCTCCCCTGATCTCGGCGATCGTCCCCTGGGCGACGATCCGGCCTCCGGCGTCGCCTGCGCCGGGGCCGACGTCGATGACGTGGTCCGCCGAGCGGATCACGTCCACGTCGTGCTCCACCACCACGACGGTGTTTCCGGCCCGTTTGAGGTCGTCCAGCAGCCGGATCAGCCGAGCGGTGTCCCGGGGGTGGAGGCCCACCGTGGGCTCGTCGAGCACGTAGACCACCCCGGTGAGCCCCCTGCCGATCTGGGACGCGAGCCTGAGCCGTTGGAACTCCCCCGCCGAGAGCGAGTCGGTCCGACGGTCCACGGAGAGGTAGCCGAGGCCGGCGTCGACGAGCCGTTCCAGCCGGACCTCGAGGTCGGCGGCCAGCTCGTCGACGGCGGCGGCCCGCCACCCTTCGCGATGCCCGAGCGCCCGGAAGAAGGCCAGGCTCTCGTCGGCGGTCCTGGACGACAGCTCCGCGATGTTCAGGCCGGAGAACCGCACCGCCAGCGCGGCCGGCCCAAGCCTGGCGCCGGCGCAATCGGGACACGGCGCCTCTTCCATGAGCGGCAGCAGGGCATCGCCGCGACGGTCCGAGTGCTTGCGCCGGTACTCGTCGTCGACGTACCCGAGCAGGCCCTTCCACGTGCTGGTGAACCGATGGTCCCCGGCCCGGCGGCCTCGACGGTAGCTCCAGACCACGTCGTAGACCCGGTCTGCCGCGCCCTCCATCGCCAGGCGCCGGGCCGGCGCCTCGAGGTCGGCGTAGGGGCGGGAGAAGTCGATCCCGTGAGCCTCTCCCACGGCCCGGAGGATCGCCATGTGCTGGCCGTGGGGTTCGCCGTAGTATCGTCCGGCCCGGTGCCCCGCCATGGCCCCGTCCAGAAGGGACCGCGACGGATCGCTCACGAGCCGCCCCGGGACGCACCGGGTCTCGAATCCCAGCCCCTTGCACCGACGGCAGGCGCCCTGATCGGTGTTGGGCGAAAGATCCGCGGCGCTCGGCCGGGGTCGGGGCTCCCCGCCGCACCGCCGGCACCCCGTCCCTGAGGGCGGCGATCCGCAGACCGGGCAGTGGACCACCCCGACCCGGGAGAACAGCAGCCGGTAGTCGTCGAAGACGCCGGTGACCGTTCCCACGGTCGATCGGGGGTTCGTGGCGGCCCGGACCTGGGCGATGGCGATGGCCGGCCGAAGCCCCTGGGCCGCCTCGAGCTCCGCCTCGCCCACCCTCGTGAACAGCCTTCTCGCGTGGGTCGGAAAGCAGTCGACGAACCGTTGCTG
The DNA here is from genome assembly GCA_016213885.1 of Candidatus Rifleibacteriota bacterium. GTDB lineage: Bacteria > Muiribacteriota > UBA6191 > JACPRK01 > JACQZM01 > JACQZM01. The sequence goes on along the minus strand of JACQZM010000259.1, from coordinate 920 downwards.
CCCCTCGGCGAAGAGGGTGTCGAACGCCAGGGACGACTTCCCGCTCCCCGAGACCCCGGTGATCACCGTGAGGGCGTTCGACGGAATCGACACGTCGATCCGCTTCAGGTTGTGAGTGGTCACCCCCTCGAGCCGGATCGGCGGCTCCGCGGCCCGGTCCGACCGTCCCGGAGCGTCGACGCCGCTCGGGGCCATCGCCGCGTCCAGCAGCGCCCTGCCTGTCCACGAGCGCCGGCACGCCATCACCTCTGCCGGCGAGCCGGTCACCACGATCTCGCCGCCTTCGTCGCCGCTCTCAGGGCCCAGGTCCACGATCCGGTCCGCGACCCGGATCACCTCCGGGGCGTGCTCCGAGGCGATGACCGTGTTCCCCCGGGCCACGAGGTGGCCGAGCGCCGCGATCAGCGCATTCACGTCGGCCGGATGGAGCCCCGAGGCCGGTTCGTCCAGCAGGTAGAGCGTTCGACCGGTGGCCGGGCGGGCCAGCTCCGCGGCGAGCTTGAGCCGCTGGGCCTCCCCGCCGGAGAGCGTCGTGGACGGCTGTCCGAGCGGCAGGTACCCCAGACCGAGCCGGTCCATGGCCCGGAGGAACCGTTCGATCTTCCGGTGCCCCTGGAAGAACCGGAGCGCCTCTTCGACCGTGAGCTCCAGCACCTCTCCGACGTTCAGGCCGTCGTGGGTCACGGCGAGGACCTCGGAGGCGAATCGGCGCCCCCCGCACCGCTCGCACCGGCTCTCGACGGTGCCCAGGAAGTGCAGGCCCACCTCCCGCACCCCGGCGCCCTCGCAGGTTTCGCAGCGTCCGAGCTCCACATTGAACGAGAAGTGCCCCCTGGTCAGGCCGGCCGCCCTGGCCCCGGGGAGCCGCGCGAACAGCTCCCTGACCTGGTCGAAAAGACCGGTGTACGTGGCCGGGTTGC
>JACQZM010000476.1 GCA_016213885.1 Candidatus Rifleibacteriota bacterium | reverse complement strand
TCCGCAACCCCGACCCTGGCGACGCCACCCTGTGTTCGGCAATGGTCGCCGGACCGGCGGCGATACGGCGCTCGTCCAACCGGTGGTCGTGGCCTGCCAGCAGTGCATCGCCGCTCCCAGAGGGCATCTCGCGTTCACGTGGAGTGGCTTGCGGCGCGGGCTGCGCACTACTGTCAGGCCACGACCGGACTTGGAGCGATGGTCCTGGCCGCCCCGGGCCGGACTTGCCGGTCCGCAGGACGTCGGGCTATCCTCCACTGGATCCCTCGTCTCGCCCATCGTCCAGCCATGACCGACCAGCGCTGCCCCGAGTGCGGCCAGTCCGGCGTCCCGACGGCCGGCTCCAGCGTCGTCTACGGCTGCGCGGCGTGTCGCACCCTGTTCGTGGTTCCCGACGCGGGGGCGATCGAGCTGTTCACCCGGGCGGGCGGACCGGAGCCGGAGGTGGTGGCGAGGATCCGCCTTTCCGAGCAGTTCCGCTCCCGGTACGCCATCGATCGAGTGGTCGGGGCCGGGACCATGGGCATGGTGTGCAGGGCCGTCGACCGGTCGATCAAGCGGCCCGTGGCCGTGAAGCTCCTGATGAGGGTCGACGACCCATCGGCGGTCAGTCGGTTCGAGCTCGAAGGCAGGGCGATGGCCAGGGTGCGCCACCCGGGCGTGGTTGGCATCTACGACTTCAAGACGCTGGACGGGCACCCGTGCCTGGTCACGGAGTACCTCGGCGGGGGCACTCTCAGGGCCAGGATGCAGAGCGGCCCGGTGCGGGTCGCCGAGGCGCTGCCGATCATGCTCGAGTGCCTGGCCGGTCTGGGCGCGTGCCACCAGGCCGGGATCATCCACCGGGACCTGAAGCCCGAGAACATCCTGTTCGACGGCGAGGGCCACCCGAAGCTCACCGACCTCGGCCTCAGCAAGATCTTCGGAGAGCAGTCTTCGCTCACCAGGACCGGCGCCCTGATGGGGACTCCTCGCTACATCTGCCCGGAGGTGATCCGGGGACAGCCCGCCACGTTCGCCTCCGACATCTACTCGATGGGAGTGCTGTTCTACGAGATGCTGGCCGTCGCTCCGCCGTTTCACGCACAATCGTTGCCGGACCTTCTGGAGCAGCACCTGTCGGCAGAGCCGCCGCCGCTGGCCCGGCGCGCGGACGGGGTGCCCGAGTCGCTGGCCGCCGCGCTCGGTTCTGCCATGGCCAAGACCCCCTCGGATCGCCCGGCCGACCCGGCGGCGTTTGCCGCCTGCCTGAAGGCCTCGGTGGAGCGCCCGGCCCGGGAGCCCGCTCCGGCGTCACCGGCCAGGCCACGGCCGCAGAGGACCACCGTCAAGCGGTCGCTGACGCCCACGGCCCCGGTCCGCTCGCTGGGCTCTCCGTCGATCCCACCGGTCTCCGGACCGGCCCGGCTGAGGCCCGTCGCGGTGGGTGTGGTGCTCCTCGCCCTGGTATCGGCGGCGGCCTTGTTGGCCACGAGGCGACCGGAGAGGCCGGTGGCCAGCGCTGCCGGGCCATCGGTCGCCGCCGCCAGCGCCGCGATCGGCGCGATCGCCTCGATCGCCTCGACGTCCGCCACGCCGGTGCCGGCGACGACCTCCACCGGCGAGATCGACCGGGCGATGGAGCGATGGGATCAAGACCTGACCGCCGACGCCCGGCAGCGGGTCAGCTCCATGCAGGCCAGCGACGCTCTCCTCGGCATCGACAAGGAAGCCCTGATCAGGTCGAAGCGCCGGAAGGTCAAGCTGTACGAGTCGGTGTTCGAGCCTCTGCAGGGGATCCGGGCCGCGCACAGGGATCTCGACCTGGCTCCCTACGAGGTGGTCTATGCGGCGGCCCGGCTGACGCTCCGGGAATGGAAGATCACCCTCGATCTGCTGACCCACGAGACCACCATGAAGATCAACGCGGTTCCTCCGTCGCAGGCCGGGTTGCCCCGGTCTCTTCTGCGGCGCAAGCGCATCGGGGGGTTTCTCGGCGTCGACGAGGCGGCCAGGGTCAGACAGTGTGCCGGGATCATGGCTCTCGCCCTCGCCAAGAGCGTTCCGCGGGGCCCGGGGGACCCGTGGACCGGCTTCCAGGTGCTGAAGGACTTCTATCGCCTCAGCTTTCTGGTCGCCTTCGAATCGTGGGCAGACTCGGCCAAGGCCGGGATCGATCGGGTGCCCCACGATGTCGATGAGCGGCTGGCGTCGCTGCCGAAGCAGTTCCGGGACCCCCTCGCGGTCATCACCAGACAGCTCTGGGCGTACGCCTGGGCAAGACCGCGGGAGGAGATCCAGATGCCGCTGCTGAAGGACATCACCGCCGGTCTGGCGGCGCTGAGCCCCCGGATGGACGAGGGGACCCGAGGGCTCGCGGCTCCGCTGGTGCAAGGGCTGGCCGTGAGCCGGGGGATCCCCGCCACGAGCGCCCGCCTCAAGCGCCTTCTGGATGAGCTCCCACCTCCAGCCCCGTCCCGCTCGGTCGGTCGATCCAGGGCTGCCACGTCCGCGCCCCGGCGCTGACCCATCCCGCGGGTCCGCCGGCTCGGGCTCCGGGATCGCCGGACCACCTGCGAAACGGCCCCGGGTGAGTTAAGATACCCGGTGGGGCAAAGGGAGGAGCCGTGTTCCGCAGGTGCGCCGGCCTGATCGTGATGGTCTTTCTTACGGCTCTGGTGGCACCGGTGGACGCTCTGCCGCGGAGAAACCGGGCCCAGCGCTCGATCGCGGAGCTGAGCTGCAAGATCGAGTTCGAAGACGCCATGCGGGAGGCGCACCGACTCCGTGGAGAGGAGCGAGACGAGGCGCGAAAGGCGGCCCACGAGCGATACCTGGAGTGTCGACGACAGGCCCGGCGCCTCTCCACGCGAGAGGGCGGCTCGTTTCCCATGCTCTACGTCGACGGCGTGGTGATCAACCTCCACGGTCGGTGAGCCACGGTCCACACGGCGGCGCCGGTGCACGGCGCCGGCCTCACCGGAGCGCTATCCCAGCGTCGCGAAAGAGCGCTCGCCGGCGTACCGCCTCAGCTGCGACTGGGCGACGATCCCGCGCTGCACCAGCTGCGCCATGCCGATCCGGAACGTGCAGCAGTTGGCCGAGGTCTCCATCGCCTCGGCGACGCGGAAGCTCTGGTTCTGCCGGATCAGCCCCCGGATCGCCTCGGTCGGCGTCAATACCTCGAACACGGCGATCCTGCGGGTGCGGTCCACCGTGGGCACCAGCACCTGGCTCAGCACGCCCTGGAGCGTCACCGAGAGCCTGAGCCTCACCTGATCCTGGAAGTCGGGAGGGTACATTCCGATGATCTGCTCCACGCTGGCCGCTGCCGTGGGCGTGTGCAGCGTCGAGATCACGAGGTGGCCGGTCTCCGCGGCTGCCATGGCGATGGTCACCGTCTCGACGTCCGAAAGCTCCCCGACGTAGATGATGTCCGGGTCTTGACGCAGCACGTGCCTCAACCCTGACGCGAACGTCTCCGTGTCGACTCCGACCTGGCGTTGCGTCACCAGCGACCGGTCCGAGGCGAGCACGTACTCGATCGGGTCCTCCAGCGTGACGATGTGGGAATCGAGCTCCTTGATCCAGGTGTTGAGGATGGCTGCCACCGTGGTCGTCTTGCCGCTGGAGGCGGGCCCGGTGACCAGCAGCAGACCCCGGCGCTTGGAGAGCACTTCCCTGGCGAAGGTCGGGAGTCCGATCTCGGCCGTGGTGGGCGGCTTGTCCGCGATGGGGCGGAGCACCAGGCCGGTGGAGTCTCTCTGGCAGAAGAAGCAGACCCGGTAGCGACGGGGCGGGGTCCCGAGCGTCATGACGCAATCCACCTGCTGCTTGACGCGGAGTCGTTCCCGTTCCGCATCGCCGAGAATCTTCGTGGCGAGGCCCTGGAGGTCCTCGTTGGTCGGGACCGGCAGGCTCGTCTTCTCGATCAGGTCGAGCACCCTGAAGTACACCGGCGTCTTGGCCTTCAGGTGCACGCTGGTGGCCGCACGATCCACCATCGCCGTGAAGACGCGGTTGAGTTCGTAGACCATTCTCGTGACGCCTCCGTCGGGGCCGCCGATCACATCAACAGGTGTTCGAGGATGATCGGGTTGGGAGCGCATCTGAGCGCCTCGGATCGCGTGATCTGGCCGGTCTGGAACAGCTGGACCAGGGCGTGGTCGAGGGTGACCATGCCCTCCTGCGCCCCGGACTCCATGGCCGTGACGATCGACTGGGTGTTGTCGTCGCGGATCGCCTTGCGGATGGCGTGGTTGGCCACCAGCAGCTCCACGGCCGGGACGACCCCACCGCGGATCGTGCGGACCAGGGTCTGGTTCACCACGGCGAGAAGCGTCATGCTGAGGTTGACCCGGGCCTGCGGCTGCTCCGCCGTGGGGAAGGCGTAGACGATGCGCTCCACCGTCTTGGCCGCGGAGTTCGTGTGGACCGTGGCGAGCACGAGCCGGCCGGCCCCGGCGGCGTAGAAGGCGGCCCGGATCGTCTCCAGGTCTCGGAGCTCGCCGACCATGATCACGTCCGGGTCCATCTTCTGGGCGAACCGGATGCCGTCGGCGAAGTTGGGCACGTCGGTTCCGACCTGTCGCTGCGTGACCGTGCTGAGCTTGTCCCGGTGCAAGAACTCCACCGGGTCCTCCAGCGTCACGATGTGGGACTGCCGGGTGGCGTTGATCTGGTCGATGATCACGGCCAGGGTGGTGGACTTGCCGGACCCGGTGGGGCCGGCGACCAGCAAGAGCCCCGAAGGCTCCCGGGCCAGCTGGGTGATCATGACCGGCAGGTGCAGGTCGATGATCGACGGGACCTCGCTCGGGATCAGCCTGGCCACCAGCCCGGGCACTCCCCGGGTCCTGAGCACGCTGAGCCGGAACCGGCCGGTGCCGGTGAGGCTCACGGAGAGGTCCAGGTCGCCGCGGGTCTGGAACCGGTCCAGCTGGTCGGGGTTCGTGATCGAGGCGATGCAGGCCAGAAGGTCCGCCGGTGTCAACGGCGGGTTGGGGAGCTTGATCATCCTGCCGCCGAGCCGGATGTACGGGTTCATTCCGGCCTTCAGATGGAGGTCCGAGCCGCCCTTCGCCGCCAGCACCCTGAGCAGCCCGAACAGTCGCTCCCGGTCGGTGGCGGTGAACTTCACCGGCGCGCCCGGCGGCCTGGCCGGAGCACCGGCCAAGACAGCGCTCGCGGCTGCGGCCGATCCCACCGCTGCGGCGGGGGGCTGGGCGACCCGGATCGACGACTGCGGCTGGGAAGGCTGGACCTGCGGCCTGACGCCGCCGGGCCGCACGTACGTCCCGGAGACGCTGGGATCCACCGGCAGGATCGTGATCCCGGTCGGCGGCAGACCGCTCTGACCGGTCCCGAGGTCGGCCTCGATCCCGGGCTCTGGCTCGTCGCCGTCTCGATCGGACGGCTCCGGCTCGGCCGGCATCTCGACCCTCACCCGGGCGGCGGGCGCGGCCCCCCTCGCGACTCTCGCCGGGGGGGCCGGCTGCGCGAACGGGTCCTCGATCTCCACCGGCTCGAGCGTCCGCGGGGGCGGTGGAGGTCCCGCCGGCTCGGGAGCGATCGGCTCAGGGATGTCGATGGCCAGCCGGGGAGCGGCCGGACGAGACGCGCCGGCCCGAGAGGGACGGCCCGGGGGGGGGGAGGGGGGCCGGGGAGCGGCAACGGCCTCCCTGGATTCGACGCCCCCCGGCTGGGCCCCGGCGAAGCCGGCGAGCCCGCAGGGATCGTCAGCCGGGCCGACCGGCGGCTTCGGCTCCGACAGCTTCGCGGGAGGGCCAGCCTCCCTTGCGAGCGGCGGGGGCGGACGAGACGGCTCCTCCGGCGCCAGCGTCGGCGCCACCATCTCCGGGATCGTCGGCTCCGGCAGCTCCGGCATCTCCGGCGGCTCCGGCAGCTCCGGCTCGAGTCGGGGCGATCCGCTCGACGAGGTCTCCAGGTCGATAGGCTCCTCCAGAGCGGTCTGGGCCGTCGGCAGCTCCGGCTCCGGGGCGTCCGAGACGTACGGCTCCTCGAGGGGCGCGGTCGACTCGACCGGAAGATCGACGGGCTGCGGGACCTGGGCCGCGGGAGCGGGAGGCCTGGGCCCGGCGGCGGACCTGGCAGTGGTCCCGGCGGGGCCCGCGGCCGGTCGGGCCGCCGGCGTCGCGACCGGACGCGCCGGCGGCCTGGCGGCGGCCTGCTGCAGCGGTTCCGGGGCCGCGGCCGCCGGCGCCTCCCGGCGCGCCGGCGCAGGGCGAGGCGGTGGAGCGGGCGGCTCCGGCGGCGGTTCCGGAGGCGCGGGAGGCTCCGGTTCCACCTCCGTGGGTTCGGGCTCCTGCAGCGGCTCCTCCGACCCGGCGGTCATCTCGAAGTAGGCCTGCTCGATGATCTCCTTGGCGAGAGGATCGCTGGTGCGCTCCAGGAGATCCCAGGCCCAGCCGTTCACCGCCGGCCCGGCGAGCGGGATGAGGCTCGCCACGAGCCGCCGCTTGAGGCTCACGTCGACGGTGCAGAAGGCGTACTCGAAGACGTCCAGCAGATCGACGTCGAGGCCGATGGTCAGACACTCCACCACCTCGGTCAACGAGGTCGTGTCGCCCTGATCGAGGAGCTGCTGGAGCATGGACTTGAGCCACTTGCGGTCCCACTTCCGGCAGAGCTCCACGGCCCGCTGCGCCACCCTGGGGTCCGAGTCCTTCAGCCGGGCGAGGCAGACCCTGAGGCCCCAGAGGGTGTCGGCGATCTGGGCGGCCTCGACCGCCACGGTCCGGACGCGCACGTCGGCGTGGTTGAGCAGCACCTGGAGGAGCGCCTGGGTGGCGGGGTTGTCGAACCGGCCCAGCAGGATCGCCGCCCGACCCTGCAGCCTGAGGTCCGCGCCGTCGAAGAGTGCAGCCACCAGCGTGAGGACGCGAGGAAGGTCGGGGCTCTTCTCGATGTCCTTCATCTTGGAGAGCAGCGTCTTGTTGACGTTGGAATCCTCGTCCAGCGACCTCAGCCAGGCCCTGCTGGAAGGGGAGATGACTCGCGCCAGTTCAGCCATGTGAAAGCCCCGATCGATTCACCGTTCCTGAACCATGCTGGATCTTATCCGAATCGGCGTCGAAACTTCAACGAGACGGGGCGGCCGGGATCCCCCGCCTGTTTCGCGGAGTCGGGCCTGGGATCGGGCGTCGGCCTGGATCCATGGCACGATGGAACCGGTGCGTGGCCAGTTGTTCCAGATCGCCGTGCACCGTGGCGAAATGCCGCGCTGTCCTCCCGGCCCGGCGATCACCGGACACCGCCAGGGGAGCGACACGCTGGCCATCCGGCCACCCGGCCGCTCCATGGCACACCGGTTGCATTCCGTGTCGGCGGCGGCTCGACCATCCGGCTCGTTCCGGTCGGTCCGCGAGGAGGAACATGATCCATCGGGCTCCGTCGAGACTGTTCGTCGCTCTCTTCGCCTCGATCGCTTGCGGGGCCGGGCCGATCGCTCTCGCCGAGCTGGGCGGGCCCACGGGCGAGCAGCCCGCGGCACCCAGGGACCAGGAACCCGGCGACCTGCCGCCCGGGCTGCAGAACAGGGACGTCCAGGAGACGAGGGACCGGTACCGGAAGGGGCTGGAGCACCTGGCGGTGCTCAGGCCCGATGCGGTGACCAAGCTGGGCGCCAGGGAGCAGGCGTCGGAGCCGCAGTACGGCGAGGAGAGCGGGCAGACCCTGCCCTACCAGGCCGCACCGGAGCTCACGGAGCAGCTCATCAAGGGCTACGACAAGATCGCCGTGCTGCAATGGGGAGTCGTCCGGGCGACCCCGGGCCTCCAGGAGGCCATGAACCTGTTGCAGAGCGGGTCCGACGACTCGACCCGCGACAGGGTGGTCAAGGTGCTGGAGGACACGGTCCGGCAGATCGAGACCTACTCGGACCGCCGGATCCGGGTCGGGGAGGGCCTGGAGATCACGACCGTCAAGAGCGGCGGCCGGCGGATCCCCGGGCTCCAGGCGCAGGCAGCCCGGCAGGCGCTGGACCTGGCGAGAGACCGCAGCGTCAGGCCCTGCGCCCTCAGGGACGCCGTCTCCGCGGCCCTCAAGGCCAGCTCTCCGGTGGTGCTGGACATGGATGGCGACGGTCGGCTCGACGTGACCACTCCGGCCCTCGGCGGGCCATTCGTGAGGAGCGGCTCCACGTCGTTCGACCTGGCCGGGTCCGGCCGCGGCGGGCGGTTCGAGTGGCTCCTCCCCGGGCAGGACGGTCTGCTGGTCCTCGACTCCAACGGCAACGGCGTGGCCGATTCGGCGAGCGAGCTGTTCGGCGACTCCGACCGGTTCGCCCACGGCTACGCGAAGCTCGAGCTTCTGGATTCGAACCGCGACCGGCGCCTGACCGGCAGGGAGCTCTCCCGGCTGTCGGTCTGGATCGACGACGGCGACGGACTCTGCCAGCCCAGGGAGCTGGAGCCGGTCTTCCGGCTCGGCATCTCGTCGATCGGCGTGGGGCACCGCGACCTGGAGTCCTGGTTCGTGAGGAACGGCCGCACCTTCAAGACGTGGGACTGGTGTTCCCGTGGCGAGTGAGGTGGCCGGCGCGGCCGACAGGCCGCCTCGACGGGCGATCCGGGCTGCTGCCTCTTCCGACGGGAGGCGCGGGCTCATGGTCGCGGCGCTGGGGCTCATCGTCGTCGTG
>JACQZM010000475.1 GCA_016213885.1 Candidatus Rifleibacteriota bacterium | reverse complement strand
GGGCACCAGGCCGAAAAGCAGCGAGTAGAGCCCAAGAAGCACTACTCCATTCCGGTGGCCTTCCACGCGAACTGGAACGAACCCAGATCCCGTGCCGTTTCGCAGTCCAAGCACGCTCTATGGTTTGAAGCGATGGCTCTGATCGCCGACCCGTGCAACAGACCCCCTGGAGCCCATCAGCGGCCCCCCGTCCTTCGAGACGCAACCGGTCTCCTGTCGGGCCAAAACGGCCCGCCCGTCCGGGCCGATTCGACCTCCTCGTCACGGGGATTCGGCCTGGATGGCGTCTGCCCCGTTCTGGCACGACCTCTGCTTGTCCTCCGTGGCGACCGCTGCTCGCGGAGGTGACGGCGATTGAGAGATCCCATCCTGATGACGGCGCTGATCCTCGTTCTCTCTGCCCCGGTCTTCGCCCAGGTTGGGCCCACCCCCGGGGCGATCGAGCTCATCGGCGAGACGTCGGAGACAGCCTCCCCGACGGGTACCCCGGCGACCACCAGCGAGGCCGGGCAGCCGGCCAGCGTCGGTGAGCCAGCGGAAGCAGTCGACACGAGCGCTGCTCCGGAACCCCGCACGCTCACCACCACCTCTGACGGGCGATCGTTCACGGACTCGAGGCCGCCGGTGGTGCTGGCGCACGCCATCGTGAAGAACGTCTGGCCAGCCCCCGGGCGCATCACGTCCGGCTACGGCAACCGGAACCACCCTGTGCTCCGCAAGAAGAGGTTCCACGACGGGATCGACATCGGTGCTCGATCCGGAGCACGCTGCGTCGCCGTCGGGCCGGGGGTCGTCACGTTCGTGGGGTGGGAGCCCGGCTACGGGCGGGTGGTGACCGTGCGGATCACGGCTGGCGGGCAGACGTACGACGTCACCTATGCCCATCTGTCCAAGGCGCTCGTGGCAAAGGGGCAGAAGGTGAATTCTGGCCAGGCCGTGGGGCTGGTCGGTAGCTCGGGAGGCTACTCCACCGGGCCCCACCTCCACCTCAGAGTCCACAAGAACGGCCATCCGGTCAATCCGATGACCGTGCTCCGCTCCAGCGCACGCGCCTGACCTGGCCCGACTCCCGCCCGACGTGGCGTGACCTACGTCCGTCGCCTCCGGAAGGCCGTGGGTTCCGGGCCCAGTCTCGACCAGAGCCCTTCCACGCGACCATCCTCACCCAGGACGAAGGTGAAGAACGGCCGGGGCGAGATCATGCTCCCGAGACCGGGGTCGTTCCACTTCGCCGTGAACGTGTCGTGGTGCCAGTGTTCCAGCTTGCCGACGAGCTTCGGTCCGATGCGGACGACCAGCCTGTCAGCCTCGACCCCCACGGAGATCTCCCCGTGGAGCTCGTCCTCGTAGATGCCGACGCACTCCGCCAGCGGGACCGACGGCTTGGTGCCCTTCACGCGGCGCGGGTCGGGAGGACGGGGCGCGTTCCGGGCGAACACGGTGAGCTCGGCGAGCCAGTCCCTCTCGCGCAGCCCGAGGCACGCATCCAGGATCCGGTGGGCGATCACGTCCGGCGCCATGTTGGGAGGCGCCAGGTTCGTCAGGACCACGACGCCGAAGCTCCGGTCAGGGAGCAGGGCGACCACCGAGCAGATCCCGTTGGTCGCGCCACCGTGCTTGATCAGGCGCAGCCCGTAGTAGTCGGACACGCCCCAGCAGAGGCCGTACGACCGGAAGTGGCCGGTGTCGGCCATGGGACTCTGCGGCGGGGGAGGCGGCTGGAGCATGTGCGGTCTGAACATCTCGTCGGTGATCGAGGGCGGCCACAGGCGCTTGCCTTCGAAAGTCCCCTTGCCGAGCTGGACCCGGATCCACCGGGCCATGTCCACGGCGTTCGAGCAGATGGATCCGGCCGGTGCGTGCGGGTCGACGTCCAGGTAGTCCACCGGCCCGACCTGGCCCTGCAGCACACCGTGGGGAGTCGCCACGTTGGTCATCTTGCGAAGACCGGCCAGTCCCGTGCTGGAGGAGCGCATCCCCAGCGGCTCGAAGATCCTCTCGAGGACCACTTCGTCCCAGGTCTTGCCGGAGGCGGGCTTGAACACGACGTCAGGGACGGTCAATCCCAGGTTGCTGTAGGTCCACACGCTCCGGAAGTGCGAGCCGGGCTTCTGGAACCGGAGCCGGCGGACGATCTCGGAACGGCTGTACCCCCAGACCACCGTGGGGGTCCCGTCGCCGGGCAGTCCGGACCGATGGCAGAGAAAGTCGCGGATCGTCGCCTCCCTGGTGGCCACCGGATCCGCGAGCTGGAACGCGGGGTAGTGTCTGATGATCGGATCGTCCCAGCCCAGCTTGCCCTCGGCCACCAGGATCCCGATCGCAGCGGCCGTGAACGCCTTGGTGGTGGACCCGATGGGGAACACTGTCTCCTCGTTGACCGGTTCCGGGCTGCCGAGCTTCCGGACCCCGAACCCCTTCGCGTACACGACCTTGTCGTCGCAAACGACGGCCACGGAAAGCCCCGGCACCCTGCATGCCCGGGCCAGCTTCTGGATGTAGGACTCCACCGCGGGCGAGACGGGTGTGCCGGCCTCCAGAGCCTCTCTCGAGAGCAGGCCGGCCAGCAGTGCGGCGAGCAGGAGTCGTGCGAGTCGACGGGAACCCTGAGCTGTCATCGGAGGACCCTCCCTGGAGACGCGGCTGTTCGACGAGCGCCATGCTACACCGTCGCCGGACCGTCGGGAAGATGACCCCGACAACCGGAGGACGGTAGTTCTTGAGTCCATCGAGGATGGACTCTTCCTCGATCGCCTGGCGCATCGAGTACAGATGGAAGGGACGGGGCTTCCCGTCCTGGTCGCCACGGCGACCGCTCTGGTGTTCGCAGGGTATTGATGGTAGGGTCAGTTCGAAGAGGACTCCATGCCATCCGACGGCCGGCCCGAGGGCTGCTCCAGCGGGTCACCGCCAGCCGATCGAGGAGGTGGCGCACCGTGAGCTCCGTGGTCGTACCGACGCTGAACGAGTCGACCGACATGGCCTCGGTGATGGAGCTCCCGCGCCGCTCGAAAAGGGGTGCCGAGGTCATGGTGAACAGCGCGTCCATCGACGGCACGCCCGGGACCTCGACCCGGGCGAGTGCCGCTGACATCGATGGTTCCTGGACTGGCGGGCGATCGAGGTGAAAGCCGCTCGCCAGGACCGTGGCTCGCTGCTCCCGGGTCCTCGCCCCTTGCCAGACTGGTACAAGGACGCCATCTTCTACGAGGTGAGGGTGCGATCGTACTGCGATGGTGATGGCGATGGAGTCGGGGACCTGGTGGGTCTCACGGAGAAGCTGGACTACCTGCAGGATCTGGGTGTCACCGCACTGTGGCTCCTGCCGTTCTACAGATCGCCGATGCGCGACGACGGCTACGACATCGCAGACTTCCTCTCCATCGACCCGCGATGCGGCACCCTCCCGCAGTTCCGTCGGCTCGTGAGCGAGGCCCACCGGCGTGGCCTGCGCATCGTCACGGAACTGGTTCTCAACCACACGTCGGACCAGCATCCCTGGTTCCGGAAGGCCCGGCGCCCCGATCGACCGAATCGTTACCATGACTACTACGTGTGGAGCGACTCCCCGGATCGATACGCTCAAGCCCGGATCATCTTCGGTGACTACGAGAGGTCCAACTGGACCTGGGATCCGGTGGCACGTCAGTACTACTGGCATCGCTTCTTCTCGCATCAGCCAGACCTGAACTTCGACAACGCGGCGGTGAGGCGCGAAGTCCTGAAGATCGTGGACCACTGGCTCCGTCTGGGCGTGGATGGTCTGCGTCTGGACGCCGTTCCGTACCTGATCGAGCGGGAAGGAACCAATTGCGAGAACCTGCCGGAGACTCATGACTTCTTGAAGAAGCTGCGAGCCCACGTGGACGCCCGCTTCGCGGACCGGCTGCTGCTCGCCGAGGCCAACCAGTGGCCCGAGGACGCCGCGACCTACTTCGGCAGGGGCGATGAATGCCACATGGCTTTTCACTTTCCCCTCATGCCGCGTCTCTTCTCGGCGATCCACATGGAAGACCGCTACCCCGTGGTGGACATCCTGACCCAGACTCCCGAGATACCCCAGGGATGCCAGTGGGCTCTGTTCCTGAGGAATCACGACGAACTGACGCTGGAGATGGTGACCGACGAGGAACGGGACTACCTGTACCGGGCCTACGCCCGGGAGCCGGGGATGCGGGTCAACCTGGGGATCCGGCGGCGGCTGGCTCCGCTGCTGCAGAACGATCGCAGGCGCATCGAGTTGCTGAACTCCCTGCTGTTTTCCCTGCCGGGGACTCCGTTCGTCTATTACGGCGACGAGATCGGAATGGGAGACAACTACCACCTGGGCGATCGGAACGGCGTGAGGACCCCCATGCAGTGGAGTACCGATCGGAACGCCGGGTTCTCCAGGGCGAACCCTCAGGAGCTCTTCCTGCCTGTGGTGATCGATCCCGAGTATCACTACCAGACCGTCAACGTCGAGGCGCAGCAGGCCAACGAGCGATCGTTCCTCTGGTGGATGAAGCGGATCATCGCCGTGCGGAAGAGGCATGCGTGCTTCGGCCGTGGCTCGATCGAGATCCTCCACCCGCACAATCACAGGGTGCTGGCGTTCGTGAGGAGCCTCGGCGACGAGTCGGTTCTGGTCGTGGCGAATCTCTCCCGCTTCGCCCAGCCGGTGTTGCTCCGGTCCGAACGCCTGTGCGGAACGGTCCCGACGGAGATGTTCGGTCGGCAGGAGTTCCCCGTGCGTCTGGACGGCGTCCTGGAGCTCAGCCTCTCTTCGCACGACTTCATGTGGTTCAGCCTCGAGCGCCCGCGACCCAAGATGGGAGAGCCGGCCTCACAGGGTCGTGAGCTGCCCACTCTCAGGATCGCCACACCGGCCCGCTCGGTCCTCGACGTCGAGCCTCGCAGCTGGCCCGCCTGCTGTGCGAGGAGAACGGTGCGAACTGGTCGGCATCTCTGTGCGAAGCGTTCGAGTCACCGAGGCTGCTGGCCACGCTCCACGATGTCATCGTGTCGCGACGCCGGCTCCGGTCGCCGATGGTCGAGGGAGCCATGGTGCGAGGGGTGGAGTACGGGGTCCGCAGCTCCGGCGACCAGGGTCCGGTCGGGAACGACCGCATCGAGGCCATGGCGACCGACCGGGGCGATGCCTGCGTTCGCTTCGGAGCGAGGCACGTCATCATGAGACTTTTCCGACGCATCGAAGAAGGGGTGCATCCGGTGCTGGAGCTCGGTCGGGCGCTGACCGGCTCGACACCGCGAGGGTTGACTCCGTCGTTTCTCGGACACCTGGAATACCACAAAGACCGGTCGATCGCGTCCACCATCGGGGTGATGCGCGAGTACGTGGACGGTGAGTGCACGGCCTGGCAGCACACTCTGGATGACCTGGGACGGTACTTCGACAGGGCCGTGTCACTGTCTGGCCAGGCGACGTCACAGGCGACCCCACCAACGGACCACCTTCTCGATGCCGCCGCTCGAGGGTGTCCACCGCGCGTGCTCGATACCGTTGGCAGCGAGCTCCACGTGGCCGGCACTCTGGGCTTGAGGACGGCGGAACTGCACGTTGCCCTCGTGTCGATGGCCCACGAACCGGCGTTCGCCCCGGAACCGTTCTCGCGGCTCTACCAGCGTTCGCTCTATCAGTCCATGAGGAACCAGGTGGTCACCACGTTCCGGTGCCTGCGCGAGCACCTCGACAGAGTCCCCCCGGACCATCGAGAGCGGGCGCTCCGGCTGCTGGCGTCGGAGGCCAGGTCGCTCGAGTTCTTCGATCCCCTCCGCCGGCGCGAGATCCAGGCGGAAACGACCCGGTACCACGGGAACCTCTCCCTCGAAGGGATCCTCTTCACGGGCCGCGACTTCGTGATCCTGGAGTCGCGAGGGGGCCCCGCCTGGAGGTGGAGCGACCTGAAGATCAAGCGTTCGCCGCTGCGCGACGTGGCGAGCCTGCTTCGCTCGTTCCATTACGCGGTCCACGCCACGCTGCTGGGTCTGGGAGCCAGCACCCTGGCGCGGCCGGAGGACTTGATGACCCTGATGCCCTGGGCTCGATGGTGGTTTCACTGGGTCGGCGCGACCTTTCTCCGGTCGTACCTGACCCTGGCGGGGCAGATGACTTTTCTGCCACAGCGAAGGGAAGACCTGCGCCTGCTGCTCGATGTCTTCTGCCTGGAGCGGGCCCTCCAGGAGCTCGAGAGCGAGCTGGTGGCTCGCCCGGCCTGGTCCGCGATTCCGCTTCGGGCCATCCTCGAGATCATGGAGACGCCGCAGTCCCAGGGCTGAGCGGCTGCACGATGCCGCCAGAAGCGGACACCGATCCGGTCGAGCACCGCCCGGGAACCACTGCCGCCGTCCAGTGACGTGGCCGAAGGATTGCGCCGTCGATCCCGTCGGCCCACCCCCGAGGCTGCCGGAGAACCAACCCGTTGCGGACGCCGCCGCGCCGCTGTAGGCTGACCGGCGTGAGCGTGCCGCCGGGGAGCCAGGGAACCCCCCGTCAGCGGCCGGCGACCGATCCCACGGCTCCGATCGGCGCCTGGCCCGTCGACGGTGGTTTCTCCTTCAGAGTCTTCGCTCCGGGGGCACGCCGGGTGGAACTGGTTCTCGAGGGCCCGGAGCGCTCGGGCACCGTTCCCCTGGAACGGGAGAAGTCGGGATATCACCGTGGCGTCGTCCCGGGCTTGAAAACGGGGGCTCTCTACCGGTACCGCATCGACGGCCAGGGGCCGTATCCGGATCCAGCCTCGAGGGCCCAGCCGCTGGGCGTTCACGGGCCGTCAGCGACCGATGATCCAGGCGCCTTCCTCTGGCGCGCCTCGAATCCGCCCGGACTCTCCCTCGATCACCTCGTACTCTACGAGCTCCACGTCGGGGCGTTCACCCGCGAGGGCACGTTCCGGGGCGTGATCCGACGGCTCGACCACCTGGCAGGACTGGGGGTCACGGCCGTGGAGCTGATGCCGGTGGCCTCCTTCCCGGGCCGCCGGAACTGGGGCTACGACGGCGTCGGCCTGTACGCCCCGTCTTCTGTGTACGGCGGGCCCCAGGGCCTCCGCGAACTGGTCGATGCGGCCCACGCCCGCGGGCTCGCCGTGATCCTGGACGTGGTCTACAACCACTTCGGTCCCGACGGCGCCTACGTCTGGTGCCTTGCCCCCGACTTCTTCGACCGAGACCTCAAGACTCCTTGGGGGAATGCGATTCGATTCTCCGGGCCCGGCTCCCGTCCCGTTCGTGACTTCTTCGTGCACAACGCTCTCCACTGGCTCCACGATTACCGCGTGGACGGCCTCCGGCTCGACGCCACCCACTCGATCATCGATCGGAGCAAAAGACACATCCTGAGGGAGATCGCCGACCGGGTGCGCTCGACGCTTCCGGCGGGGAGATCGGTGCTCATGATCGCCGAGGACAGCTCGAACGACGAGAAGCTGGTCCGTCCACGGAGGCGTGGAGGGTACGGGCTCGACGCGGTGTGGGCTGACGACCTTCACCACCAGATCCGGGTGGCGCTGGCGGGCGACCGGGACGGCTACTACATCGACTACTCGGGTACGGTGACGGACATCGCCCGCACACTCCGCAGGGGATGGTTCTACGAGGGTCAGAGATCGACCCACTCCCGGGGGCCCCGGGGCACCTCCCCTGCGGCTCTGCCTCTGGCCGCGTTCGTACACTGCCTCCAGAACCACGATCAGGTCGGTAACCGGGCCCTTGGAGAGAGAATCCACCACGAGATCCCGCTCGAGGCCTGGCGGTCCGCCGTCTGCCTCCTGCTGACCGGCCCGAGCACGCCGCTCCTCTTCATGGGGCAGGAATGGGCGGCCAGCTCCCCGTTTCTTTACTTCACCGACCACGGTCCGGAGCTGGGCAAGGCCGTCACGGCCGGACGACGCCGGGAGTTCGAGAGCTTCGAGAGCTTCTCCGATCCCCTGGCCAGGGAACGGATCCCCGATCCTCAGGCGAACGCCACGTTCGAGCGCTCGAAGCTCCGGTGGAGCGAGCGGAGTGGCCCACCTCACGCGGCCGTGCTCAGGCTCCACCGCGACCTTCTCAGGCTCAGGCAGCAGCACCCGGCCCTGGGGGAAGCCACGCGAAGGGGATTCAGGGTCGCACCGGCGGGAAGCCACGGGCTGGTCATGAGGCGCAGGGTCGGAGAGTCGGAACTGCTCGTCGTGATCAACCTGCGAGACAGGCTCGAGCTGGCCCTGAGGCGGCCCGCCTCCGTGAAAGGGGGCCCGCCGCGGAGCTGGAGGGAACTGCTCCTGACGGAATCGAGGCGCTACGGAGGGGACCCGCGGCGCGTCGTGCTGCGTCGAGAGCGGCGAGGGGGCATTGTCGCGATCGCGATCGACGGACCCGGTGCGATCGTACTGGAGAGTGCGTGATGAGCCAGGACAACGACGATCTCATCGAATCGATCCTCAGGCGCGGTCTGGAGCTGTCGCGCCGGTTCCGGCCCCTGCGGGCCGCGTACCGGGTGCAGTTCGCCCCTGGACAGTTCGGCTTCGTCGACGCCCAGGCGATCGTCGACTACCTCGAAGCTCTCGGCATCAGCCACTTCTACGCCTCGCCCCATCTTCGCTGCCGCAGGGGGAGCGTCCACGGGTACGACATCGTCGACCACGGCGAGATCAACACCCAGCTGGGGACCGGCGACGACCTGGCCGAGCTCCACCGCCGCCTGGCGGAGCGGGATCTTTCCATGATGGTCGACTGGGTTCCCAATCACATGGGGACGGGGCAAGACAATCCCTACTGGATGGACACCCTGGAGAATGGTGCCAGTTCCCCCTTCGCCCCGTTCTTCGACATCGACTGGAAACCGGTCAAGAGCGCCCTGACCCACCGGGTCCTCGTTCCGGTTCTGGGCGACTTCTACGGTCTCGCTCTGGAACGTGGAGAGATCCGCCTCGAGTTCGATCGAGGGTCGTTCTTTCTCAGCTACTTCGAGCATCGCTTTCCCGTTGCCCCTCGCGGCTATTCCAGGATCCTCTCTCTTCGCCTCGACGCTCTCTCGCAGAAGCTGGGAGCCGGCCATGCGGATCTGCACGAGTATCACAGCATCGTCACCTCGATCGAGAACCTCCCTCTCCGGACCGAGACCTCGCCGGAACGGCTGGTCGGGAGGCGCCGGGAGAAAGAGGTCATCAAGCGCCGGCTGGCCCAGCTGACCGAGAGGAACGAGGTCGTCGCCGCCCACGTGCGCGAGACCCTGGACGTCTTCAACGGGGATCCCGGCGATCCCCAGAGCTACGTGCTGCTGGACTCGCTCCTGGAGATGCAGGCCTACAGACTGGCGTTCTGGAAAGTCGCCCTGGAAGAGATCAACTACCGGAGGTTCTTCGACATCAACGAGCTCGTCGCGATCCGGATGGAGGACCCGGCGGTCTTCTCGCAGGCCCATCGGCTGCTGATGACCTGGATCGAGAGGGGCTGGGTGAGCGCCGTGAGAATCGACCACCCGGATGGACTCTTCGATCCCCGCGAGTACTTCCAGCACCTGCAGGCAGAGGCTCTGCTGGCGTTCTGCCGGCGCGCTTTCACGGACGATCCGCCCGCCGATCGGTCGTTTGCCTCTCTGGAGCCGGTGCTTCGCCAGAGGTGTCTGGCCGAGACGGCCGCTCTCTCCTCCGGCGACAGTGGAGTTCTGTTGATCCTCGTGGAGAAGATCCTGACCCGTGGCGAGCGCCTCCCGGCCTCCTGGGCCGTCGCCGGGAGCACCGGCTACGACTTCCTAAACTCGGTGAACGGGCTCTTCGTGGACCCTTCGAGCGCCCGCTCCCTCGACCGCACCTACCGGAAATTCTCCGGGCCGAATCTGCGACTGGACGAGCTGGTCTACCGCTGCAAGAAGCTCGTGGTCCAGCACTCCCTGGCCTCGGAGCTCAACCTGCTGGCTCATCGCCTCGAGACCATCGCCGAGGCTGACCCCAGGACTCGCGACTTCACTCTCGGAAGCCTCTCGGATGCGCTGCTGGAGATCATCGCCTGTTTTCCCGTGTACCGGACGTATATCCCCCTGGGAGAAGCACCCATCGACGAGCGCGATCGCGGCTACGTCAACGTCGCCGTGGACGAGGCCATGTTGCGGTTGCCCACCACGAGCCGGCTGGTGTTCGAGTTCATCCGCGACATCCTGCTCAAGAACCACACGGCCCGGACGGCCCCGTCGGTCCGGGACGCCCGGCACCTCTTCGTGGGCAACTTTCAGCAGCTCACGTCCCCGGCGACCGCCAAGGGGGTCGAGGACTCGGCATTCTATGTCTACAATCGCCTGGTCTCTCAGAACGAGGTCGGGGGAGATCCGGACAGCACCGGCTTGTCCGTCGTCGACTTTCATGAGCTGAACCGGGACCGTCTGGCCCACGCGGCCATGTCGCTCCTGGCCACCTCCACCCATGACACCAAGAGGTCCGAGGACGTCCGGCTCAGGATCGACGCTCTTTCGGAGATGCCCGATCTCTGGCACGGGGTCGTGACCTCGTGGGAGAAGATGAACAGGCGACTGAAGCGGGCCGGACGCCCGGGGCGGATTCCGGACGGCTACGACGAGTACATGTTCTACCAGACGCTCGTCGGCGCCTGGCCCGGAGGAGAGCTCGACGCCGCCGCGAGACGGTCGTTCTCTGAACGGATGCAGCGATACATGCTCAAGGCAGCGCGGGAGGCGAAGGTCCACACGAGCTGGACGAACAACCGGACAGACTACGAGGAAGGCCTCCTGGCGTTCACCCGAGGCGTCATCGACCGCCCGTACTCGCACCCCTTCTGGCGCACCTTCTTCGACATCCACACGCTGGCGACCTGGGCGGGAATGCAGTCTTCTCTGTCGCAGGTCGTGCTCAAGGCGACCAGCCCCGGCATCCCGGACTTCTACCAGGGGACCGAGCTCTGGGACCTGCATCTGGTGGATCCGGACAACCGGGGACCCGTCGATTTCGAGAAGAGAAGACAGGCGCTCGACGAACTCGCCCGCCGGGCCACGGGGGGATCGGAGGGGGCCAGCAACCTCGAATCTCTCGTCAGGGAGCTGGCCGGCGAACCGGGAGACGGGCGCGTCAAACTCTACGTCACCTGGAGGTGTCTGCGGTTCCGACGCAAGCAGCCGCAGCTCTTCACCAAGGGGGATTATCTGCCTCTCCCGGTGGAGGGAGACGCTGCGGATCATGTCGTGGCTTTCGTCCGCAGGCGACACGACAGCATGGCGATCGTCGTGGCGGGGCGGCTCTTCCTCTCTCTCTCCAAGGCCGCCGGAGTGGCGCCGATCGACTTCCCGATACGACCGGAGGCCTGGGGCGAGACGAGGCTCGCCCTGCCCGAGAGGATGACCCAGGGGTTCCTCAGGGACGTGTTCACGGGGCGAAGCCTCTCCGTGGCTGCTCCTTCCGAGCACCGGACGCTCCGGGTGGCCGACCTCTTCGGGGTTCTGCCGGTGGCTCTCCTCGAGTGTGACCTGGTCTGACCGTGAGCCCGAGCCAAGGAGTCTCGTATGATGGATCGGTTCATCTGTATACATGGGCACTTCTATCAACCTCCGAGGGAGAGCCCCTGGCTGGAGGCCATCGCGATCCAGGACTCGGCGTTTCCGCACCACGACTGGAACGAGCGGATCACGGCCGAATGCTACGCGGCCAACGCGGCGTCGAGGATCTTCGATGTGCAAGGACGGATCGCCCAGCTGGTGAACAACTATGCTCGCATCAGCTTCGATTTCGGCCCGACGGTCTTGCTCTGGATGGAGAACTACGCCACCGAAACGTATCGGGCCATTCTGGAGGCAGACAGCCAGAGCATGAAGATGTTCTCCGGCCACGGCAACGCCCTCGCCCAGGCCTACAATCACATGATCCTGCCGCTGGCGAACAGCCGCGACAAGAAGACCCAGATCATCTGGGGAATCAGAGATTTCGAGTATCGGTTCAACCGCAAGCCCGAAGGGTTGTGGCTACCGGAGACGGCGGTGGACCTCGAGAGCCTGGACATCATGGCCCAGCACGACATCGACTTCGCCATACTCGCGCCCAGTCAGGCATGGCGGATCCGGCCCGTTGGCGGTGGTGAATGGCGAGACGTGAGTGGAGGGAGAATCGACCCTGGCCTGGTCTATCGCCTGTCGCTTCCGTCAGGCCGCAGCATGAACCTGTTCTTCTACGACGGCCCTGCCTCGCGGGCTCTGGCGTTCGAACGGCTGCTGGACAACGGAGAGGCCTTTGCCAACAGACTGCTGTCCACGTTCCCCGATGACCGTTCCTCTCCTCGCCTCGTCCACATCGCAACGGATGGCGAGACCTACGGGCATCATCATCGCGGCGGCGACAGGTCCCTGGCTCACGCGCTGCAGTATCTCGAGTCCAATCGACTCGCGCAGCTGACCAACTACGGCTGCTACCTGGAGGGGCATCCCCCGACGCACGAAGTTGCGATCCACGAGAATAGCTCGTGGAGCTGCGTCCACGGCCTGGATCGTTGGCGATCCGATTGCGGGTGCAACAGCGGCGGCCACCCGGGTTGGAACCAGGCTTGGCGAGCCCCCCTTCGAGCGGCACTGGACTGGCTCCGGGACGCCGTCAACTCTGCTTTCGAACAGTCGGCCCAGAGGCTTCTGACCGACCCGTGGGCGGCTCGGGACGACTACATCGACATCATCGTGAACCGTTCTACCGACCGCATCAATGCGTTTCTGATCCGCCATGCGACCCATCCTCTGACCACCGGAGATGAGGTCACGGTCTTGAAGCTCATGGAGCTGCAACGCAACGCGATGCTCATGTACACGAGCTGCGGCTGGTTCTTCGACGATCTCTCCGGGATCGAGACGGTTCAGGTCATCCAGTATGCCGGCAGGGTTCTTCAGCTGGCCGACGAGCTCTTCAATGAAGCCTTCGAACCTGGCTTTCTCGGGCAGCTCGAACGCGCCAGCAGCAACGTTTCCGAGCACGGCAACGGCCGCAGCATCTACGAGAAGTTCGTCAGACCCAGCATGCTCGATATGAAGGACATCGGAGCCCACTATGCCCTGAGCTCGTTGTTCCAGGATACCGGCGAACGGAGCTCGATCTATGCGTATTCGGCTACCCGGGAGGACTACCGCGACTTCCAGGTAGGCGGCTCGCGACTGGTCATCGGGCGAGCCACGGTGACTTGCGAGGTCACACGCGCATCTTCCAGCCTCTGTTTCGGCGTCTTGCACCTTGGTGATCACAGCATCGCATGCGGCACCGGTGAGTATCAGGGCGCGCAGAAGTACGAGGCGTTGACCAAGGAGATCTCGGCGGCTTTCGCCGGAGCCGACTTCCCCAGGACCATTCTCTTGCTGGGCAAGTACTTCGGGGCGTCCACGTACTCTCTGACCTCGCTGTTCGCCGATGAGCGACGCAAGGTCCTGAATATCATCATGGCGCCCACTGAACGGGAGGCCGAAGCTGCCTACAGCTCGATCTATGAGCACCACGCTCCCCTGATTCGCTTTCTGACCGGTTCAGGGACGCCACGGCCCAAGGTCCTGTCGGTCGCCGCGGACTTCTGCCTGAATGCCAAGCTCCGGCGGGTGCTTCAACGGGATGGGCTCGACCCCGAGAGTGTCAGACCTCTTCTGGAAGAGGTTCGTCTGGCCGGCGCCACTCTGGATGCGGCTGCCCTGGGTCTGCTGCTGGCCGTCAAGATCGAGAGTCTGGCCGAACAAGTTCTCGAACAGCCCGAGGACCTCACCCGCATGGAGAGGTTGGACAAGGCCGCACAACTGGTCCGGACCTTGCCGTTCGAGGTCGATCTGTGGCGAACCCAGAACATCTTCTACAAGATCCTCCACACCCACTATCTCAGCTTCGGCGAGCGAGCCCGCCTGGGCGACCAGGACGCGCAGACGTGGCTACGCCATTGCAGGGTCTTGCTCGACAGTTTCCTCCTGCAGGAACCCGCGAGTCCATGAGCTGTGACGCCGAAATGACGCTCCGTCTGCCCGCTGCTACCACGGCTGCAGGTTCAGCTGTGCGTGGTGCTCTACCCGGTCGTCCACGAGCCGGATGGCGAGCTCGGGCTGCGGCACCCCGTCGACCGTGAGACCGGCGTTGCTGCCGTCGGTCCGTTTCACCGTGACGTGGTAGTACGTGTCCCGGTAGCGGTAGTGCAGCTTGAAACCCTCCCAGGCCGAAGGCAGACGGGGCGTCAGGCGCAGGAGCTCCGGCTCTCGGGTCACTCCCAGCAGCGTCTCCACGACCAGTCGGTACATCCACCCGGCCGACCCGGTGTACCAGGTCCACCCGCCGCGGCCGGTGTGAGGAGGCCGCGCGTAGACGTCCGCGGCGACGACGTAGGGCTCCACCTTGTACGTGGCGACCTGCGCCTCGGTCCGGCCGTGATTGATCGGGTTGATCATCGAGAAGAGCTCCCAGGCTCGCTCGTGCTCTCCCCGGAGCGCGAACGCCATCGCCATCCACACCGCCGCATGGGTGTACTGGCCGCCGTTCTCCCGCACCCCCGGCACGTAGCCCTTGATGTAACCCGGGTCGAGGTCCGACGCGTCGAACGGCGGATCGAAGAGCAGTACCAGGCCGGCATCTCGCCGGATCAGCCGCCGGTCCGCGGCGGCCATCGCCTGGCCAGAGCGATCCGGGTCGCCGGCTCCGGAGAGCACCGACCAGCTCTGCGGGAGGGAGTCGATCTGGCACTCCGCGCTGGCAGCGGAGCCCATCGGCCGGCCGTCGTCGAAGTAGGCCCGGCGATACCACTCCCCGTCCCACGCGCCGGAGGCGATGTTCTGGCGCAGCAGCTCGGCCTGGTCTGCGCAGCGCTGGCCGAACGCGGCATCGCCACGGGATCCGGCGATCTCCCCGAAGCGCCGGAGCACGTCGTACAGGAAGAACGCGAGCCAGACGCTCTCGCCCAGACCGCGCTCGCCCACGCGGTTCATGCCGTCGTTCCAGTCGCCGCAACCGATCAGTGGGAGGCCGTGGGCGCCGAACCGGAGGCCGTTCTCGACGGCCTTGACGCAGTGCTCGTAGAGCGTTGCCGAGAGCTGCGAGCGAGCGGGCTGATCGTAGTACGCCTCCTCCTCCGGCTTCACCTGCCGGCCTTCGATGAACCGGACCGGCTCGTCGAGAACGCCGGTGTCGCCGGTGGCCTCCACGTACCGGCAGGTGGCCAGCGGGAGCCAGAGGTAGTCGTCGGAGGAGTGGGTGCGCACGCCGCGGCCGGACGGCGGATGCCACCAGTGCTGCACGTCGCCCTCCGGAAACTGGTGGGCGGCGCTGCGGAGGAGCTGCTCCCTGAGCACCCAGGGCTCCGAGTGGATCAGCGCCATCGTGTCCTGCAGCTGATCCCGGAATCCGTACGCCCCGCCGGACTGGTAGAAACCGCTGCGCGCCCGGACCCGGCACGCCAGCGTCTGATAGAGAAGCCACCCGTTTGCCAGCATGTTCACCGCAGGGTCTGGAGTCTCCACGTGCACCGCGCCGAGAACGTGGGTCCAGTAGCGCCAGACCTCCTCGAGCGATTGACGCGCGCCCTGGGCGCTGCAGAAGTGCTGGATGAGCGCCCGCGTCTCCTCCAGTCCGGGCCCGGCTCCGAGCACGAAGACCAGCTCGTGCTCCTGACCATCCACCAGGTCGAACGGCACCTGGATGGCGGCGCAGGCGTCCAGGCCCACGCCGGTCCTCCCGGAGAGCTGCACCCGACCCAGGGCCGCGGGGCTGGCCAGGCTGCCGTTGCGGCCCAGGAACTCGGCGCGGTCGCCGGTCACCGATCGGGCCGGGTCGTTGACCGCGACGAAAGCGACCTTGCCGCCGAAATCGGAGCTGTAGGAGTTCCGGGCCAGGAGCGCCCCTGTTCGAGGGTCCAGCTCGGTGACCACGTGCATCAGCGACTTGCACCTCAGGTCGGCCAGCACCCACTCCCAGTAGCCGGTGACCGACAGCCGACGGGCGCGTTCCGAGTGGTTCTTGATGCGGAGGACCGCCAGCTTCACCGGAGCCTCGACGGCGACGAACACCTTCAGCTCGGAGGAGACGCCGTGCTCGCTGTGCTCGAACACGCTGTAGCCGAGACCGTGGCGCGACACGTACGGGGTCTTTCCACGGGCCGGCAGCGGGGTCGGGGACCAGAACTCCCCTTCCTCCTCGTCCCGGATGTAGAGCGCCTCGCCCGTCCCGTCGGACACCGGGTCGTTGGACCACGGGGTCAGTCGATACTCGTGGGCGTTGTCGACCCAGGTGAAGGCGCTGCCGCTCTCGGAGACCACGGTGCCCAGCTGGTTGTTCGCCAGCACGTTGACCCATGGAGCGGGCGTGACGCGACCGGGCCCGGTCGTGATGACGTACTCCTTGCCGTCGGCGGTGAACCCGCCCAGGCCGTTGGAGAAGACCAGGTCGCGCCGGGCGAGCGGCGGGGGCGGCGTCTCCGCCTGACGCCGTCGGGTCGGGACGAGGCGAGCCAGGTTCGGTCCGGCCCAGCCGCGGCGGTCCATCTGTTCGGCCAGCGAACCCGCCGAGTCGGTCACGACCACACGGGCCACGGTCTGGACCAGGATGCGGTCTTCCTCGGTCATCTGATCGGGCCGGCGGACGAAGATGCCCCCCGGCCTGTCCAGGGTCCCGGCGCCGGTACCGCCGCTGATGAGGCTCGTGATCTGATCGTGCAGCACCTGGCGGTAACCGGACGGGTCCTCGTTCCAGATGATGAGGTCGACGGCCAGGCCCTTGACGCGCCAGTAGGCGTGGGCCTGGGCCATCTGGCGCACCAGTTCGACCTTCGCCAGGTCTCCGATCCGCAGCAGCACGATCGGCAGGTCACCGGAGATGCTGTAGCTCCAGAGCGCCGACTGGGCCCGCCGGTTGCGAGCCAGGATGGCCGGGTCGGCCCGGCGCTGCCGGTGCGGGTGGACCAGCGAGCTGACCATGCGTTCGAACAGCTGGGCGTCGGTGTCGGTGGCGTTGATCTGCCGGAGCACGACCTGGCTCTGGGTCCAGGCCATGGAGAAGACGCGCTCCGCCAGGCGTGGGTCCTGGTACTTCTCGATCAGCGCCGTGGCGCCCTCACGGGTCTCGGCCACGCCGGTCACGAAGGAGACGCTGGCCGACTCGTCCGGCCCCAGGACGACCGCCAGCCGGATGGCCACCACCGGGTCCAGCACCGCTCCTTGCGTGTTCGACAGCGAGCCGACACTCATGCACGCCGGAGCCTCGAGGGAACGACCCCGTCCGATGAAGCGGCCGCGATCGGTCTCGTACGACGGCTCACCGACGAGCGAGCCGAGCACCGCCATCTGGTGGAGCATCCAAGGGGGGCGCTCCGGAGCCGACCGAGGTCGGCGTGTGCACAGGACCGCCTGGCGCCCCGGGAGGATCTCGGTCTGGACGAACAGGTTGCTGAACGCCGGGTGGGCCTCGTCCGCTGCCGGCGTGGTCAGAACGACCTCCGCATAGCTGGTCAGCTCGATCGTGCGCCGCACCTGCGAACGATTGGTGAGCGTGACCCGGCGCAGCTCCACGTCGTCCTCGGGCGACACGCTGATCCCGGTGCTGGTGTGGATCTCGTGGTCGACGCGGCGGATCTCGACCAGAGCCTGGTGGAAATGCGCCTCGTAATCGGTCCCCGAAACCAGTGTGGGGTGGTACGCCGTCGACCACAGAGCCCGGCTGTCGAGGTCGCGGAGGTAGCAGTAGCTGCCCCAGCAGTCGCGGGTCGGGTCCTCTCTCCAGCGGGTCACGGCCAGGTCCCGCCAGCGGCTGTAGCCGCTGCCCGAGTTGCTGACCATCACGTGGTACCTTCCATTGGAGAGCAGCCCCACGTCCGGCGTCGGGGTGTGGGCCGTGTCGACGCTCCACGACGTCGCTCCGGGCCTGTCGTCGCCCGGCGCCTCCTCCACCTGAGCCGCGTGGGGGTTGGCCGGCGCGACCCTCGGAACGCGCTCGTGGAGCAGCAGTTCTGTGGCCTTGAGCAGCGGATCTGCCAGGAACCGCCGCTGCATCGGCCGACCCAGCAGCAGGTAAGCCAGCGAGAGCAGGCTCATCCCCTGGTGGTGCGCCATGAACGATCGAACGATCGACCGGGTCTCGCCCCGCGGCACCCGCGAGGGGGTGTGGTCGGCGGCCTCGTAGTAGCCGTACCGGCCCACGAGGCCCTGCTCGGCCAGGCGCTCCAGGTTCTCCGCGGCCTCCTCGGGAGAGACCATCAGCGCCATGACCGTGGCGTAGGGCGCGATCGTCAGGTCCTCGGCCAGCCCCCGCTTGAACCCCAGGCCCGGCACGCCGAACGCCCGGTACTGGTAGATCAGGTGGGCGTCGGTGCTGTTGTACGCCGACTCGGACATCCCCCAGGGAATGCCGCGTTCCCGACCGTACTGGATCTGTCGAGCCACCGCGGCGTGGTACGTCCGGTCCAGAAGCGTGCCCTCGTACGTGGGCATCACCAGAAGCGGCATCAGGTACTCGAACATCGAGCCGCTCCACGAGACCAGCACTGAGTGCCCACCCGCGCGGGTGAGCAGCCGGCCCAGGGCGAACCAGCTCTCCTGGGGCAACTGCCCCTGGGCAATGGCCACGAAGCTGGCCAGCCGGGCCTCGGAGGCCAGGAGGTCGTAGAAGCTCGGGTCACGGCGACGCTCCGAGACGTTGAACCCGATCGAGAGCTGCTCCCGGGCAGGGTCGAAGAGAAACCGGAAGTCGGCCCAGGCCAGGTCGTGGCATCGGCTGGCCAGGGACGCCAGCTCGGTCCGACGCCGGCTCGCCCGGTCGGCGGCCGCCAGCAGCGAGTCGCGGAGGCCGGCGACCCGGACGACGTGTTCTTCCGGCACCGGGCCCAGGGCACCGGAGAACCGGGCCTCCAGCGTCGCGATCTGGTCCAGCGTGGGGATCTCGTCGAGACCCCGGAGCGCCTCGCGAAGCGCGGTCGGTCGCGGCGCCTCGCCGGGCCGCGCACCACCGTGGACCGGCTCCACCGGCCGCGGCAGATCGATCCAAGGAACCTGGGCCGCCAGGTCGGCGTGGAGGTCCTGGCACTGCCCGGCGAGAGCCCCGGCCGCCCACCGGACCTCCGGGTCGAGGTCGGCCTCGAGCATCCGGGCCAGCTCCGTCGACGCAGCAGCCAGCTTCTGCATCAGCAGCAGCGACGCGGAGAGCGTGCGGGGCGGGTGTCCCAGCTCCTCGAGCATCCGCTGCAGCCGCACCGCGACCGACAGGATCACGGAGACGTCCCTCCTGGTTGCGCTCCGGTGGATCTGGTCCGCCAGCACCAGGATCATGTCGGAAACGCCGTCGAATGTCCGCGGCGAGACGATCGGCCGGCCCGCGATCTCCAGGAGTCCCTGGCGAAGAGTCAAGAGGTGGCCGGAGAGGTTGCCGCTGTCCACGGTGGAGACGTACTGCGGCACCAGTGGCGCCAGCGTCCGGGTGTCGTACCAGTTGAGGAAGTGACCACGGTGGCGCTCCAGCCGGTCCATGGTGGAGAGCGTTCCGGCCGTCCGCTCGATGAGCCGGCCGGTGGACACGTAGCCGAAGTCGTGGGCAGCGAGAGACGCCAGGAGCCCCATGCCGATGTTGGTCGGCGACGTCCGGTGGGCGGTCGCCGGGGCCGGATGCTCCTGGACGTTGTCCGGCGGCAGGAAGTGGTCCTCCGGCCCCGCCATCGTCTCGAAGTACCCCCACGTGCGACGCGCAGTCCGCCGTAGCAGCTCCTGCTGGGCCCTGTTCAGACGCGGTTCCTTGCTGGCGATGGGCCGGCTGACGACCCAGGCGAACACAGGTGAGGCCAGCCAGAGGAGAATCGCCGGCCCCGCCGCCGGGGCGCACTCCGGTCGGCCCATGACGACCAGCACACCGGCCAGCGCCGCCAGCAGCGCCGCCGGACCCATGACTGCAATGAAGCTGGCCAGGTCGGTCCCGGCCCGTTGCTCGGCGTCGCTGGCCGTCTCCCACTCGAGGAAGTGCCGACGGGTCACGATCATCCTGAACAGGGTGCGTCCCACCGCGTCCAGGTTGACGCACGCCTCGTAGGGCAAGAAGACCAGTGCGAGGAACACCCGGGCAAGGTGACGGACCAGATGCCGCCTCAGCTCCCGGAAATGGGACAGGAGCGACAGCTCCCGGGGCTTCCGGCAGAGATTCACCAGCGTCGCCAGCAGCGGCGGAGCCAGGATCAGACCGGTGACCGCCAGCGTCCAGAACGCCGGCGGGCCCGGGCTGGTCCACCCCAGGAACAGCAGTCCCACCAGGGCCGCCGGCACCAGGCTGCGCCTGAGGTTGTCCAGGATCTTCCAGCGCGAGAGCACGGTGAGCGGGTTGGCCACCCGGCAGGAGTCCGGACCCGGGACCCACGGCCAGAGCCACGGCGCGATCTGCCAGTCGCCCCGGACCCACCGGTGGCGGCGCCGCATCTCCGCGCCGTAGTGCCAGGGGTGGTCCTCGTAGAGCTGCACGTCGCTGACGAGCCCGGCCCGGGCGTGGCACCCCTCCAGAAGATCATGGCTCAGGATCCGGTTCTCCGGAAAACGGTGCGCCAGCGTTCGCTCGAAGGCGTCGACGTGGAAGATGCCCTTCCCGATGAAGGAGCCCTCGCCGAAGAGGTCCTGGTACACGTCCGACACCAGCTGTGTGTACGGGTCGATGCCGGTCTCGCCGGCGAAGAGCCTCACGAACCATGACCGGCTCGCGCTGGGGAGCCGGATCCCGAGGCGCGGTTGGAGGATGGAGTACCCGGCGGTGACCTGCCCGGTGACCGGGTCGAACTCCGGCCCGACCAGCGGGTGCGACAGCGTGGCGACCAGCCGCCGGCCGGCGTCGCGTGGCAGCTCCGTGTCGGTGTCGAGTGTGATCACGTACCGGACCGAGGTCAGGATGCCGGTCTCGCCGACGACGAGAGCACAGCGATCGTCCGGGCTCCCGCGCAGGGCGCCGGTGAGGTCGGCCAGCTTGCCGCGCTTGCGCTCGTGCCCCATCCAGAGGCCCTCGCTGGGGTTGAACCGGCGCGGTCGGTGGAAGAGGAAGAACGCATCGCTACGCTCATGGCCGTACCGCGCGTTGAGCGTCATGATCCCCTGGCGGGCAGCTTCCACGAGCCCCGAGTCGGGGGGCAGCGTCTCCTGGGATGCGTCGGCCAGATCGGTCAGCAGGGCGAAGTGGATGCTGGGATCTCGGTTGGCCAGGTAGCGCACCTCGAGCCCCTCGAGCAGCCGGGCCAGGGACTCGGTACCGGTGAGCATGGTGGGCACCACCACGATCGTACGACATCCCGCCGGGACTCCCTTGGAGTAGTCCATGCGCGGCAGCATCCGCGGCAGCACCAGCAGCATCGTCAGCCAGTCCACCAGCGCGATGGACAGCTGCATGGCGGAGAACCCGGCGACGAGGAACAGCAGGGCCAGGCCGAGAGGGCCGGCACCGGAGGCGGCGGCATGACGCGCCAGCCCCGCGGTGAGGGCGGCGGTGGTCGCGAGAATCAGACCCAGGTAGTACAGCAGCGGCGCCCGGGTGATCCGGTCGACGAGCCTGCGGCGGAGCGGGACCCGGGCGCCCGCGCCGGCCTCCAGCTCGTCCAGACCGCGGTCCACGAGGTAGTACCCGACGTGGGCGGTGCGCCGACCGGCCCCGTCCGAAAGCAGGCTCCGAGCGGCCAGCGCGATCGCCTGGCGCGCGACGTCGTCCTCCGGGCGGCCTCCCCGCCGGGCGACGTCCTCCACCACGTGGCGGTACCGGTCGCGCGTCGCGAAATCCATGGCGCCGTAGACTCCCGACGGGTCGCCCCGGAGCGTCTGCTCCACGACGCTCAGGGCCTCCACGAAGTCACGCCAGTCGATGGCCGACAGGAGCCGCAAGCTGGCGATGCTGTTCGACATCGATACCTGGTCGGCGGACTGCTTCTGGGTCTCCTGGTGGACGCACTCCTCGATGCTCTGCGCCGTCTCGGAGAGCCGTTGGGCGAGCCACGACAGCGGCAGGACCAGCGTCGGGTTCTTGCCCCGCAGCTGGCCCGAGAACCCGGCCACGAACGCCGTGGAAAGCACCGGCCGGGATCGAGCCATGTCCGCCAGCACCAGGATGAGGTTGGCGGGTTCCTTGTCCGCCACGCCGATCAGGTGGTTGGCCCAGGCCACCGCGAGGTTCCGGTCGCGGTGGCCGGTGGCGATGCGGGTGGCGACCCGGCGCAGGTTCTCGATCAGACCCAGCCGCAGCATGATCGGCACCGCCCACAGCTCCCCCAGCCGGAGCGGCGTCGTGACCTGGTACGACGCGACGAAGCTCGTGACGCTCTCGGCGTCGATGCGACCGTCCAGGTGGGCGATCAGCTCCAGCGCGATGTGGTAGACCCGGGGCTGGCCCGCGGATGGCCCGTTCGCGAGTCGCGGGAGCTGGCGGCTGTACGTGCGCGGCAGGTGGCTCCGGGCGATCCGGATCTGCTCCTCGATCAGGTAGAAGCTGTCGATGAGCCACTCCGCGGCGGGGGACAAACGTCGTCCATGGCGCGCCACCGCGGTCAGCTGCTCGTTGGCGGCCTGGAGCGCCTCCTGGTTCTCGTCCAGCCGGCTCAGCAGAAGGTCCGGGCCGGGCTTCGGGGCCAGCTTGTGCCATCCGGCGATCGCCTTGGCGTGGACCTGCAGCTGGTCGACGCTGAACAGCTCCGAACGGAGCGGCGACTCCTCGACGGCCCCGGACGGCCCTTCCCTGTCGGTCCCCGGTTCGACGTGCCGGGAGAAGAGACCCAGGGTCAGGAACCTGGACAGCAGTCGCATGGCGTCCTCCCGCGGACGTGGGATCCAGCCGCAACCCCGGCCGCTTCCACGCCATTGCGGTCTCCGGATGGTCCTCTACCGCCAGGATCTCCAAGGGCACATCCGGCGCCGGCGACCCGAAACCGTCGAACACTCGAGGTACCTCTCGAGTGTACAGGGCGCCGGCGAGGCCCGCCAGTGGGACGGCCGGACCTGGCGATCTTTCCGGCCCGCGTCGGCGGTCCTGGCGCGGTCGCCGGGTCGGCTGACCGGGCCGCGCAGGGCTCGGGGCATCCGTCCATGCCCAGGTCTCTGCCCCGACACCGGCGCATCGAGACCGTCGGGGCGGAGAAGGGACGGCCACCCGGGCCCTTCACACGACGAGCCCGAGGCCCGCGCTGTCACGGAGCGACAGCGGCGTCCGCCTCGACGCGCAGCACCAGCTCCGAACGGGGCATCCCCAGCGCTGCCGCAACCCCCAGGAGCTGCCGCCGGGCGAGCGGGCTGTCGAAGCCCAGCACCCCCCGCTTCAGCAGCGGCCCCACCTCCCTGGCCAGCGCCGGATCGGCCCGGGAGAGCCTCGTCGTCAACGTCGGAGCGTCCGCGTCGGGCCGGACGATCCCGCGATCGAAGAGGTCGGCCCGGTGGATCTCGACGACGATCTGCGAGACCAGCAGCGCTCTCCGCAACGACAGCGGCGCCAGGCGGGCCCTGGGGGTCTGGAACCACTCCCGCCTGGTCCTCTCCCGGCCGTGCTCCACCCGGGCGCCCATGAGGGGGAACTCCGCCTTCCTGGGCGCCGTGGACGGGTCGAACCGCTCCACGGCGAAGATCTCGCCGGACCTCTTCAGCTCGGCGGCCAGGAGGATGTCGCTCAGGATGAGACCGGACCACAGGCCCGTCGGATGGGCCGGATGGGCGACCCTGCACAGCTGCAACCGCCTCAGGGAGACGAAGAGCGCCGCCTCGTCCCGGGCCGCGTGGAGAGCAGCCAGCGCCCCGAGGAACACGAGACCGTTCCCCGGACCGAGACAGGTCGCGTCGCCGGTCAGCTCCGGTGGAGCCACGGACCGGCTCACACAGTCCACCAGCGCGGCCGCCTCGGCGAACCGTCCGGTGGCCAGAAACCCGGACAGGTTCCTCAGGATCGAGTCGCCGCCGGTCGCACAGGGCCCGGCAGGGCTCCAGAGCGGGGCCGAAAGCGGTGGTGGGGAGGCGAGAGCGATCTCGAGGAGCTTCACGAGCGCCCACTCGAGGTCCCCGGCCTTCGGGTCGCCAGGAGGGAGGCTCCGGATGTTCTCGGCGCAGGCGAAGGCGAACAGCCCCCGAGCCGCCTCGTCCAGCTGGCCTCGTTCGGCCTGCCGGACCAGCGAGACCAGGCGTCGGTCCCCGATCGGGAGACCCGGGGGGGCGTTGATCAGCCGCGTCACCAGGCCGATCAGGACCGTGCCGATCAGCCCGAGCACCACGACCCGGGTCGTCCAGCCAGGGGGCTGACGCCCCGTCGCCGCGGGTGGCGCCGGCGGCGGGTCGTGGGACAGCGGTGCGGCAGCGTCCATGGTGTCGACCCATCTTCCACCCTCTCGAGCCCGGCGGTCAACCGGACCAGATCCGGCAGCCTGGCCCGTTGGCGGTCGTTCCTGCTATGCTCGGATCGGCCGTCCGAGCCGGAGGAGCGTCGCCATGGGGATCGTCGAGGATCCTGCTCGCGTCAGACCGATCTGCCCCGCCTGTCATCTCCCGATCGACCGGGACCCGCAGGTCGCCTGTCCCTGGTGCAAGACCGCGTACCACTCCGCCTGTCAGCCCGCCGGCGGCTGCGTCGTCGCGGGCTGCGCCCCGCCCCCTCCGGCGCCGTCCCCCGCCGCCCCCACGCCCCGGATCTGGTGGATGGCCCACCGCGCGTGGCTCGTCTTCATCGCGGTCGGGATCGGTCTGTCGCTCAGAAACTCCGGCGCGCACCTCGTTCCGGACGGTTACACCGGCGTCGTGGCGGTGCTCTCGTTCTACGTGGCCATGGGCCTGACCGGCCTGGGGTGCATCGCCGACCTGCGCTGCCCGGGACCCAGAAAGGACTCCTACGGGACCCACGCGTTGCTGGTCACCGGGGTCGTGGCGTTCGGTGCGCCGGTACTCTTCGGCGTCATGACGATGATCAACCGCAGTGCGTCTTCGGTCGGAGTCACGGTGATCTTCCCAGCCATCCTGATCCTGTCGTACCTTCCTCCGGTCCTGGCGCTGGTGGGTCTGGTGCGCGACCGGAAGCGTTTTCGAGCCCTGGGATGCCTCGCCCTCTACTGCCTGCCGATCCTCTCGGCGATCATGACGCCCGGGTACAAGCCGGCCAGGGCCAGGGCGAACACCCGCGCCTGCTACGCCAACCAGAAGACCATCGCCGGCGCCATCGAGATGTACAACCTGGACAGGAACACGCGCCGAACCGTGATCGACCAGGCGCTCTTCCGGATGCTCAAGTCCGGGGGGTACCTCCAGTCGATCCCCGACGACCCCGGGAACGGGACCGGATCGTGGACCAGCTACCAGTACACCCCAGGCGGCAACGGGATCACCTGTCTGACCCACGGGCCGATCCGTTTGAGGTCGCGCTCGGGGGGATGGAAGAGGAGGGGATCCGGATTGAGGTCGCGCTCGGGGGGAGGGAAGAGGAGGGGATCCGGATTGAGGTCGCGCTCGGGGGCGCGACTCGGACCCGGCGAGGCGCCGGGTCTTGCCGGGTGGAACGGAGGCGGTTCACTTGAAGTCGCGGTTGGGGGGAGGGAAGAGGAGGGGATCCGGATTGAGGTCGCGCTCGGGGGCGCGACTCGGACCCGGCGAGGCGCCGGGTCTTCCCGACCCGCGGCCGTTGACCCGGATGCCGCCATCAGCTAGAGTAGCGACCGACCCGACCGGGCGGGCACCGACGGGATTCGATCCGAGGAGGGACCCGTGGCCAAGCCGAGCGTCGCTGGACGGAACCCCGTGGTCATCGAGCTGGAGCCGGGCACCTACTACTGGTGCACCTGCGGGCTCTCGAAGAACCAGCCGTTCTGCGACGGCTCTCACAAGGGCAGCGGCCTCAAGTCGACCATGTTCAAGGTGGAGGCCAAGGGGAAGCACACTCTGTGTCTGTGCAAGCACACCAGCAACCCGCCGTTCTGCGACGGGACCCACAGGAAGCTGCCGGAAGAAGCGTGAACCACCACTCGCTCCGGCTTCGAGCCGGGCACGCCGTGACCGGGCCCATCGAGGTGCATCGTGCCTGAGCTTCGTTTGAACCTGGCCACCCGGGAGTGGATCGTCTACGCCACGGAACGGGCCCGCAGACCCGAGGATTTCCGCCCCGATGAGCGGCGTCACCGGAGTCGGGCGCTCCACTCGCTGACCTGCCCGTTCTGCCCGGGGAACGAGGACCTGACGGAGCGATCGATGCTGCTGCTCCCAGGCGACGACGGGTGGGCGGTCAGGGTGGTTCCCAACAAGTTCCCGGCGCTGGCGGACCATGAGACGTCCCGCCGCTGGTCCACCGGCGCCTTCCGCAAGCAGGCCGGCTTCGGCTACCACGAGGTCGTGGTGGAGCACCGCAGGCACGACCTGTCCCTGGCGCTGATGTCGGAGCACGAGGTGGACGACGTCCTCCTGGCCTACCGGATCAGGGCCAGCAAGCTGCAGGCCGATCCGAGGGTGGGCTACGTGGTGATCTTCAAGAACCACGGCCCGGCCGCGGGGTGCTCCCAGGAGCACCCCCACTCGCAGATCGTGGCCACGCCGGTGGTCCCGGAACAGATCCGCAACCGGGTGGCCACGGCGGTCGCTTTCTACGACGATAATGGCGAATGCGTCTACTGCCATCTGCTGCGAGAGGAGCTCGAGGCCGGAGAGCGCATCGTGCTCGAGAACGAGGCGTTCGTCGCCTACGTGCCGTTCGCCGCCTACTCGCCGTTCCACATCTGGATCTGTCCGAAGCGTCACACCGCCAGCTTCTCCGAGTTGACGGACGGGGAGTTGCCGCTGCTCGCCCGGACGCTGCGCACCATCCTGTTCAAGATCCACGGCGGGCTCAACGACCCCGACTACAACCTGGCCATCCGGTCGGTCCCGGAGAGCGCCCGGGGGTGTCAGTACTACCACTGGTACCTGTCCGTGGTGCCCCGGGTGACGAGCATCGCCGGCTTCGAGCTGGGCAGCGGGATGTACATCAACACGGCGCTTCCCGAGGAGAGCGCCCGGTTCCTGCGGGAGCAGGCCGGGCCCACGGAGCCCTGATCGATCCAGCATCCTGGGCCTGGTTCGCTGGACCTGGTAGGGTGTCGCGTCGGGGCACGGTTTTCCGTTGCCTCGTCCTCGACTTGGGGCTAAACTCGGCCATCATGAACCACAGCACAGTCGCTCGCTTCCCCGGTCGCTGCCGGCACGCCCTCGTCGTTCTCATGGTCGGGATCGCTCTGCTCGGGATGGGCCCCGCAGGGGTCGACTCCCTGGCCTCGGACCCGGGCTCCCATCAGGGGCAACACGGCCCGCTGCACTCTCCCATGCCCGCCTCGATCCCGGCGGGAGCGCCTCCTTTGCCCCCATCGGGGCCGTCGACCCAGGCGGTCGTGATCGGCCCGGTGGCATCGGCGTCGCCGGTCGCCATCGTCCCCGGCAGCGGCGGCACGATCGACGACGAGCGCATGGTGACGGTCAACGCCGGGGAGTTCGCCATGGGCTCCAACCTGGGCGAGCCTGACCTGAAGCCGGAGCACAAGGTGTACCTGGACGAGTTCGAGATCGGCATCCACGAGGTGACCAACCGGCGGTTCGAGCAGTTCGTCAAGGCCACGGGCTATCGCACCCGATCGGAGGTGGAGAACCAGTCCTCGTGCTGGGACGGACGTCACTGGACGCCGTTGCCGGGTTTCGACCGGCTTCATCCCCAGGGGCCGGGGTCGAGCATCGAGGGCAAGGCGGAGCATCCGGTGGTCCACGTGACCTGGGATGATGCGCAGGCGTTCTGCATCTGGGCCGGAAAGCGGCTTCCGACCGAGGCCGAGTGGGAGAAGGCGGCCCGCGGCACCGACGGCCGTCTGTACCCGTGGGGATCGGAGCCGGCCGCCGACGGCAAGACGCTGAACCTGGGCGACCGTCGCGGGTACCGGGAGTTCCACCTGGCGTTCGCCATGGTCTCCGTGGACGACGGTCACGGGTGGGCCGCCCCGGTGGGCAGCTACCCGGCGGGCAAGAGCCCCTACGGCCTGTTCGACGCGGCGGGCAACGTGGCCGAGTGGTGCTCCGCCTGGTACGGCAAGGACTACTATGCCCAGAGCCCGGCCAGGAACCCCCAGGGCCCGGCGACCGGAGCGGCCCACGTGGTTCGCGGCGGGTCGTTCGCCAGCTTCGAGGCGGCCACCAGGTCGGTGGTCCGGGCCAAGCTGGAGGTCGGGGGGCGGGACTGCGCCACGGGGTTCCGTTGTGCCAGATCCAAGAAGTAACGGCGCCCGGTCGGGGTCAGCATGATCATCAGCGCCAGCCGGCGCACCGACATCCCCGCGTTCTACACCAGATGGTTCATGAACCGGATCCGGGCCGGCCATTCCATGGTGGCCAATCCGTTCAGAAGGGACCAGATCCGCCGGGTCTCCCTGTTGCCCCAGGACGTGGATGTCCTGGTGTTCTGGTCCAAGAACCCGGCGCCGATGCTGCCTCACCTGGAAACGCTGAGGCGAGGCGGCTACCGCTTCGTCTTCCAGTTCACGCTCAACGACTACCCCGCCTGCTTCGAGCCCCACGTGCCACCGCTGGAAGATCGGATCCGGACGTTCCTCGACCTGGCCGACCGGGTGGGCAGCGGCCTGGTGGTGTGGCGCTACGATCCGATCATCGTCTCGAGAGCCACGGACTTCGCCTACCACGCGCGACGGTTCGAGCGGCTGGCCCGCCGACTGGCCGGCCGGACCCGGCGTGTCGTGGTCAGCCTGGTGGACCGGTACAGGAAGGCCGAGCGGAACATGGCGACGATCCAGGACGAGAGCCACCGCGTGGACTGGACGGCGTCGGAGCGCCCCGGGATGGACGAGCTCCTGAAGGAGCTGAGCGCTCTGGCGGTCGGTTTCGACATGGAGATCCGATCGTGCGCCGAGCCCGAAGACCGGACCCGGTGTGGTGTCCGGCCCGGCGGCTGCATCGACGCCGGCCTGCTCGCGAGGCTCCACGACATCACGGTGGCCCAGGGGAGGGATCGCGGCCAGCGCGAGGCGTGCCTGTGCGCCGTGAGCCGTGACATCGGCACGCCGAACACCTGCGCCCACGGGTGTCGGTACTGCTACGCCACGCAGTCGCCCGAGCTGGCGACCAGGCGACTCGCCGGCCACGATCCGGGGACCAACGCCATCGAGGGCGACCTGACCGACGCCGCCGGGGTCAGTGAGCCGCCGGCTCGGCCGGCGACGGCCGGGCCGCTGGCTTGTCGCCGGAGCGCGTCGCCACGCCAGGCCGGGGCGCCAGGCACGGGAGCGGCTTCCCGGTGTAGACCGGCGGCAGCTTGAGCCCGTAGATGCCGAAGACCGTCGGGACGATCGACGAGATGTCCGGCGGCGGCGTGAGGGAGACCCCCCTGGCGAACGACGGACCCGCAGCCACGATCATCCCCTGGGGCACATGACCGAGCCAGCTCTTGGCGAAGCCACCGGTGGCCCCGTGGTCGGAGAAGACGATGATGTTGCCACCCTTCTCCCAGCTCTCGGCGGCGAAGTCGCCGATGAAGAGGTCCAGCAGGCGGTGGAGGTTCTCGATCACCCTGGCGTGCCGGCGGGGCGTCTTGAAGCCCGAGCTCAGGAAGGCCACGTCGGGGTCCATGGCGTCCCAGAACAGATGGAACGACGTGTCGACGAAACCGAAGTGGACGAACATCACCCGGGGCTGTCGGCGCTTCAGGAGCTCCGTGGCCTCTCCGAACCGCTTGAGGCCGACGTCGATCAGCTCCTCCGCCACCGTGTCGGAGTAGCTGGGCTTCTCCGGCCTGGGCACCTCCGTGTGATCGAGGAGCCCCCAGATCTTCACGTTGCGCTCCGGCGCGGTCAGACCGCCCACCACGGTGTCGGTCGACCTGGCCTGAACCGTCTCCACGGTCTCGACGCCGCCCTTGTCGTAGAAGAGCTGCTCCGCCCAGGAGATGTAGACCGTGGGCTGGTCGCCCTGGCCGAGCCGCTTCCAGGTGTTCATCGTGCCGGCCACGTTGCCGGCGTGGATCAGGTCGAGCCCCCGCTCCTTCAGCGTCTCTATGGAATCCCGCACATAGTCGAACCAGCCGAAGGTGCCGGACGTGCCGAAGCTCAACCGGTCGAAGATGATGGTGGAGATGGGCGGATCCGAGAAGATCTCGCCGTAGCTGCCCGCGGCCATGAGCTGTGCGAGCCGTGGCATGCACCCCGCCTTCACCAGCGGCATCACGATCTGCCACGTGTCGGAATCGACGCAGATCAGCAGCGTCCGGGGCGGCCCGTCGGAGGGGGCGGCCGGCGGAACCAGCTGCCGGCGCGGTCGGAGAAACTTCGCGGGCCGCTGCACCTGGAAGTCGTTCAGCACGATCTGCAACGGCTCCGTCGTGACCGGATAGACCGGGAATCGACGCAGGTAGAGCGGCTCTCCATCGAGCGGCCCCCGCTCGACGGGGCTGTGCGTGGTCGGCGCCGTCGCCCGGGTCGAGCCGTCGTAGACGACGGCGGAGTACCAGTTTCCGGTCTCGGTGTGGAGGGCCACCTCGCTCCGGAACACGGTCTTCTCTCCCGTGGTCTGCACGGCCGTCATCGGCACGGACTTCCATCCGTTGAACTGATCGAGCTTGCCCTCGGCATCCCACGAGCCGGCCAGTCGCGGCGTGAGGCCGGTGCGCTCGGTCAGCTTGAAGACCACCTTGCGTCGCTTCACTTCGGAGGCATGGATCTTCGACGAGTAGTCGGTCTTCTCGATCCGCTGCAAGATCTGGAGCGCCTGGGCGTTGCCCGGGTCCTGGGAGAGGACCTTCTCGCACTCCGCCTTGGCCTCCTTGACGTAGCCGCCGTTCCAGTAGGTGACCGCCAGGTTGAACCGGAGGTACACGCTGGTCGGCTCCATCTCCACGGCCTTGCCGATACAGCACAGCGCCAGCTTGATCTGGCCCGAGTTGCCGCAGTGGAGGCCCATGCCGGCACGGTTCAGCAGGTCCGAGGTGACGCCGGTGACGGCGCCGTCGCAGAGCGGCCGGGCAGCCTTCTCGTACTGGCCGCTCGAGACCCAGGCGTCCACCTCGGTGTAGTCGAAGGACTTCTGACCGGCGGTGCCGCTGGCCTCGCTGGCGGCACCGCACCGGCTGGCGGCTCCGATGAGGTCGCAGAGGACGAGAGCGAGAGCGAGCAACAGCGCGCGGCCGGGGGAGCTGGGTATGGCTTTCATGGATCGGTTTTCGGCCCTGGGGCCCTGCGACGGTCACGACCGGTCGGTAGCCGGCGCCCGTCGGACCCGTGGCCGACCGGACGCCTGGCACCGGATCGAGAGAGGGCATTATACCCGTCCCGCGGCGGTCGGGTCATCATGGATCTTTCCGTCAGGAATCGCCCGGAGGCAGTGGTTCGTCCGGATCGACACCGTACTTCTCGCGACGTGCCCGGCCCCAGGGGTCACTCCACGTTCCAGTTGGCCTGGAGCGTGTTGTTGTAGGCCAGCGGGAGGAAGACCTTGGAGATCACGTGGATGCGATCATTGGCGATCTTCAGCGCCAGACTGACGCGCACCAGCGTGATCCGCTTCAGCTCGCCCGAGGGCTGGCCGACCGTGTCGAAGACATGGAAGCGTGGGAACTGGTCGCCCTTCTCCTGCGGCACGTCGAGGACGTAGGCCGTGAAGATCTCCTTGGCCGCGTCGTCCACCTCGAAGATGACCTTGCCGGCGTCGGCCATCCCCTCCTTGCGGACCAGCTTGGCTCGCTGCTCTCCCTTCACGAGAGCGTACTCCACGGCCTTCAGGTGGAGCTGGTCCACGGAGAAGCCCTGGCCCGACTGGATCTCTTCCCCGGGCAGTCGCTGGATCGTCAGCCGGTCGGGCTTCACCTCGTTGAACGTGTAGGTCATCCTCAGGTCGCGGGTCAGGGTGTCGATGGCGAGCTCCGCGATGCCGTTCAGGTCCATCTTGTCGAGCGCCTTGCCAGACGTGCGGTACATCCCGAAGAAGAAGAAGTAGATGATGCCGATGAGGATCGACCCCGACAGGAACGCCATCAGGACCTCGAGCAGCGTGAACGCTCGCGGGCGCCGGTTCTCCTGTCGGGTCGACTCCGGTCTCACTACCCCTCCGACATCAGCGACTCGAGCTCGATCTTGCGGCCCTTGGTCACCTTGGAGTTGATCTCCACGGTCACCTTGACCTTCCTGATCGTCCGGCCCGGGTCGTACTTGTCTTTCACCTCGTCCACGGTGGTGATCCGCCTGAACACTTCGTACCCTTGCGGGTACAGCTCGTACTCGAACCCGTAGTAGCGCTTGAAATCCCTCTTGAAGCGCTCCATCACCGGATCGGGCAGCTTGCGCTGGTCCGTGTAGATGTCGGTGAACTTCTCGGCGAACACCTTGGGGCTCTCCCGCATCTCGGCGTACTGTCCCAGCACCTCGTCGGCGAAGATGTTGTCGGAGAGCCGCTCCGTCTCGATGTAGATCTTCCGGTCCGAGTGGAGGTTGGCCGGGGGGATGCCGCGGATCTCCTCGATCCGTTCCATCGCCAGGGCGTACGCCTTGACGTACTCCTGGTTCTTGGTGGCGCCCACGAAGCCGGTCCGGGTGAGGTCCAGGAACGGCCCGATGGAGATCGCCAGCACCAGCGCGGTCAGCATGATGGAGATGAAGGTGAACCCGGCTCGCTCGCGGCGCTTGATCTCCCGCGACATCAGGGAGATGCCCGTGACGGCCAGGATCGTCGACAGACCGACCCCGGTCCAGAAGAACCGTCCGGTCATCCCGAGGGCCAGGTAGGCCGAGAGCCAGAGCGTGACGTTGATCGCCTCCACCACGACGTACCGGGAGCTGACCGGAGCGCCGCAGTGGCGGCAGTGGCCCCGGGTCACCAGCCAGGTCAAGATCGGGATCAGGTCGATCGGATCGAGGACGTGGCCGCAGGAGGTGCATCGGCTGCGGGGAAAGACGATCGACTCGCGCCGGGGGATGCGCCAGATGCACACGTTGATGAAGCTCCCGGTGAGGCCGGCGAACATGGCGATCACGGCGGCGTGGAACAGCGGCGGCGCCTTCAGGAACACCTCGAAGAGGAGCCCGATCGTCTCGCCAAGACCCTCCACGCTCAGTTGACCCCCCAGTACTGCGTCAAGCAGAGCTCCGCGACCTTCATCTGGACGGCCTTGAACAGCGGATCGAAGAACCCGGCCAGCAGCAGCACGAACCCGAACGCCGACAGGAGCAGCTGGTTCTGGTGATAGGTGAAATACGCCCTGGGGCTGAGGATGACCCGCATGAAGTGGCTTCCGTCCAGCGGTGGGATCGGGATCAGGTTGAACACGGCCAGCAGCGCGTTGATCTGCGCCAGGGTGAGCAAGAACGTGAACAGCGCACTGCCACGGGCCAGGGCGAGCGGATCCCGCTCGTAGGCCGGAACGAAGGCGTTGATGGCGACGATGGAGAGCACCGTGATGGTGACGTTCATGGCCGGGCCGGCGCCGGCTGCCAGGGCCAGGTCACGCTTGGGGTTTCTGAAGTACTGGGGGCTGATCGGCACCGGGTTGGCCCAGACGAACCCGGCCAGGAAGATCATGGCCGTGCCGAGCGGATCCAGGTGCTTGAGCGGGTTCAGGGTGAGCCGTCCCAGCGCCTTGGGAGTGGGATCGCCGCGCCAGGTGGCCACCGCAGCGTGAGCGAACTCGTGGAGGACGATCCCGATCAGGAACGAGGGCACCACGAACAGCAGGGTGAACCGCAGCGCCCTCAGCGCTGGATCCAGGCCCCCGGCCTGGTTCACCTGGCCGAGGAACCCGTAGACCACGAAGAGCGCGACCAGAATGATGATGGACCGGTTGACGCGGGGCATGTGTGACGTCCTCTCGAAGGCTCATTATACCAGCCCGACCCCCGATCCGACGAGTGGCCGTCGTCTTCGATGCCCGGGCGGTTCCCGAGCCGGTCCGTCCAGGGGACACGGCCTCACGGGCAGCCCAGCAGGCCCGCAAGGTGGCTGACCGCCCGTGACGACGACCAGAGCGCCCTTCGACTCCCGAGGATCCGGCAGGCCCTCTCCCGTGCCATGGGCGCCTCGGCATCATTCATGTCGAGCTTGACACGGAGCTCGATCCAGCGGAGCGCCATCGTCGCGGCGAAGAGACCCGGGTCGTCCGGCTGCTCCGCCGCTCCCGGACCGTGTGCCTGTGCCGGCCCCCTGGCTCGGGCGATCGCCGCCAGGGCCTCTTCCCCCCGGCCGCGGTCGGCCTGCCGCACCGCCGCCTCCACGGCGTGGCCGAACCAGCTCGCCGGTGCCTTCTGCCATCTCCTGGCCGCGTCCAGGAACCGGGCCAGGATCCTGGAGTCGCGGTGCACCAGGTAGACATGCAAGTAGAAGCACAGGGCCACGAGATGGTCACCATGGGCCGAGGAGACCCCCGGAGAGGGGGCGATCCGGTCGCCGATCTCCAGCAACCTTCTGTCGAGCCTCCGCAGCTGCTGCACCAGCGTCCGGTCCGCCGGCTCCTCGCTCCGGCGGATCAGGTCGGCGTAGTCCCGGTGGCTCACCTTGAACAGGTGGCGCAACGCCGGGATCCGATCTTTCTGGGCCTTGAGGACCTCGACCCGGGACGTGTAACGCCAGAAGCAGTCGACCGCTCCCCTCAGCAGGTCGGCGGCGTCCCTGGTCGTGGAGAGGGTGCCGGCTCGGCTGCCTGTCGGGGTCGCGCTGGCCCGGGGAGGCTCTGCCGGTGCCGCAGGAGACGGTCCCTGGACGGAAGCGCCGCCGGCCGTGAGAGCCGGCGGCCCCGCTCCTCGATCCGATCTCGTCCACCGGATCCCGAAGGTCGAGGCAGCGAGGGCGGACAGCGCCACGGCCAGGACGACGAGACCTCTCGACGATCTGCGCCGGGGGGCGCCAGCGCCCGGGCCGACGCTGGTGGAACAGGTGGAGGCCGCCGTCGTCTTGGATCGTCCCGGGGCGTTCGACAGCACAGCCGTCGGCTCCACCGGACGGGCAGGACCCGCCCGACCGGCTGCCGGCCGGCCACCGCCTCCGGGGGCGAGATCGGCGAGCCGGGACAGAGCCTCCCCCATCAGCTCCGCCGAGGCGAACCGGCGGGCCGGGTCCTTGGCCAGCGCTTCCAGGACGACGCCGTCGACCTCGGGAGAAACGGCGGGACATCGGCGGCTCGGCGGCACCGGTAGCTCGTTCAGGTGCATGTCCAGAACGGCCAGCGGGCTTGCGGCGACGAACGGCGGAACGCCGCAGATGAGCTCGTAGAGCATCACGCCCAGGGCGTACAGAACGGTCCGGGCGCTGACCTCCCCCCG
Source organism: Candidatus Rifleibacteriota bacterium (assembly GCA_016213885.1). GTDB lineage: Bacteria > Muiribacteriota > UBA6191 > JACPRK01 > JACQZM01 > JACQZM01. The sequence goes on along the minus strand of JACQZM010000475.1, from coordinate 6,496 downwards.
CGAGATGAGCTCCGGCGCCATGTAGGCCGGCGTCCCGAGGATCGTGCCGGTCCGGGTCCGGACCCGGTCGGCGCCGGTCCACCGGGCGATCCCGAAGTCGGTCAGCTTGAACAGATCCGGGCCGGCACCGAGCACGTTGTCCGGCTTCACGTCCCGGTGGATGACGCCAGCCCGGTGGGCAGCGGCCAGAGCGTCCGCGACCTGGATCGCCACGTCCAGGGCCCGGGCGACCGAAACCGGCTCCGACTCCAGGATCTGGCGCAGCGAGCTGCCCGGGATGTACTCGTACGCCACCCATGGGATCCCGGTCCCGGCGCCCGCGTCGAGGACGGCCACGATGTGCGGATGGTCGAGACGGGCGCAGATCCGCGCCTCCTCGACGAAGCGGGCCACCTGGTCGGCGTCTCCCAGGGCCTCGGGCTTCAGCAGCTTCACCGCCACCGGCCTGGCCAGGTCGACCTGGAGACACAGATGGACGTCGCCGGACGCCCCCGAGGCGATGTGCTCTTGGTGCTCGTAGCGGCGCGCGCAGTCGGCGGGCAGCGAGATCTTCACCTGGATCTCCTCCCGGGATCACCTACCGGTCGATCAGCACCGGAACGCCCAGCTCGCCGGCGAGGACCACGGCGCGGCCGAACTCTCTCAGCTGGACCAGCCCGGGATCGGTCAGGTGCTCCCTGCGACGGAGGTCGCTCTCCTGGGAGACGATGCTGGCCACGCTCTCCATGACCTGGAAGAACGGCGAGAGCAGATAGGTCACCACCTGCGGCTCGATCTTGCCGCCGAAGAGGATCACCTCGAGCAGCTGGTCCGTGTCGATCGTCGTCTCCCCACCATCGGCGTCGACGAACGGGCAAGGAAGCGCCGCCTCCCTGACGAGGACCGCGGGCTGCCCGGCCCTGGCATGCTCCCGGAGGCTCCGGACCTGGTCGCCGGTGATGCCGCTGTCCACCACGAACCGGACGAGCTGCCCGGGAGGCTGGTCGAGCAGGCGGGTCGTGACGAACCTGGCGGTGACCTGTAGCAGGAACTCCAGCTCGTGGCTGAGCGGGTACCGGATCGAGCCGTGACAGCCGAACGGCCGGAGAAGACCGTGGAGCCGCTGGCAGACGTTGGCGGGGCAGCCGTTGCACCGCGCCCGGTGACCGTCGAACGCCGCCGCCCTCGACCGCAGCTGGGACACCGTGAGCGTCTCTTCGTCCAGCGTGAAGTCCGCTCCCATCCGCACGACCTTCAGCGGTTCCGCGGCCGACACGCTGCCGTGGGCTTCCAGAGCCTCGATCTCCCGGGCGTACTCGCACAGCTTTGCAGCGTCCAATAGCCCGGACGTCCCGAGCTGCTTCCTGGGGGCGCAGTCGAGATCGAGGAGGTAGTCGATGCCCATGGGGCGACTACTCGCTCTGCGGGCAGCCCCCGGAGGCGGCCGATCCGCGGTCGCCCTGGCCAGGCCTGCTCGGGGCCGGGAACTGCCGGACCATCTCTTCCAGGGCCGCTCCGGCGCGGCCGGCGTTCGGGTTCACCCGGGCGATCATGTACGCCAGGTCGAGCGCCTCCCTGGCGACGAGCCCACGAAACTGGCCCTTCCCTGCGGCCAGCGCGGCCCGGTACGCCTCGACCGCCTTCCCGTCCTGGAAGTCGGTGATCAGCCCAGCCAGCTCCTGGGCCTGGACCCTGGCCTCGCCAGCCGCGATCAGCTCCGGCAGCGTCACGAACCGGAAGCCCCGCCGCTTCAGGGCCGGGACGATCGTCTTGACGAGGTCCAGCAAGGTGCTGGAATGATCGTGGATCAGCACGATCGCTCCGTTCAGGCGGTTCGACTTCAGCACCCTGTCGATCTGCTTGGGCAGCTGAGCGCCCATGCTGTCCAGCGTGTCGATCGTCCAGATGACCGAGCAGGAGTGATGCTGGGCGATGAGGCCGCACACCCGTGGATCTTCGCCGCCGCTGCCGTAGGGCGGCCGGAACAGCTCCATCCGGTCCACGCCGGTGCTGCCGGCGATGGACGTGCGGCCCTCGGCGATGTCTCTCAGGCCGGCGTCCGAAGGGATCTTGGCCAGACCTTTCCAGAGGGCGTGAGTCTCGCAGTGGTTTCCCACCACGTGACCCTCTTGCACGATCTGCCGGCACACCTGCGGCCTCTTCCGGGCGAACTTGCCGATCAGGAAGAAGGTCGATTTGACCTGCTCGGACCTCAGGTACCCGGGCGGCCCGGGTCGCCGGGTCGTCCAGAACCTGATCTCTGAGGGTCCGGATACGCGCGACCAGCGAGTCGATGGCGTCATCGACCACGGTCGGCATCGTCGGGGCGCCTGCCCGGGCCGCGCTCGACGAGACCGCGCTCTGGCCGCCGACGGCGCGGGTGGTCTGCCGGGCGGCGAAGGTGGCGCACGTGCCGAGCCTGGCCGTCGCCCCGGAGGCCTCGGCACACCGGGTCATGGCGGCGAGGACTACCAGAATGACGCAAACAGCCTTCTCGAGGCTTGATCTGTAGCGGTTCTCCAAAGTTCTCCTCCGGTGCCCCCAAGGGCCAGACTATCACGCTGCGGGTTTCGCTGCAAAGACAGAAAGCGGTCGCCTCCACGGTTTTTTGGATCGGACCAAGGACCGGACGGCTTCAGGAGGCCAGAGTCGGAAACGGTCTTCTCAGGCACTTTTCCATCGATCGGCGTCGAGACGTCACAGATGGTGACCCGGACGGACCGTTCGTGTGACATGGCCAGGCGAGCCGACCCGGAGGGTGTACGACGCCTCGACGTGGAGGCGCCTTCATCATGTTCTGGATGGTCGTGTCATCCGGGTGGTCGCGCCTCCCGGGGCCGGCTCAGACCGTCAGCAGGGCCTGGACGGTCCGGGCCGTGTCGGCGAGATCCGGCAGCACCAGGTCCGCTCCGGCGGCCTGGAGATCCGCCACGCTGACGCCGCCGGTGGCCACGGCCACCGTCTTGACCCCGCAGTGGCGACCGCAGTCCACGTCTCGCTCCGTGTCGCCGATGACCACCACGTCGCTCCGGTCGAAACGAACCCCGATCTTCTCTTCTCCCCGGGCGATGGCGATCGGCACCAGGTCACGACGCACGGCAGAGTCGGTACCGAACGCTCCGAACGGGAAGTACCGGTTCAGCCCGAACCGCTCGAGCTTGATGCGAGCGCCCGGCTCGATGTTGCCGGTGAGCAGAGCGAGCGCCACGCCTCCGACCTCGACGAGTCGCTGCAGCAGTTCAGTCACGCCGGGCAGCAGCACCGCCCTGGGGCTGACCGGCATCTCCCGTCTCAGGTTGTGCACGTAGCGCTCGTCCAGGAGCGCCTGCTGGGCAGGGGAAGCCGGGGACGGGAGCCCGGCCAGCGCCAGGGCGTCGGCCACGATCTGACGGTCCGTGTGGCCGTTCAATCGCACCCCGGCCAGCCCGTCCGACATGCCGAAGACCTCGTGCAGCGCCGCGGTCAAGGCGCGGGCCCCGGCGCCGCCGGAGAGCATCAGCGTTCCATCGATGTCGAACAGGAGCAATCGCATGGTCGATCCATGGTAGCGGATCCGGCGGATCCGGGCAAGCCCGGTCGAACCCGACGGGGAGCCGGACGCACCTGGTGATGACGCGAGATCGCCGCTTGCTGACGCGGCCAGTCGACCGGATGTTGGCGGTGGCAGAGAAGCGCCCGAGCGCCGATGCCGCAGGCGCCGAATCGATCTTCTCGAGAGCCTGGACAGCGCAAGTACGGTCGCGGCGTCCCTGCTGTTCGTCTCTCCGGTCGATGGCGGAACGATCGCGACGGCCACGCCGGTCATCGAGGTCTCGCTCTCCGACCCGACGCCGGGAGCCGGCCTCGACCTCGGGTCGTTTGAGGCGACCCTGGACCAGCAGGACACGACCAGCGCCTTCAGCGCGTCCGCGGCGAGCGCCACGTACCAGGTACCCACGACGAATCCGCTGGCCTCGGGAGTGCATCGGCTGGTCGTGGAGGTCGCGGACAGGGGCGGCCAGCGCGCGGTGGCGCAGGCGTCGTTCACCCTCACACCGGTCACGGACCGACGATCGTCCAAGGGACCGCGGCTTCCCACGTTTCTTCCGGGGATGGCGGTCCGGATCACCCCGGATCACGTGGTCCTGAACGGCACCGCCACGGTCCGGATCCGCAACGTCCTCTCAGGAGTCGAGGCCTCGAAAGCCCAGGATGCTGAACCTCGGCAGTGGCCCTTCTTGCTTGCCAGAGATGACGAATCTCGAGGCGCCCTGGAGCGACCATACTGCCGACATGCATGCAAACGCTGAAGCCCTCACTTTCGCTGATTTCGCCGGACTCCCCTCACAGGTGCATCCCCCGTTCGACGTGGTGGTATCCTACAATCCATGTGACCACCAGCCAGTGAACGCGTCCGTGCGCCAGATGATGTACCCAGAAGGGGACTCGCGGCTGTATGTCGTTGGCACTGCGAACAACAAGTTCTTCACTCGCGGCCCCCGATACGCTCCTGCCGCAGGCTTGAAAGTCGTCCAGCCTAGTACGCCCGGGCTTCCGCCACTACCACGGCCAGCGATCTTCCATTGGTCGGACGGCAAGACAGAGATTGACCCGGCCGGGCTGAACTACATTCTCAATGGCTTTCCCAGGGGGCGGTAGACGGAATGCTGACCGTCAATCTGGCTACCTCGAGCGCTGTGGATTTTTCTGAGTCTGTGATTCTGTTCGACGCATCCATTGCAGTAGGCCGGGACGGGACCCGTGATGGAGTCGAAGGTGGCGTCACCCTCCTTGGCGGTCTCCGGGAACCCGATGAGCTCGGCCGTGCGCTTGTTCAGGATGGTCTGCGAGCTCCCGGGGTCGAGGACGAAGCTGAACGCCCGCAGGGTGCGCCGGGTAGTCTGGACCAGGGCCGTGACCCAGACCAGGCCCTCATGAGGGTGCGCCGGGTAGTCTGGACCAGGACCGTGACCCAGACCAGGCCCTCATGCAGCCTCAGCGGTTGAGCTGTCCTGGGCATCCTCGTGCCGGATGATCCTCTCGTAGTGCCGGGTCCCGGTGAAGTCTACGGCCGCATCCCCGTCAATCTCCGCGGACTTCTCCAGCGCCTCGTCGTGGTCCTTGCCGTGGAAGTAGACCACCCCGTCGATGAAGGTCGTGATCTCCAGGTTCATCCTGGGCTCGCTGAAGACGACCCATTCATCGGGATAGAGCAACTTGGCCTCCTCGAACGTGATTCGCCTCTTGGTCTCGGCCATAGGGGTTCTCCTGATGCCCGGGTGGGCTGACGCGAGTACAGCATCTCGGACCCTGTTCCCGATCCTCGTCCCTGCTGACCCCTGTCAGCCCCGCGACGTCGTCGAGCACCAGCGATCAGGGCCAGCTTCTCCTTCCGAGACAGCCGCTTGATCTGGAGCTCACGGCGGAGAGCAGCGGAGCGATCACGGACCCGCTCCTGGTACACCAGCCGCAGCGGCCGGCGACTCCGGGTGTACCGGGAACCCTTGCCTTCCCGGTGGGCGTCCAAGCGGGCCTTCACGTCCGTCGCGATGCCGGTGTACAAGGTGTCGTCCCGGCAGCGGATGATGTAGACGGTCCAGGCCATCAGGCGAGTTCAGGGGGTGTCCCAGTCGCCGACAGGCCACTGCCGTTCCGTCGCGAGGCGTGACAAGACCCGGGCAAACGTGTCGAACGCCCGGTGATCGTACAGCACGAAGACGGCGGTCTTCACCGACGTGACCCCTTTCTCGAGGTGCCGTGCGACCGTGTCGAGGGCCACCTCTGCCGCAGGACCCAGCGGGAACGCATAGGTGCCGGTGCTGATCGCGGGAAACGCGATCGTCTCACAGCCCTTCTCGTCAGCAAGCGTGAGGCAGGCCTGGTAGGTTGCCCCCAGCACGTCTGCCTCGCCTTGGTTCCCGTCATCCCATTCCGGACCCACCGCGTGGAAGATCCACCGTGCGCGGAGCCGGCCGGCCTTCGTCGCCACGGCCTTGCCTGTCGGGCAGCTTCCGATCCGAGCGCACTCGTCCATCACGGACGTCCCAGCGGCATCGTGGATCGCCCCGTCGACGCCACCGCCGCCCATCAGGCGGGAGTTGGCGGCGTTCACGATGGCGTCGGCCTGCACCTTCGTGATGTCTCCTTGGAGCAGCCCGAGCATCCGGGTCCCGATGATGGCACGCACGGTCCCAACCTAGCACGAACGGGCGCCGGAACACCATCGAGGCCGCGTACCCTATATCGTCCAGCGCTCGAGCGTGCCAACCGCCGGAAACCATGACCCAGCCGCGGAAGATGGGGGGCTCTCGCATGACGGACAGCTTCACCCACTGGGTGAAACCTGCCGCTGGTTCGGCTCCTGGCGCGGGCGGGAGGGGGGCTCGACCAGCCCGCGTTCGATCAGCAGCGCTGCACTCTGTGCCGGATCCACTCCGATCGAGGCGGCGAGTTTCTTGAGCTCCTCCCGGTGATCGGGCCGCAGCGGCACGAGCCGGCGGAGGGTCCACTCCCTCGCCGAGGGGCGCCCTCGCCTGTG
>JACQZM010000474.1 GCA_016213885.1 Candidatus Rifleibacteriota bacterium | reverse complement strand
GAGCCCCATCATCACCGGCCCCCAGGTGGGACCGAAGGTGGAGACGAAGATCTCGCGGAGGATCCCGAGCCAGGAGTTGGGCATGATGCGTCTCTAGCTCCGTCTCGCCGGACCGTTCCCGTGGTCGCTCCGAGGGGATCCCGATCGCGGCGCCGGCCAGCATACGGATAGTTGCCCACCCTGTCAAGACCGGCCTCGTCGCTTCGCCCGGCAAGACCCTCGTCCCAAGCTTCGTCCTTGGCAGCGGCGGCGTCACGGTCTACACTACGATCGCTCGGCGCGTCGGGGCGCGAGCCGTACGTTCCACAGGAGGACCCTCGTGGTCTACCGACGACTGGTTCACTGGATCGCCAGCGCGCTCGCCTTCGTGGCGGTGGCCCACTACCTTCCCGGGTTCAAGATCCCGGACGTCCAGACCGCGGTCGTCCTGAGTCTGATCTACGGCGTCCTGGTGGTCCTGGCTTCGATCGCGCTGCTGCCGCTGGCGTACACCCTCTTCATCTTCGTGCCCAGACCGATCTGGAAGCTCCTGTGCCTCCTCTTCGTCAACTCGGCGCTGCTCGTCCTCTGTACGCGAATCGAGAGGAGTTTCCGGATCGCCTCGATGTCCGATGCGATGGTGGCTGCGGTGCTGCTGGCCCTGTTGACCGGTCTGTTCGAGAAGCTACTTGCCTAGCCCCTCGACCGGGCGCTTCACGGTCAGGCGAACCTCTCGGCACTCCTTGTTCTTGCCGAAGTAGAACGTGCTGACCATGCCCCGGGTGATCTGCTCGATGTCGGCGTCCGGCGACTTCGGCACCGCCTCGTAGTCGTCGGGTGGCAGCCGGGTGATCCGACGGCCCCGGAACACCTGACCCGTGCTCGTCTGGGTGAGCTTCAGCTCCGGCGGCGGATCACGGGGCCGCGGCCCCGCAGCGCTATCCCAGACCGAGACGGCCTCTCCCGTGGTCAGCTCCTGGACCGCCAGCTGGAGAGCCGGCGAGGGCCCGTCTGCCAGCAAGAGCGCCTCCTGGAGGGCCTCGGTGGCCACCTCCAGCGTGCCGACGTGGAGCGGCTGGTCGTGGGGATCCACCTCCACGGCCATCCGCCACGACCGTTCGCCGAGGTCGATGAGGAACCGCCTCAACCTGTCCCGGGTCGACCGCGTGTCGAGAGTGTCGGCCTTCGCGACGAGCGGACGGATCTCCCTCAGCGCCTCCTTCGGCCTGGCCGCCTCGAGCGATCTCGCCGCAGCCTCGAACACCGCTGCGACGTTCAGCGGTGCAGGCGAGGGGCTCGGACGGGGCGACGGCCTCGCGCTCGCCACCGGCCTCGCCGACGGTGAGGCTCTCGGCACCGTCACAGGGGGAGCGGAAGAGGGTGCCGCAACCGGAGCCTTCGGGCTCTCGACGATCGCACGCACCGGGGCCGTCGACGGCTGCGCGGACGCGATCGGCGATGGGGCCGGCGGCCCGATCGGGCCGAGCGTGGGGTGGACCCCGGTCGAAGGAGGCGTCGAAGGCGTCGGGGGCGTCGGAGGCGTGGGCCCGATGACGAACGGGACAGGCGTGGTGACCCTGGACAGCCCGGTCTGGTCGACGAGCTCCTTCACCTCGGCGGGCGGCCGCGGGAACGGGGGAATCTGCTGGCCCCGCCGGCTCAGGTCGACCAGCACGGAACTGACCTGCCTCACGTAATCCAGCACCAGATCGAGATCTCGCTGGACCCTCTCCCGATCGCGGTCCACTCGATCCACGGCCTGCTGGAGGTTCCCGATCTGACGGTTGAGCTCCGCCCTCTGGCCCATGTCCTGGCTGCCGATGCCGATGGAGGTGAGAACCAGGCCCACCATCAGGCCGAGAATGAACCCGGTCAGCATGGATTTCCGCTCGCTCTGGGCGCGGATGAGCGACAGTTCACGCTCCGCGGCCAGCACCTCGTTGGCGGTCTGCGACAGGGCCAGGTACGGGTTATCCACCTGGGGCGGCAACTGGGCTGGCGGCTGCGTCGGCGTGACCATCACCGGCTTGGTGGCCGGCGGTTCCCCCTCGATCACGGCCTCCGCCAGAATGACGGTGATGTTGTCTTTCCCGCCGCGGCCGTTGGCGAGATCGATCAGGCGCTTGCAGCGTTCCACCAGATCGTCGGTCGAGTAGATGACCCGGACCAGATCTTCCGGCTCGGCGTGACCGGTCAATCCGTCGGAGCACAGGAGGAGTATGTCGCCATGCTGCAGCTCCAGAGGCTGCACCGAGCCGACGTTGACCTCTTCGCGCGCGCCCAGAGCCTCGGTGACGACGTTCCGCCGGGGGCTCTTCGCGGCTTGCTCCGGCGTGATGGCTCCAGCGTCGAGCAGGTGCTGGACGAACGACTGGTCATGGGTGAGCTGCGTCGCCTCGCCCTTCCGCAGAAGGTAACCGCGAGAATCTCCGACGTTGCACAGGAACGCCTTGCCCTCGACGATGGTGGCCGCAACGCAGGTCGACCCCATGCCCCGCTTGGCGTCGTCCTCCATGCCCTTGTGCTTGATCTCGCGATTGGCGAACTTGACCGCATCGTGGAGCAGCGGCAGAACATCGTCCTGCTGGAGCTCGACCCTGTCGGACCATCTCTCGGACAGGCTCTTGAACATGAGCTCCACGGCCATCTGGCTCGCGACCTCACCGGCGTTGGCCCCGCCCATGCCGTCGGCCACGACGAGCAGCGACCCTTTCTGACCCACGCGCCGCGTCACGGCCTCGGCCAGCGGCTTGGCATCCTTGAGGTTCAGATCCGCGATGAGGAACGTGTCCTCGTTGTTCTGCCGTTGCCTGCCCACGTCGGTCCGGCCGAACACCTTGAGCAACCAGCGCCGGTTCTCTGTAGCGGTCCCACTCATCGAGGGCCTCCTGGCGCATCGACCACCGGGGACTGAGCCGGTTCGGGGCTGGACAGCGGCCCCGCATCGCCTGTCACTGGGTCGCACACCCGGCTGTCCATGGGTCCTCCACTCTGTCGACTGGATTCGAACGCTGTCGGTCGGTCTGCGGATCCAAGACCCTCGAGTCGAGGCCGCGCAGAGGGGGCGGCCCCACGCGGCCGTTTCGCTTTCTGGACTGCTCACCCTTGCCCGGACGGCCTCGAGCCGCGGGTGTTGTCTCTGGATCACCCATCATGGGGAATCGTGCTCCCTGGTGCGGGCCAGACTGCGATGCGGGTCCTCCTGGTAGAGAGTTATACAGCATCTCGCCGTTGGCAAGCATCATGGCGACGAAACTGGGTCTCGTGTCAACAGAATGACAGCGGCGACCCGGCGACCGGCCACGGAGAGGTCGGAGGCGGAAGCGACCCCCGGCGGGGGCGGCCTCTCGCGATTCACTCCTGCAGGAGCTCCGTGAGAGCGTCCCTGAACAGGGTCGCCGTGTCTCTCATCTTCAGCCGACGCGCCTCGACCGTCCCCTGGCGGATCAGCCGATGTCTCAGCTCGGTGTCGACCACGAGGCGCTCCAGCGCGGCCGCGAGCCCCCGGCGATCTCCCGGGTCCACCACCAGGGCGGTCTGACCATCGACGGCGAAGTAAGGGGTTCCACCGACCCTGGTGGTGACGACGGCGTTGCCGCACGCCATCGCCTCCATGGGCACGAGCCCCCAGCCTTCCTGCAGGCTGGGAGCCAGCCACACGTCCGTGGTGTGGAACAGCCGGACCTTGTGCTCGTGGCTGACCCGGAAGTGGGGCACCACGAAGTCGGGGAACGCCGGCGGTCGTCTCGACACCCCGAGCAGGTGGAGCCTCAGGTCCGGGTGCTTCTCCCGGACCGCCAGGAAGGCCTGGTAGCCGTCTTCGAACCCCTTCTTGGTGGACGATTCATGCAGCATCCCGACGTGACGGACCGACGGCGATGGGGGCGCCTGCCGCTCCGGGAACCTCCCCTCTTCCAGCCCCACCGGAGTGACCCGGTCGATCCGGGTGCCGTATCGGGAGCGGAGCGCCTCGCTGGTCCACTCGGAGATGGAGATGCGGCGATCGAACGGGAGTCGGTAGGTGGCGACGCACCCCTCCTCGTCCTTGTGAATCTCAGGTTCGAAGATGTAGTAGACCTTTCTTCCCCGCGACGGCCCGTAGCTGGCAGCCCACCGGGCGGTCTGCCAGGCCGTGGCCACCACCACGTCGCCCTCGGGGATGTAGCACTCCCTCAGCGACGGTCTGGCTCTCACCGCCGCCCTGGACGTGTACCAGCGGCAGGTGAGCGTCTTCCAGGGGCCGCGCCACAGGTACTCGATCTCGTTGAGCGGCCAGGGCAGCAGCTTCAATCGGGTAGGCCAGACCACCCAGACCTGGTCGCCCAGGTCGGTCAGGTGGTTGGCCACGTCGATGACCAGCTGGGAACCGCCGCGGTGGTTGATGAAGGGGAGCAGGAAGGTCACTCGCATCGGAATGGGCCGACGGGGGGATCCGGAACTGGCCTCGGTCGGACGGCGAGGATAGCACCGCAGCCCCGGCCAGACAAGCCGTGACGCGGGATCCACGTCGACGCTCGATCCTGAGCCGAGCTGCGTGGAGCAGGCGGTGGATCCCCGGGGGCCGGAACCGGCCCGGAAACGGTCGATTGACACCACCCGGGGTGCCGTTGTTCAATCGAAGCAGGCCCCGGGGCGTCGTCGCAAGATCGGCTGCACATCCACGTGGGAGTGCCGACTCGGCGGTCCAGGGCGGGGAGAGGTGTCGCGTGGGCAGTGCGGAGACGGCGAGGCCGACTGCGGCCGGGGACGGCGGGGGCGTGCTGAAGCTCGAGGAGCTGAGCTGGAAGCAGCTCGACGCCCTGGATCGAGAGACGACCCTCGTCGTCCTGCCGGTGAGTCCGGTGGAGGAGCATGGCCCCCACCTTCCCCTGGGGACCGACGTGCTCAGCGCGACCCACATGGCTCTGGCACTGGGGCGGGAGCTTCTCCGTCGCCGGCCCCGGTCGACGGTGCTGCTCTACCCCACCATCCCCGTGGGGACCTGGACGCTGACGTTCGTGGGCTCCGTCGAGGTGCGCCAGCGCGTCATCCGAGACCTGATCGTCGACGTCGGCGCCTCTCTGGCCCGCCACGGGTTCAAGAACCTGATGGTGGTCAACGGACATGGCGGGCCTGGCCACGTGGTCTGCCAGGAAGAAGCGTGCGGCATCCTGGGCTGGCGGCACGGGGTCAGGGCGGTCGCTCCGCTGGGACGGATGATCGACACGCTGTTCGCTGGCGACTATACGAGGCGGCTCGGGGAGGCTTTCGCCGCGCGGCTTCGCAGGGAAGCGGAGGCGTCCGGAGGCTCGACAGCGGTGGGAGAGGCGCCGGACCTGTCGGTTCTCACCACGGACTTCCACGCCGGTCTCATCGAGACCTCTTTGATGCTCCACGTGAGGCCGGAGCTCGTCGACGACCAGTACCGGAGCCTCCCTTCGGTGGCGATCGACCGGCTCGGCATCCGGCCGAGCTCCGGGTTGACCGCAGGGGCGGGGCTCGGCTACCTGGGCCACCCCGCCCAGGCTTCCGCCAAGCTGGGAGAGGTGGTCCTGGAGCTGGCCGGTAACGATCTCGCTTCGCTGGCGGAACGCCTGATGGACGGCGAGGACCTGAGGCGCGAGTGCCGCTCCAGACTCCACTGGTTGCCCTTCTTCTGGACCAACGCCGGGCTGTACGCCGTCTCGCTGGTCCTCTGGATCTGCGTGATCCTGTACCTGCTGCTGCGGCGATGAGCAAAGCTGTCTCGCGCCTCCGGCGACGGTGCCGGGGACCGAGTCCCGACCGCTGCTTTTCGCCCCGAATTGCTTTTTCAATTCGG
>JACQZM010000473.1 GCA_016213885.1 Candidatus Rifleibacteriota bacterium | reverse complement strand
TCGGCTTCCGCACTGCGATACTCGAAACTCACATCCTTGCTGCCAGTGGTGGCAACCCGTACGAAACCCGGCGGTGATCCACTCGGTGAAGGCTGTAGCTGGACCCCCGCCGAAAAGCTCTATGGGACTGTGCAATAATAACATGCCCTTATGATGCGGTTGTGATAGTCTTTCTTCATCAATCCCCGGACATCGGTCCGTCATGACTGGAGCGACGTTCCTCACACAGCGAGGCTCGAGAACGCTGATCAGGAGCCCAGAAGCCTCTCAACCTCCGGTCGGGTGGGGCGTGCATCGACATATTCCTCGCCAGGAAACTATTCACGACGATGCCGAACGCCATCGAGGTGGCTGCGCCGCCGAAAGGCCAACTGGTCAGGTGGATTCTCGCTCTTGATGGGACGCCGATCCAACGTGGCGCCTTCACGAAGATCGAAGGGGGCATCCAGACCGACAGGAAGGCGGGCAAGAGCAAGCCAAGGCGGAAGAAGAATACTCCCCGGCGACGGACCGACTGCAAAGCATCCAAGAAGAAGGGGCGCAAGACCAAGTACCACACGATGCTCTTGGGCATCCTGACGACTCACGACGGGGTCAGGATCCCGCTGCCGCGCTACACCTGCGACCCCAAGAACTTCAAGCGTCGCGGCAGCCGAAAGAAGGTACGCGACACTCAGATGGACCTCGCCAAGCTGATGATCAATCGCGCGCTGAACCTTCTCCCCGCGGAGGTTCATCTGGTCGTTGTAGCTGACTCGTACTTCGAGTGCGAGAATCTGGTCGCTCTGGCGAGGCGGCGCAGCTTCACGCTCATTGTGCCAACAGACTCGAACCGCTGCTTTGCCGACAAGGAATCTCCATCCAAGTCGAATGGGCACCGCATTCGGGATCGCGGGCTCCGTCTTCACTGGAAGCACTTCAGCCGCTTGGACCTTCGTCGTGGAAGTGAGGGAACTGCCTCGTTCCGGCGCCACAGCAGGCGCAAGCAAGGGCCCAAGGACCGGCGGACCCACTGGTACCGCCACGAGAGCCGGACGGTTGCCAAACTGGGCACCGTTGGAATCGCCTACTCGTGGAAGACACCTGTCTACGAACCAAGGAAGACCTTCGGGAAGGCGAGCTTCAAGATCCTCCTGTGCAGCGACCCGGAATGGACAGGGGAGGAGATCATCGAGTACTTCGAGATCCGGTGGACGGCGATCGAGATCGTTATTCGCGAACTCAAGGGCGAGCTGGGCTTCGACCACTACACGGGCCAGTCCCTGTATGCTCTGGAGCGGTACCTTGATGTGGTCCTGCTGAGCTTCCTGTACCTGGAAATGCACCGTCAGGAGCTGCTCCAAGACCCCAAGACGGACCCCGAAGTGGCGCAACAAGCTCAGGCTGCCCGCACGCAGGGGATGAGGGCGATCGTGAAATGGGAGGCGAACCAGCAGTTGCTGCGGGCGGTCAAGCGCTCATACCGATCGGAACGGACGCGGCGTCTCGCGAATCGCTACCTGAGCCATCTGGCGATGGCGTCAGCCACGGAGCCGGACATCGCGCCACTTGGTGCCTCTTCATGACTGGATGCAGGTTTGCCCCCCTCGGAGCAGTCAACCATGCAACGATATTGACTTCCGGCCCGCCTCGGTCTCTCAGTGAATCGTCGTGAGCTGTTCGGGCTGGAAGGGTGTACTCCGAATTTCGGTCCGGCGAATCAGTTGTTGCCCGGGACGGTCTCGCGGCTGTATCATGTCGCCCACTTTCACGCGTTGCAGGGGAGGCCCGTATGCGTCTTTTCGTGAGCGTTGCCCTGATGTGCCTGGTGCTCTTCTCGTCGGTCGCGGTCCACGCCGACGACGGTCGGCTCTCGACCCGCGACCAGGGCCGGGCAGCCCGGTTCGCCAAGCTCCACGACTCGAGCGATCAGCCCAAGGAGATCGTCAGCGGCCAGCTCGACGCGCGCCCGGTGACCTTCTTCGTCTCGGGCGGCTTCATCAGCGGTCACGGCCCCTACGGCGCCATCAGCATCACGGCGTTCGGCAGCACCGCCAACGGTCGCTCCGGCGACAGGGTCGTCAACCTCTTGCTCGGCGGCTCGTTCGTGAACGGCCAGGCGGCCCGAGGCAGCGCGAACCTGACCGTGTTCGGCAACACGCTGGCCGGCTGGATCGGCCGGGACAACGTCAACGTGAACGTCTACGGCAACGTGGCCCAGGGGTACGTGGGGGTCAACCGGGTCACCTTGATGGGAGTCTCCTCGACGCAGCAGGCCGCCCTGTTGCTCGCCCTGATGTAGCCGCTCCGGGGTCCGCTCCGGGGCCCGGGCCACACGGCGCGCCTGGCGGCGGACCGCCGCCACGACGTCGTCGCCGAAGGGGTCTGTCTCCGATTCCGAAGATGGGACAGGCCCCTTCTGTCGTTTTCGGAGCAGGCCGAGCAGGGTGGCCGGACCGAGGCGATGCACGCGGCGGAGCTCCAGCCGACGATCGGGCAGCGCCGCGGTACGATCCGATGGGACGGCGGACCCGGGCAGCAGCCCCGGCGCTGACATTCCCGTTGACGGGCGGGGCGGAAGGAATCATCATAGTCGAGACCGGCCTCCGCCCCGCCTCCACCCGTCGTCTGACCGATCATGATCGTTCCCAGACCGCAACTGTGGCTCCTGGTGCTCGCCCTCGGTTCGATCGTGTTTCTGAGCACGCCCCAGACGCTGACGATCCGGCTCGACGAGCCCCTGCTGGACAGCCTGGCCGACTCGCGACGGCGGTACCTGGGGGAGATGCCGGCGGTCAGGAGCGGCATCCTGCTCGTGGCGGTCGACGAGACGACGGTCGCGTCGTCGCCGGAGCGGTGGCCGTTCGCGCCGTCGACGATCGCCAGGGCCGTGAACCTGCTGATCCCGGCGAGACCCGCCGCGATCGGCCTGTCGATGCAGTACGACAGGGCCACCCCGGACGACCCGAAGGGTGACCAGGAGCTGGCTGCGGCGATCAAGACGTCCGGCAAGGTGATCCTGAAGGAAGGGTCCCAGCCCGGCGTCGCTGGCCGAGACGCCACGCTGCCGTGGGCGCCGGTCTTTGCCGGCGTGGCCGCCGGGAGCGGCGCCGCCCGCCTCGAGGTCGGAGCCGGGGGTGTGGTCCGGGCGGTCCGGGTGGACGGGCCGTGCTACGCCCTGGAGGTTCTGAAGCAGTACCAGGTGGGCACCGTGGCGGTGGTGGCCGACGGGACTCTCTCCATAAGAACGTACTTCGGCCGGCCGCTCCAGACGACCCTCTTCGAGGGGAACTCCCTGCTCCTCGAGTACCACCGCCGTGCCGCCGATGTGGTGCCGTTCGCCGATCTGATCGCCGGCAAGGTGGCGACCGACCGCATCCAGGGGCGGAGCGTGCTGGTGGGGGCCACGACCCGGTCGGCCGCAAGGCTGTTCCCGACCCCCGGCGGCCACCCGATCTCCGAGGTCGAGCTCGACGCCGCCGTCATCGACTGTCTCCTCACCGGGTCCGGGGTCCAGCCCGGCAGCGCCGTCGCCCGACTCCTGGCGTTCCTGGCCCTGCTCGCGCTCCTGTGCCTCGCCGGGTGCCACGGCGGCCCGGCCAGGCTGGCCATCGCCGTGGCCGCCTCTCCGGTGGTCATGTATGTGGCCGTCGCCGGGGCCTACGTCTGGCTCGGCCTCAAGCCCGAGCTGTTGCCGCACCTGGTCGGCCTGGGCGCCGCAGCCGGAGCGCTGGTGGTCGTGCGGACCGTGGAGACGCTGACCGTAACCGGCTGGCTCGCCGGCCGGCTCGGCGAGGCGCAGCAGAGCGCGACCATCAGCATGTGGGAGCAGGGACTGGCCCTGATGGACGAGGGCCAGCACGGCGAGGCGATCCGGCTGTTCCAGGAGGTGCTGCGGAACGACCCGATGCGGAGGAACCAGGCGATCTTCCATCTCCTCGAGTGCTACCTGGCCCAGAAGAACTACGACCTCGTCGAGGAGACGTTCGGCCAGCTCTCCGTGGACGAGCTCACCCTGGCCAACGGCTACGAGCTGGGACTCAAGATGATGGAGGCGGCCTGCTACGAGGAGGCCCGCCCGCTCTTCACCTCGGTGGCCAACCGGGACTCGGGCTTCCGCGACGTGACCGGCCAGCTGGAGCGCGCCAAGCAGGCGCTGTCGTCTCGCACCGACGTGATGGACCGGCTCGTGGGCAAGGAGCTGCGCCAGACGCTCAAGGAGTTCGACAACCCCTACATCGTGAAGGTGTTCCAGCTCCAGAAGGAGGGAACGCTCAAGTTCTTCGCGATGGAGCACGTGTACCCGGCGATCTCCCTCCACGACCTCATCCAGAAAGAGGTCAAGCTACCGATCCCCAGGGCGGTGGGCATCCTGAAGCAGGTGTGCCTGGCGCTGTGCTACGCCCACGAGCGCAACGTGGTCCACCGGGACATCAAGCCCCAGAACATCCTGATCCAGCCCGACGATCACGTGAAGGTGATCGACTTCGGCATCGCCCGGTTCGAGGCGATGAGCACCATGACCTCCACCGGGATCGTGATGGGCACCCCCCGGTACATGTCGCCGGAACAGATCAAGGGCGAGCGGGTCGACGGCCGCACGGACATCTACGCCTGCGGGGTGACGCTGTTCGAGCTGCTGAGCGGCATCACCGGCACCGAGAACCCCACGGTCGAGAAGATGAAGGGTCAGACCAGCATCTACCAGCTGCTGCTCAGACAGAATCTCCCCACGCCGCTGGTCCAGATCGTCCTCAAGTGCCTCGAGGTGAAGCGGGAACGCCGGTACGCCACGGCCAAGGAGCTCCTGTCGGACCTGGAGGCGTTCGAGAAGCTGCCGCCGGGGTCGTT
>JACQZM010000472.1 GCA_016213885.1 Candidatus Rifleibacteriota bacterium | reverse complement strand
GAAAGAGGAGGGGATCCGGATTGAGGTCGCGCTCGGGGGCGCGACTCGGACCCGGCGAGGCGCCGGGTCTGGCGACTCGGACCCGGCGAGGCGCCGGGTCTTGGACGGTATCCCGGGCTTGCAAAGGACGTCACGACCCATTAGAGTGCCAGAGGCCGAGACGGACTCCCGGTCCCGAGCCGACGGCCTTCGTACGACCGAGTGCCCCGATCCCAGACAGGAGCGAGAATGGCATCCCAACTGTTCAGCACGAAGAGCCCCGACCTGCTCATCAGCGAGGCGGAGGAGCCGGAGCGCCAGATGAAGCGCTCCCTCACCGCGCTGGATCTCACCGCCCTCGGGATCGGAGCGATCATCGGCTCCGGGATCTTCGCCCTCACCGGGACCGCGGCCGCCGGCCAGAAGTTCGGCAACAAGATGGAGACCCCGGTGATCAACTTCATCCAGGCGTTCCTCACCGGGTCGGAGGTTCACCTGGGCAGGCCCGGCGCGGGCCCGGCCATCGTCCTGTCGTTCGTCTTCGCCGCCGTCGCCTGCGGCTTCGCCGCGCTCTGCTACGCCGAGCTCGCCGCCATGATCCCGGTGTCGGGCAGCGCCTACACCTACGCCTACGCCACCCTCGGCGAGATCGTCGCCTGGATCATCGGGTGGGACCTGATCCTCGAGTACGCCGTGGGGAACATGGCCGTGGCGGCCAGCTGGTCCGGCTATTTCGTCAAGCTGATGTACAGCCTCTTCAACGTCAAGCTGCCGCTGTGGCTCGTGGCGGACCACAAGACCGCCGCGGGGGTGATCGAGCGCGGCGGCGAGGCGCTGACCTACTTCTCGTCCACCACGCTCCCGGTGGTGGCGGGCCACCAGATCGCCATCAACCTGCCCGCGCTCTTGATCGTCATGGCCCTGACGGTGCTCCTGGTGATCGGCATCAAGGAGAGCGCCAGCGCCAACACCGCGGCGGTGATCATCAAGACGACCATCGTCATCTTCTTCATCGCCTTCGGGGCGTTCTACGTCAACCCCACGAACTGGAAGCCGTTCGCGCCCAACGGGTTCATAGGCGTGATGAGCGGGGCCGCCATCGTCTTCTTCGCCTTCATCGGGTTCGACGCCGTCTCCACGACGGCGGAGGAGTCGCGAGACCCGCAGCGGGACCTGCCGATCGGGATGATGGCCAGCCTGATCGTGTGCACGACCCTGTACGTGCTGGTCTCGGGGGTGCTCACCGGGATGAAGCACTACACGGCGTTCGTGGACGACGCGGCGGCGATCGCCACGGCGGTGGAGGTGTCGGGGAAACCATGGGTCCAGGCGGTCATCTCGGCCGGCGCCCTGGCCGGGATGACCTCGGTGCTCCTGGTGTTCCAGCTCGGCCAGCCGCGGATCTTCATGGCCATGGCCCGGGACGGGCTGTTGCCGCAGTACTCCTCCAAGATCCACCCGACCTACCGGACGCCCCACATCACGACGATCTGGACCGGCGTCGTGGTGGGCCTCGTGGCGATGGTGACCGACATCGGCTCCCTGGCCGATCTGACCAACATCGGCACCCTGTTCGCCTTCATACTGGTGTGCCTGGGGGTGGTGGTGCTGCGTCGATCCGACCCGGACCGGAGGCGTCCGTTCAGGGTTCCCTGGGTCCCGCTCTTTCCGCTCTCGGGGGCGCTGCTCTGCCTGGTGCTGATGTTCAGTCTGCCGGTCCTGACCTGGATCCGGTTCTTCGTCTGGCTCGGGCTGGGGCTTCTGATCTACTTCGTGTACGGGATGAGGCACAGCCGTCTGGCGGCGCAGAACAAGGGGTGATCGCCGGCCCACCGGAGAGCCGTCGGGGCGGTGGAGATCGCGTGGACGAGACCCGGCTCCAGGTGACGGAGATCTTCAGCTCGATCCAGGGAGAATCGACCTGGAGCGGCTGTCCGTGCACCTTCGTGAGGCTCTCCGGCTGCCCGCTGTGCTGTCGCTGGTGCGACACCGGCTACGCTCGCGACGGCGGGGGCACCTGGATGTCTTCCGACGAGATCATCGAGAGCGTCAAGGCCCTGGGGCTCGGGCTCGTGGAGATCACCGGCGGCGAGCCGCTGGCCCAGCCAGGGTCGATCGACCTGATGCGCCGGCTCGCCGACGAACGGTTCACGGTGCTGCTCGAGACGTCCGGGGCGTTCCCGATCGAGCCGGTGGACCCGAGGGTCCATCGCATCATGGACCTCAAGTGTCCCGGGTCCGGCATGGAACGATCGAACCGGCTGGAGAACCTGGGCTTTCTGAGGCCGGGCGACGAGCTCAAGCTGGTGGTCGCGGACCGGGCCGACTACGAGTGGGCCAGGTCGATGCTCGCCACGCGCGCGGTGGACCCCGGGGTCGAGGTGCTGTTCGCGGCGGTCCACCCTGCGCTCGAGCCGGCGGAGCTCGCCTCGTGGATCCTGCGCGACCGGCTGCGGGCCCGCCTCCAGGTCCAGCTCCACAGGGTCCTCTGGCCGCAGAGAGAAAGAGGGGTCTAGTCATGGGGCCTGGCTGTGCGGTGGTGCTTCTCTCGGGCGGACTCGATTCGACGACCGCCCTGGCGATCGCCAGAAGCGAGCGGTTCGTCTGTCACACGGTCGCCTTCGACTACGGCCAGCGGCACGACGTGGAGCTGGCCGCTTCGGCCCGGGTGTCGCGACATTTCGAGGCGGCGAGCCACCGGGTGATCCGGCTCGACCTGCGGGCGTTCGGAGGGTCCGCGCTCACGGCGGACCTCGAGGTCCCCAAGAACCGGGAGCCCACCGACTCGATCCCGGTGACCTACGTGCCGGCTCGCAACACGATCTTGCTCTCCATCGCCCTGGGGCTTGCGGAGGTGCTCGGGACCGGCCACCTCTTCATCGGAGTGAACGCCGTGGACTACTCCGGGTACCCGGACTGCCGGAGAGCGTTCGTCGAGTCGTTCGAGCGGATGGCCAACCTCGCTCTCAAGGCTGCCGTGGAGGGGAAGGTCCGGGTCACGATCCATGCGCCGCTCATCGAGATGACCAAGGGCCAGATCATCCGCCGGGGCATGGAGCTGGGGGTGGACTACTCGCTCACCCACTCGTGCTACGACCCCGACGACCAGGGTCGGGCCTGCGGCGCCTGCGACTCCTGCGCCCTGAGGCTCAGGGGGTTCGCCGAGGCCGGTCTGATCGATCCGGTGCGCTACGCTGTCCGGACCGCGTCGGGCTCCTGACCGGATCCAGCAGGGTCTGGCCTCGCGCCCGCTCGAGGGCCGCTCCGGCCCTGTCGCCTCCGGCCTCCTTGAGAGCGGCCAGCGCCCGGTACCCTTCGGCCCGCTCCTCCGGCGAGGTGGGCAGGGTCCCGGGCCGACCGCTGGCGAACGACTCCAGCGCCGTCTCGAGCACGGCCCGGGCCGCCTGGGCGGAGCCCGAGTCGGCCAGGGCCAGGCCGAGCTTGAGCCCCAGCTGCGGCTCGTCGGGCATGAGCCGGCGGGCTCTCGAGTAGGCCGACACGGCGTGCCACGGCCGCCCCGACCGGCGGTACGCGTTCCCCAGGTTATACAGGTAGGGGCCCACCCGGGGGCCCAGGTCCACGGCCCGTTCCAGCAGATCCGCGGCCCGGCCGTAGCGGCCCGCGGAAAAGAGGAGGTTCGCCAGGTTCACCAGGGAGCCCACGTGGTCCGGGTCGATGGCCAGAGCGGCCTCGTAGAGCCGGCACGCCTCGGTCGGGCGGTCCTCCCGGAGGTAGACGTCGGCCAGGTTGAACAGAGCCGGGGCTGGAGGAACCCGCACGGTCGGTCCGTGGATCATGAGGGCGACGGCGACGAGCGGGGCGCCCAGCAGCGCCGCCCTCCGCCCCGACGACCGGACGAGCTGATCGAGGGCGAGCGCCGAAAGGGGCAGCAGGCCGGCCAGCAGGGGGAGGCGCAGCCGGGCGTTGGAGTAGGTGACGACCAGCGGCAGCGCCAGGAGCACGGTCGATGCGGCGATCGTCCGCGCGCCGGGCAAGGCCGTTCCGGCGGGACCGCACGCCAGCGCCAGTCCCAGCAGCCCCAGCGGAGCGAGCAGCCCCCACAGCGGCAACGGCAGACTCAGCGGGTCGAGCAGCAGTCTCAGCACGCCGAGGTCGTAGTTGTCGGGCCACTCGTAAGCGTTGAGGAGCAGCCCGACCCGGACCACCACGAGCTTCACCGCCCTGGCCGGATCGGCCCGGAGGAACGCCACGGCCCGGTCCCTGAAATAGGCCGAAGCCTCCGACGAGGTGACCGGCCGCCCCAGCTCCCTGGACGCCAGCGCCATGTAGTCGGGGACCTCGAACCTCGAATCCTGGCGGATGTCGGGGAGCGCCGTGAGCCGTCCCCACGCCGCCGGGTTGTTCGAGGCCCACAGGATCATCCCGCCACCGACGTGGAACAGCACGGGCTGGCGTCCCACGACCACGTTGTGGATCGTCGCCGGGGCGATCACGAGGCTCGCGGAGGCGAGCAGCGCTGCGAGCCGCGGCAGCGGGCTCGGTCCCCGAACGAGAGCCACGGCGAACGCCAGGGCCAGCGCCAGGGTCTGGGTACCGTTGAGCGACGCCAGGCCCAGCAACGCTCCCGCCGCCAGGAGGCGGCGAGGCCCCCCGGCTCTGGCGGCCAGAAAGCTCTCCAGGGCGGCCAAGGTGAGGCAGAGGGCCAGCGACGACTTGAGCCGCAGCAGGTCGAAGCAGAGTGCCGGGGCGTACAGACAGGCCAGCGTCCCGACGAACAGGGCCACCGGCCTGGAGGCGAGGCGCGACGAGAGCCGGTGGACGTAGCTGACCGACAGGGCGCCGGTGAGGCAGCCGAGGAGGCCCGCGGTCCACGGTCCCGGGCCGAAGAGCCGGTACAGTCCCCCGAGCACGTAGGGATAGAGCGGATCGACTCCGAACACCGGGTACGGGTCGTGACCGCCGGCCAGCGCAAGCGCCCACCGGTGGTAGAACGCGGCGTCCACCAGCGGGTGCTCGAAGAGCGGCGTGGTGGAGAACCCGCGGCACATCGCCAGGCGCAGCGCCAGGGCGGCGCCCAGGAGGAACATCGAATCGCCGCTGGCACCGGGGTCGTCGGGGCCGGAGGCCCCACGCCCGAGCCGCGCGAGCCGCAGCGCCAGCAGGACCCACAGGCACACGGTCAACAGGTCCAGCGTCCACGAGCTCACAGGGTCGGTTCCTCCAGCCTCCGGACCGGGCCGGTCGGACGAAAGTCAGCGGGCTCCGGGAATGCCCCGCCGGCATGATATACAATCACCCGCCTGGAGTGGGGGATCGGCATCGGACCGTGCGATCATGTTCGCCGCGATGGCCGGGGCCAAGCGCCCCTTGGCGAGAGCGCCTGGGGGTCGACTCCTGCGGAGAGCCTGCAGAGTTCCGGGAAGTTCGTCACGATCGGGCCTCTTGTCTGCCGGGCTGCGTCGAACGATCGAGCTGCTGGCGTCGTTACCCAGGCGTGATCATGACGCCCTGTCGCGTCTCCCGGCCCGCCTGCGGCTGGGCTTCGGCGCTGGGCATCTCGGGTCTTGTGCCGGGGCCGGCGGCTGCATGGTGGACGCCGGAGCGGATCGGAAAGAAGTCGAGGCTCCCCCCTTCGAGAGAAAGGCATGGCAGCGGGCTCTTCGTGGAATCGAAGGGGGGAGACTCGAGGGTGGAGTGGCCTCTTCCGGGGCGGTACCCTGAGGAGCTCCGCCGCCCCGGAGGGAGAGCTCGAGAGGGAGCCTCGCCCTCTCGACTTGGGGGGCTTGGGGGGGGACTGAGCACCCCCATCTACCTGCGGGGCCGTCGCGCATCGGCACAGCGATAGGGCCCCCCTCCTTCACTGACGGTGGTACCCGTTCGCCTTTGACGGTGGTGGGCCCTTCTGATTTCCGGACGTCGCGACCGGCGCCCCCATCGTTTTCTGGCTCGCTCGCCTGATGGCTGACGTGCAGCGGGCCGGGCGAGAGACCGTCTT
>JACQZM010000471.1:7586-11755 GCA_016213885.1 Candidatus Rifleibacteriota bacterium | reverse complement strand
GCTCTTCCGATCTCGCCCCTGGGAATCCTGTATCCCCCGTACACCCGATCGATCGCCCGGGCGTTCGACAGGCAGGCGCTGGTCGAGGGCACTCCATCGGGAGAGGTCTGACGCGTGGCGTCGACGACGATCCTCCGGGAGTTCGAGCGGATCCGGCAGGCGCTGGCCAGGGCCGGCATTCCGGTCCACATTCCCTGGAGCCTCTCCCTGAGAGATTGCGGAGAGATCGTCATCACGGCCGACGCCCTGCCCGATCGCCCTCTGGACTACCAGGACCTGATCTGCACGAGCTTCCACTACGCGGACGGACGGGTCGGGGCCGCCTCGTCGGACCTGCCGCTCCACCGGGCGATCTACGGCTCCACGCGCTGCCGGGCCGTGCTGGTCTGTCGCCCCCCCCACGGCATGACCCTGGCCTGCGTCCGCGACGCCCTGGTCGCCGGCGGATGGTCGGTGCCCGTGGTCGATCCGGCCCGGCTTCCCGCCGGCCGGTCGGTCGAGGCGGAGGTGGCGACGCTGATCACCGCCAGGCCGGTGGTGGCCGTGCGCACCGGCGCCTTCGTGGTGGCGACCCACGACCCGGCGAGCTGTCTCGCAGCCATCGAGGCGGTCGAGGCAGCGAGCGTCCGCGAGCTGACGCCACGCTAGCACCACAACGCCAGCATCCGATCGGAGCACGACTCCTCCGGGCTCCCCGGGATCCCCGCCTGTTTCGCGGAGTCGGGCCTGTGATCAG
The DNA here is from genome assembly GCA_016213885.1 of Candidatus Rifleibacteriota bacterium. Lineage (GTDB taxonomy): Bacteria > Muiribacteriota > UBA6191 > JACPRK01 > JACQZM01 > JACQZM01. The sequence goes on along the minus strand of JACQZM010000471.1, from coordinate 11,019 downwards.
GCCTCGGCCTGGCTGCAGAGTCACCTGAGGAAGTGGAGGGGATTCATTTGAAGTCGCGCTCGGGAGAGAGAGGAAAGAGGAGGGGATCCGGATCGAGGTCGCGCTCGGGGGCGCGACTCGGACCCGGCGAGGCGCCGGGTCTTGCGACTCGGACCCGGCGAGGCGCCGGGTCTTGGCCTCTAGAACTTCGCGGTCCCCGCGACGTTCAGGCTGGCCTGGCGGAAGTCGTTCACCGGTTGGGTGAAGTCCTCCAGCTTGTCGAACGTGACGGAGATCCGGCCGTCGAACCCCGCGGCTGACCCGTTGGCGAACCTGACGCCGGACTCGGCGATCTTCTCCACCGCCGATCGCGCCCCCTTGTTGGTCATCTCGCGGAACTCCAGGAAGATCTCGAAGCCGTGGCGCAGGTCCCACGTCAGGTTCATCGCCACGCTCTTGACCGACTCCAGCATCGCCGAGATGAGCGGCTGGTTCACGAGGTGGTTCCACGTCGAGACGTCCACCCCGATCAGCAAGTGGTGCCAGACGCTCAGGTAGCCATAGGCATCCATGTAGTCGCTGCGGGTCCACATGTTGCGATTCAGGTTCTGCTGCCGCTCCACGTCCCTGCTGAAGTTCAGGCCGAACCGCTTGCTGGGCGTCCAGCCCAGCCTGTACTCCTCGTCGATGAGCTTGTGCGGCAGGAGGATGGTCGAGCCGTAGGCGACCACGTCCGTGGGAGGAACCTGGTTGACCGTGGTCTGGCCGTAGCGCCAGTGACCGGAGAGCTTCTTGAACTTGTTGAAGAACAGCTTGGCGTAGGTCTCGGCACCGAGCGCCTCGTTCTTCTCGTACCCCTGGACCGCCTCCAGCTGCGGGATCGTGGCGATCGTCGCGGAGCTCAGCCGGTTGATGCCGAACCGGTTGAGGCGGCGGGTGCGGACGTTCTTCCGGGCGACGCCGAGCCGTACCGAGGAGCGTTCGAGGGGGGTCAACGTGACGCACAGATCGCCCACCCAGTACTCCTTCGTGTGGAAGTTCCTCACGACCTCCTTGGGGCGATTCCGGTACGTGAGGTTGAGGCGACAGTTCAGGTCGTGGAAGCCGAAGACGTTGGCCGCGGTGCCGTTCACGTTCAGCTCCTCGAACTCGTAGACCTCGTGGAAGAAGGGCAGACGGCCCCGCTGCAGCCCGTACTCGAACGACAGGAAGTAGTCCCGGTACGCCCGGTGGAGCCCGATCCGGCCGGCGGTCTCGTCGATGTCGTTGAGCGGCCGGTTCCGGTCGCTGAGCTCGAAGCGGGGGATCTCCACGGAGAGCCTCCCGAAGTCGGTTCTCAGATCGGCGTTCACGCCGTAGCGGTGGACATCGTGGTTCCGGGTGATGTACGGGCCGTTGCCCTGCAGGGAGACCGCATCCCAGTACAGGTGGATCGGATGCTGGTTGAACCTCCTGAGGTAGAAGTCGCCGGCGTACTCGCGGCGGTGGGACGGCTTGCTCGACTCCCGGTCGTGAAACGTCGACTCCTCGAACCGTCCGGAGACGATGTAGGCCCGCAGATCCCTGTAGCACAGGGTCGCCGCGCGGTCGCGCTCCGTGATCGACCTGAGCCTCAGGTCGACGGTGGCCGGCTGGGCAGCGTCGTAGAGCAGGTCGAGAATCGGGACGTGGAGCCGGGTGGGCAGCACGTACTCGCGCTCGAACTCCGGCCGGTTGCCGACGAAGTCGTCGGTCCACCGGGAGATGACCGCCACCGTTCCCGAAAGGCTCGAGGTGAGCTTGTTGGTGGGGCGGTCGCGACGAGCCGCGGCGAACCCCGGGAAGACGAGAAGAGCCGCCGTCACGGCGACCCATGTTCGCCAGCGCCCTCTCATGCCGTCAGTCCCTGTCACATCTCACATCGACCTGATGAAGAGCCGGTTCCGGTTGGAGCCGTGGATGTCGCTGTGGCACCCGGCAGCGGAGAAGCAGCTCTGGGAGGGGTTGTGAGCCATCCGATCGGTGTGACATGTGATGCACAGAGCCCGACCCGGCCGCCTGAAGAGGCTCCGGTTCGGCGAGCCGTGGGCCACGTGACACGTGAGGCAACCGTCTTCCAGCTCCTCGCTGCCTCCGCCGTGCTGGAACAGGAACGGGCCGCGGAACTCCGCGTGGCAGCGGGCGCACAGCTCGCGCTTCGACCCCTTCATGTTCCGTGGGTTCTTGGCGCTGTAGGCCTGGTGGCAATCGATGCAACGCACCTTCCCGTCCGAACGGGACCGGAGCCCGTCGACCCGCTCCCTCTTCACCGGGTGATGGCTGGTCATCGAGAAGTACGCCTCCTGCTCCCGGTGGCACCTGTAGCACAGCAGGTTCGGCTCGGCCGCCAGAGCCTTCTGGGCCTTGGGGTTGTGGACCGAGTGGCAATCGACGCACGAGACCCAGCTCTCGTAGTGGTCCGTGAAGTGCCAGCTCTGGCGTCCGATCGACCGCTCCTCGACGTGGCACGACAGGCAGAGCTTGGCGATCCGTCGCCTCTCGAGCCGCATCGGATTGACGATCCACTCCTTGGACCCGCTCGAGGCGTGCTCGCTGCCGGGCCCGTGACATCCCTCGCACCCTCGCCTCTCCTCGGGAATGGTGCGATCGTAGTGGATCAGCCCGTAGATCGACCGACGCCAGTCGTCTTTCAGGGCGGGGTGACACGCGAGGCAACCGGCCGTGCCGATGTAGGTCGCTCGCCGCAGCGTGGGGAAGATCCGCGCCACCAGCGGGTCGATCGGCCTGGGAAGATCGGGCCTCGGGATCGGTGCGCCGGCCTTCTCCGGCACGAGCCGGGGCGCCCGGCCAGCCCCCGGCGCACCCGGAATCCGCGACGGATCGAGATCCGGAAGCGACAGCTGGGGCGGAGGCACCTCGGAGGCCCGGCTCCGGGTGTCGGGGAGGTCCGGTCCACGCACCCGGTCCAGGGACCGTCTCATCTTGGGCCCCAGGTATCCCGACACCAGGTCGATCTCGCTGCGCTGCTCGTCGGTCCCGGACACGCGGGTGTTCCAGGGCTGGCGTCGAGGCGGCTCGACGCTGGCGGCCGGCGCCTGAGCCGCAACGGGCCCGACCGGCGCGAGCGACAGCGTCACCAGCGCAACGAGGACCGCTCCGCACGCGCGCCCGGTTCGGCCTCGATCTCGCTGGAGAGCCATATCTCATACGTAGTATCGACAGAACCAGGCCCTCCGTCGCGACTCTCGTAGCCAGATCGGGCGGGGTGGCCAGGATCCCCCACCTGTTTCGAGGAGTCGGGCCTGTGATCGGGCGTCGGCCTGGCTGCAGAGTCACCGAGGAAGAAGAAGGAAAGGACCAGGTTGGAGGTCGCGCTCGGGAGAGAGAAGAAAGAGGAGGGGATCCGGATTGAGGTCGCGCTCGGGGGCGCGACTCGGACCCGGCGAGGCGCCGGGTCTTGCGACTCGGATCCGGC
>JACQZM010000471.1:0-7575 GCA_016213885.1 Candidatus Rifleibacteriota bacterium | reverse complement strand
AGGAGGGGATCCGGATTGAGGTCGCGCTCGGGGGCGCGACTCGGACCCGGCGAGGCGCCGGGTCTTGCGACTCGGATCCGGCGAGGCGCCGGGTCTTGGATGGGAGGCCGGGGGAGTGGGACGGCCGGAGCCCGGGGCGGGCCTAGCGTCGGGCGAGCTGATCTTGCAGCCGGGATCGCAGGAGCCCCGACGCCCCGATGTCCAGGGCGGCCTGCCAGTGGAGACCGGCGCCGGCCCGATCCCCCTGGCGTGCCAGCAGCACTCCCAGGTAGTACCTGTAGCGCGGGTCGCCGGGCACGGACTGGACCAGGTGGCCGTAGATCTCCAGAGCCTCCTTGAGGCTCGAGCTCCGCAAGTACAGGTACGCCAGGACCTCCCAGAGGTCCCACCGCTCTTGCGCGGCTCTCAGCTCGTCCTCGACGCCCTGGATGGCGCGGGCCAGATCGTCGTCTCCGAACCGGCCTGCGGTGCGGGTCCAGGCCAGGCGGTCCTCCGGAAGGGCCGCCGCGAGGTAGGAGTCGCCCGGCTCGTCCGACGGAACGGCCTGGGGCTGATCAGGGGCCGGCGCCGGTGCGACGACCGGCGCCGGCACCGACCCGGCCTGGGGCTTCCGGAACGAGATCGACCGGCCGGCGGGCTGGCGTCGCTGCGCGTTCAGCTTCAGCAGCTCCGACAGCGCCGCGAACGAGTGGACGCCGTTCGGGAAGAGCGCCAGCATCTGCTCCCACTCCTTGACGGCCTCCGCGGTCTTCCCCTGCTTCAGCAGCGCATCACCGAGCCTGTAGCGGTCGGTCTCGCCAGCCTCGTTGCTGGCCAGGCGTCGTCGGTAGAACTCGATGGCCTGCTCGAACTGCCCGGTGACCAGCAGCTGCTCTCCGTCCGAGTCGGGAGGTCGCGCGGTCGCACCACCGGTGGTCTTGCGGGCCTTCTCCATGACGCGCTTGAACACGAGCCCCGCAGCCTCGGGGTCGAGCTTGGTTTTGCCTCCCTTGGACGGCTTGCCCTCGGTCTCGGTCATCACGGTGCTGTAGAACGCGTAGAACCGCTCCAGCATGCGCTGCCCGCGCCCCGGTGGGCCGGAGCTCTCTTGGGCCCCGGCGCCGCCGAGGCTGCCTGGCTCGGCGGGCTGTCCGGCCTCTACCGGGCCGGCCTGGGCCTGCCGCGAGGTCGGGGCGACCGACCCCTCGTCGGAACCGGGCCGCTGCGGCGTCGCCCCGGGCTCTTCCGGGACCGCGGCCGGCCATGGCGGGGCAGCCCCATCGGCGCCCACGAAGCCCGGGAACGGGGCGTCGCCGGCACCGGGAGGAGTCGAAGCCGCTGGCGAGGCAGGATCCCCGATCCGTGGAAACCCTCCGGCCGGAGATCCGTCGGCGCTCGAAGACCCGGTATATTCTGTCTCGCCGCTCTCTTGGTGGACGGGCCAGAAGGCCGCTCCCGCTCCCCCGGCGCGAGGCCCGTCCGCTCCTCCCGCTTCTCCGGCCGGCCCGAAACCGGGCCAGCCGCCTGGCGCGCCGCCCTGGCCTCCGCGGTCCATTCCGGGCTGCGGTCCTTCAGGCCCCTCGGGCTGCTGGGGTGAGCCGGCTTCCCGGGCGGTGGCCTCGGCCTCCGCTCTCAACGCCGCCTGTTCCTCCTGGGTTCCGAAATCGAGCGTCGCCGGGATCTGTCCGCCGAAAAGCCCCCGGAGAAGCTCGTTCTCCTCCTCCTCGGAACCGGGGGGCGCACCGCCGGACGGTTCATCGGTCGCCGCCTCCTCGTCCGGCTCCGGGGCCTCTCGCCCTTCGGGGCGGACGCCGAACATGGCCGCCAGCGCCGAAGCGTTGTGCGGATCGAGCGGCTGCTCCGAGCCCTGGGATGGTGCCTGATCGTCGTCATCCATCAGGCGCCCCGGAGGGCTCGGGGGGCCGGCAACGCCCTCGTCGGAAGGCTTGAGCGGGGCTCCTATCGACGCCAGCCGACCCATGAGCCCGCTCGCCCGCGCCGGCGGACCGGAGGCCGGGGTGGCCGCGGAATCCGTGGCGCCCTTCCCGAGTCGGGACATCAGCGCGCCTCCGCGCTTCGGACCGGCCCCGGGCTCCGGCGACGCGGCCGGAGCCGTCGGACCGGCGAACAGACCGAGCGCCGCGGCCACATCGGCGCCGCCCGGCTGGGCCGGAGGGGGCTCGCCCCTGGCGCCGGCGCCGCTGTCCGGTCCACCTTCCGGTGCGGCCTCTCCGGCGTCGCCCTCCTGGTCGGCGTCCTCGGGCGCGTCGATCCGATCCAGACCGGCACGCCCCGTCGGGGACGGCGCCTCGAGATCGTCCTCCTCGGGTGGGGCGGTCCGGGCTGGCCTTCCCGTCGACCGGCCCGCGGCGGGGCCGCCGGAGAACAGGCCCGCCAGGCCCTCCTCTCCCGCCTCGTCGGATGCCGGCTCGTCCGCCCGCTCCTCGGTGGACTCCTCTGCCGCAGGGGGGCCGGCGCCCGATCGCCTGACACGATTGAACAAACTGGTCAGCTCGTCCCCCTCGTCGGTCGCCCCGCCGGAGGGTCCAGCTCGCTCCCCTTCCGGGGGCTCTTCCGACTCCTCCGCGTCGTCCTCGTCAGCCCCTCCGAAGAGGCCCTTGGCCTCGGCCCTCGAGAGGCCGGAGGGGCCACCGGCCCGGGCCTTCTTCATGTCCTCGAGCGCCCGGGTCGCATCGGGCTTCACGGCTCCTCGCCCGGGCTCGTCGGACCCGCCGCCCAGGGCGCTTCCCAGCCTGGATCCCAGGCCCACGGGCAGGTCGTCGTCCGGGATCAGGTCTTCGGGGGTTTCCGGGATCGCAGCCGGGTCGAGGGCAGCCGGATTCGGCCTGTCCGCCGGGCCCGATCCGATCGCTGGAGGCGCGGGGCCCGCCTGCCCCAGAGCCGCAGCCATCCGGCTGGAGACGATGCTCTCGAACTGGCGAAGCTGGCGATTCTCCCACAGGTACCAGACGAGCCATGCCAGAAACACCACGAGCCACAGGGCGAGGCTCACATGGAGCCCTGTCAGGTCGAACGGCATGGCTTGGACCACCCGGAGCGACGCGGCGATGGCCGAACCAGCTCCGGGCCGCTCCTCAAGCGAAGAGACAAAGGCGAGGCACGTTCACGACCAGAGTGTATCATCGGCGCAGAGAATGCCGCAAACCGGGAACGGTCCATGGGAACTATCGACGAAGCCGTCGGTCTCCCGTAGACCCGGCCCGCGCGACGGCCGGTGCGCGGTCAGGGTCCGATCAGGCGGCGAGCTTCCTGCAGGACCTCATCGGGCAGCTTCTCCTTGATGAGCTCCCTCAGGAGCTTCTTGGCCTCCTCTTTCTTGCCTTCGCGAAAGAGGAGCTTGCCCTTGAGCAGCTGCGTGTACGGGTCCTGGTTGTCTTTCGAGATCGAGTCGAGCACCTTGCGGGCATCGCTCACCTTGTTCGCCTTGAGGTACACGTCGGCCAGGAGGTTCTGGGTGTAGACGTCCCTGGGATCCAGCTTGACCGCCTCGAGCAGCTCCTCCTCGGCCCGGTCGAAGAGCTCCTCCTTCGCGTAGAGCTTGGCCAGCAGATACCGGGCGTAGTGGTAGTCCTTGGCCGTGGTGATGGTCTGGTTGAGCGTCAGGAACGGCTTGATGACCATGCCCAGCCGCATGGTCGCCTCGCTCAGGTTGGCCTGCACCTTCGGGTTGTCCGGGTAGAGCTCCAGAGACCTGGTGTAGAACTCGACGGCCTGGGCCAGCTCACCCAGCTCGTGGTGGACGAGGCCGGCGTACGCGTGACCCTCCCACGCCTTGGGGTCTTTCTCACGGGCGATCGCGAAGTGGAGCAGCGCCTGCTCCGTGACCCCCTTCTCCATGAAGCAGCGTCCGAGGCCCAGGAAACCACGATCGAGGTTCGGATAGTGCTTGGTCAGCAGCTCGAAATCCTGGATCGCGCTGTCGATGTCCCCGCGGGACAGGTGGAGACGGGCCAGCTGCTCCCTGAGCTGCGGATCCCTGGGCACGGCCTTCAGCCCCTGCTTCAGATGCCCTTCCGCCACCAGCGGCTCTCCCCGATCGAGAAACAACAGGGCGAGGCAGTAGTAGTTGTAGGGGTCGGAGGGGTTGATGCCGATCGCCGTCTTCAGGTGATCTTCGGCATCCCGGGCCCGGCCGAGCCTGTTGTAGCAGAAGGCGATCGAGTTGTGGGCGTAGGCGTCCTGAGGGTTCTTCTGGAGGAACTTCTCGAGGCCCTTGGCCGCGACCTGGTAGCTCCCCTCCTCCATGTCCACGCAGGCCATGAGGTACTGCGCCGGCTGGTCCGCCGGCGTCTCTTGCAGAAGCCGCTCCAGGCACTTCCGGGCGCGGGTGTAGCGCTTCTCGGTCCTGTAGACCGAGGCGAGCAGGTAGAGTGCCGCCGTGTCGTTGGGGACGTCCCTCAGGTGGTCTTTGAGAAGACCCTTGGCGGTCTTGGCGTCGCCTTCCTTGATGAGCCGCTTCGCCTCGTCACAGATGACAATCTTCTGCTCGGACATACGGCCTTCATTGTAGCAACAAGCGCCCCCGAGCGCGACCTCAATCCGGATCCCCTCCTCTTTCCTCTCTCCCCCGAGCGCGACTTCAAATGAATCAATTCCACTTCCTCGGCGACTCTGCAGCCACGCCGAGGCCCGATCCCAGGCCCGACTCCGCGACACAGGCGGGGGATCCTGGAGGAGCCTCTCCAGCCACCTACCGGGCGGGCGCCTCGAGCCCCATCTTCCGGATCCGCTCCATGGCCCGACGCTCCGCCTCTACCATCTCGGGCGTGTCTTCGAGCACGGCCATCCGGCCGGACGCCGGGGCAGCCGGGCCCTCCGGACCTTCGCCGGCGATACCCACGGGGTCGGGCACCTCGCCGTCGACGGCCTGTTCGGGCTCCGGCTGGTCGATCCGCCTGGCCGTCCGGGCCAGCTCCCGGGCTCGTGCCATGGCGAGCTCCTCCTTGGAGCGACCCTCGTCGGCCGCGCCCCCTGCTGTCTCGCCGCTGCCGGGCGGCTCGTCCACGGTCGGTCTCCCCGGTTCGCCCTGGGCCGCCGCGTCCGCATCGGGAACCGCACGGGCCGTCGCGACCTGGACGCCCTCGTCCTCGGGATATCGGGGCCTTCGCACCACGGCGCTGTTGAACGGGTTCAGCGGAGGAAGAGCCTCGATCTGGCCGGTGTCTACCGTCCGGGTCAGCTCTGGCGCCAGGTCCTTCTCGGACTCTCCATCCATGGGGCGGTGGAGCGTGTAGTAGAACCTGAGCGTGGCCCGCACCCCGTCTGCCCTGGGGAGGACCACCCTGGCGCTGCGCGGCGACAGCGCCGCCTTCTTGTACATGGGCTGCATCTGGTACGTGAACGTCTTGTTCCGGATCGCCGACAGCAGCCGTTCCGACGCGTTCCTCCCGCCGACGTAGTCGACGGTCACCCTGGATAGTCTACGGCGCGAGCCGCGGGGCTTCATGTCGTCGACGATCACCAGGACGGCCCGGTCGTTGTTGAGGTTGTTCCGGACGATCGACACCTTGCTCCTGAACACCTGAGCACCGTCCCCGCCCCACCCGAGGTAACCCTCGGAAACGTCGAACTCCGTGGCCCACGCAGCGGTCGCAGAGAACCCGACCGCGAGCAGCAACACCCATCGCATCTTCGAGCCTCCCAGGCTGGTCGCACCTCCCGCCCCCCGCCGGCGCGGCGCTCACGGAGCGCTCCGGGGAGCCGGGGTTTCTGCAAGAGACGTCGAGAACTGCGACGCGAAGACGACTCGACGCCCGAGTATTCCATCGGGAGATCGACGGCAGGACATGAGTGAACGCCAGCGGGTCGATCGTGTATCACCGGCGTCGCGGCGATCGAAGCCGGATGCGGCGGGTCACGCCCTCTGGCCCGGGCCACTATATAATGGAACGTGATGAGCCGCCTTCCCCTGCCTCTGGCCGGCGTCCTGGCGATGGCGCTGGCGCTCGTCTTCGCCCTGCCCCGGACCGACGGCCTGCGCTGTCGTTTCTGGGTCACCGGCCGGGCCGGGCCGGTGGACTACCTCACCGAGGTCGGGCGACCAGGGCTGTTCCGGCAGGAGTTCGGGAACGTCGACTTCACCGCGCCGGGCGGGGTCGGAGCCAATGGCCCGCTGGAGCTCGACTGGGATGGACCCACCGGGTTTCTGAACCGATCGTTCCGCTGGACCGGCTGGCTCCAGGTGCCCCGGACCGGCCAGTGGTCGATCGGCACGGACTCCGACGACGGCTCCCTCGTGGCGATCGACGACTGGCCGGTCGTCACGAACTGGGGAGACCACCAGCCGCTGCGGCGATTCGGCCGGGTGTGGCTCTCCAGGGGCCTGCACCGTCTGCGGGTGGACCACTACCAGCGAACCGGCGGAGCGCGGATCCACCTCTTGTGGTGCCCTCCGGTCGGAGGCCCGGACGGCGTTCTCCCCGGAGCGGCCGGGCCCGCCGGCGACCGGGCGGTCGGGCAGCCCAGGGTGGTACCGGCCCGCTACCTCTTCCGCACGCGCGGGGACGACGTAGTTCCACCTCCGGCCAGGCCCGATGCGGGTGCGGGGCGCTCCGGCCCGGACGCCGCCGGTGATGGCAGGGCGCTCTTCGGGTGCACCATCGAGGCCCGGGCCGAAGCCGACCCGGACCCGCAGGGCGACCTCGGCCACCAGCCCTGGCAGGCGTCCAATCTGCTCGTGACTGGACGGATGGAGCCCTGGGAGCTGCGACCGCCCCCGGACGATCGTCGGCAGGGCTGGTGCTGGGCCGACTACTGGCAGGGCTGGGACCCCGACAGCGTGGTGGCCGCCGGCCTGGGCAGGGCGACGGTGGCGGCGATCGGCGACCCGGTCCAGACGCGTGTGCCAGCGACGGCCCGGGTCTGGCGCGCCCATGTGACGGTCCCCTGGACCAGCTCCTACCGGTTCAGGGTCACCACGGACACCCCGTCGGTGCTGATGATCGACGGCCGGCCCGTCCTCGGCGCCCCTGGCCGTCCGACCCGCGGACGCTGCGAGGCCGTGAGAACCCTGGCCATGGGAGCCCACACGATCCGCCTGGCCACGGCGCCAGCCGCCTCGGCCGCCGCGCCAGGGCTGGCCGTGACTCCGGTCTCCTCGCCGGGCATGCCTGTGGCGACGCCGACGATCGAGTGCGGCTGGGCCCTGACCGGGCTGTCGTTCCCCGACGAGGTGCCCATCGACGAGCCTCCGATACTGGAAGAGGTCCACCCCGGCATCGACTTCAAGGCCGGGATCGACCTGGCCCTCCCGTACGTGCACCGGTGGAGCGTGGCCCGCCACGGGTATCCCCACGCGCTGGCCCCGTTGAGAGCCCGGTGGGACGGCACGCTCGCGACGGTCCGGTCGGGGCTACACACTTTCCTGGTCCGCGGCTCCGGGCGAACCCTGCTGTCGGTCGGCCCCCACCGCCTGTACAAGGGGCTCGATGCGTCGGAGGCCTCGTTCACCGTGCGCCTTGCGACCGGGGACGTGCCCATCTGTCTGGACACCCACGAGGTGGGGATCCACCGCCGGGTCGGCCTGTACTGGAGACCGCCCGGAGGCAGCCTCGAACCGGTTCCCGCAGCCCGGCT
>JACQZM010000470.1:5902-11991 GCA_016213885.1 Candidatus Rifleibacteriota bacterium | reverse complement strand
CGGGCTCGCCGGCTGCGCCGGTGCTCAGCCGGGGGGCGTTGAAGCCAGGAGGGCCGTTGCTGCGCACCGGCCCCCCTGGACCCCCCCCGGGCCGTCCCCGCGGGCCGGCTGCGGAAAGTCCTGCGGGCAGGAGCTCGTCAGAGGCCGAGCTCCGGGATGTCCAGCCCGCCGCGGGGCGGCGGAATGGGCGGCATGGGAGCACCGTTCGGAGCGCTGGCCGCCGGTCCGGCCGAGGGAGCCGTGTCAGGGCCTCGCGGCTTGGGGCCGTCGAAGATGTCGTTGATGTCGCTCAGGTCACCGCCGGGCCCGGCCGGGCTCCCCCTGGCCGACGGAACCACGATCGGCCCTGCCCCGCCTGGAGACGGTGGACCGCCGGGCTCCGGAAGGCCGACGTGCGGCGCCTCACCCTTGCTTCCACCTATGCCGAGGCTGATCGGGGGCGGCGAGATCTCGCCGGTGTCCTGCGCCACGTTCTGTTTGACCACCCGGGGCGTCAGCAGGATCACCAGCTCCAGCGAGGTGTTCTGGTTGTTCTTCTTCTGGAAGAAGTGCTTGATCAATGGGATCTCTACGAGGAACGGCACGATGATCTTGTTCGGCGAGGAGTTCTCCTGGACCAGACCGCCGACCAGGACCTCCTCCCCGTCTTTCACCTGGACCGTCGTCTTGGCGTTGGTACGGGTGATCGTCGGGAAGTCGCCGCGGTCGAACCGCGCCGTGCTCTGCTCGACGTTGATGTCCATGGTGATGAAGTTGTCCTTGTTGATCCGGGGAGTGATGTCCATCACGGTGCCCGTGTCACGCTCCTCCGGCGGCTGGGAAGGACCTCCCGAGAAGACGATCTTGTCGCCGATCCTGAGCTGCGCCTGGGCGCCGTTGATGGCCAGCAGCCGTGGCGACGAGAGCGTCCGGGTGATGCCGCTCGTCTCGAGGGCGGCGAAGGCGGAGTTCAAGAAGAAGTTGGACCGGTAGAAGTCGCCGAACGAGAAGATGTTGGATCCCCTGGCGTTGGTCGGCGAGTCGTAGAAGCTCGAGTTGTTCCGGGTCCTCTGGTACTCGGTGATGGCGTAGATGGAGCCGCTGCCCGCGGTCTTGTCGGTCACGATGCCGTCGGCCGCCTTGCCGACCCCGAAGTTCCACAGGAACCCCAGGTTCCGCGTGAAGGTGGTCTGGACGGTGACCACCTTGGCGTCGATCATGACCTGCGGAACCGGGAGGTCCAGCTCCTTGATCAGGTCTTCGACCTTGTTCAGCACCTCTTCGGTGCCGCGAAGAACCAGGGAGTTGGTCCTGGGGTCCTTCTCGACGCCGATGTTGACCTCCTTGCCAAGGCCCTTGGACACGATCTGCGCGACGTCTTCCGCCTTGGCGTAGCGCAGCCTCTTGGCCCGCGTGAAGCCCTGCTCGAACCCCCTCTCGATCACATCCTGCGGGGCGATGGCGTAGGTGTCCTTGCCCTTGACCTCGGCCAGTTTCTTGACCTGGAGACCGTTGAGCTTGGCCACGATGTAGAGCGCCTGGAGCGGGTCGACCCTGTCCAGGGTGACGCTCATCTTCTGGCGGACCTTCGGGTCCACCACCACGTTGAACTTCCCGACCGCGGCGATGGTGTTGAAGATGACCGAGAGGTCTTGCTCCCTGGAGTTCAGGGTGAAAGCGCGGAGGAACGTCCCGTACAGGACGTAGCCAAAGGACAGGATCAGGACGACCGAAAGCAGTCGCTTCCTGTGACTCATCTTCGTCTCCTTGCTGTGTCTTTCGATGCTGCAACCAGTACTGCGTACGAACAGTCACATCGACGGGGCACCGCCAGTCGTTTCGCTACCCGGCCGGCCCCTCTGTCCGGGGCCGGCACTCACCTCCAGGACCCGAAGGCCCGGGTCCGATCACCGCTACTCCGTGAGCAGGTTCTTCTGGACGATCCGGCTCGTCTTCCGATCGAACACCTCGACCTTCTCCGCGGTGACGTTGCGGACCTCGAAGGCGGGGTTCTCGTCGGGCACCTTGGTGCCGCTCTGGACGATGTAGGTCTGCCCCTCGAACTCGATCACCGCGACGTAGTTGGGGTGTTCGCCGGCCACCGCATTGACCTTGAAGTTCACCGGAGGAACCGGGGGGGGCGCAGCGGCCTGGGTCTGCATCACCGGCATCACCGTCGTCGGCGGAGGAAGCTCCACCTTCGGCTCGATGAGAGCCTTGAACGGGTCCAGGTACGGCCGCTTGCCGCCACCGCCACCGCCGCCGGGATCCGCGGCCGCCGGCGCGTCGTCGCCCCCCGGAGGGGCGGCGCCGTCACCAGAGGCGGGCGGGGGATCGGCTGCCCAGACCGTCATGACGCCAGCACTCAGGGTGAACGCGAGAACGACTGCGAGCGCCGCGATTGGTGTGGCTCTGAACGACCCGTATTTCATGATGCCGCTCCTCACTTCTATCATGGTTCTCATCGACCAGATTCCATTTTGTCCTGATCCGTCGAACCTCAATCTCCACCGTCAGGTCCCTTGGTGCCGCCTCCCGCACCCGGCTCGTCCGGGCACTTGGACAGGTTGGCCGTCTTGTACTTCTCGAGCTGGGTATCGTCGATGATGATGATTTCGCCGTTGAGGGTCACCCTCAGCCTCGGGAACATGTCCGTTCCGGGGTTGTACTTGGTCCGCTTGCTATCGGAGATCTGGGTGAGCTTGGGGAGCTTCTCCGTCTTGCTCTCCTGGGCGATCGAGAGCTGGCTCTGGGAGAAGTCCAGCTTGCCCTTGGACTTGCCGGCCGTCTCGAGCTTCTGGAGGAAGTCGTACAGGATGAAGTAGGGGCCCGAGATGTTGAAGTCCAGCGGGATGCGGCTGTTGAGCTCCTTGGTGACCACCGACTCGATCCGGATCGACTCGAGCTTGATCGCCGCGGCGTCCGCGTCGTCCTCGATCTCCCTGAGGAACTGCTCGAGGCTGCGACCCCTGGCCTTGCAGAGGATCCGGAAGATGTCCTGCTTGATCTTCTCGATGTCCTCCTCGAGCTTCTTGATGTCCTTCTGGTCCTTCTTGTGCTGCTCGATCTTGCTCTGCTCTTCCTTGATCTGAGCCTCGAGCTCGTCCATCTCTTTCCGGTAGGGGTCTTCGATCAAGAACCAGAACACGATGAAGGCAGCGGCCGAGATGATCAGTACGCTCATCACGTAGGTGAGGAACTTGTTCATAGCTCAACAGTCCTTTCAGCTTCAGCCCGGTTCCGACCTAGTAGCGGTTCAACACGCACTGCAGTTCGAAGCTCGCCACTGTCTGGTCCCGGAAAGCTTCCCAGGTGATCCTCTTCAGCCGCACCGACTTGAACTGGGTCTCCTTCTTCTTCAGCGCTTCGAGCAGCGCCGTGATCCCCACCAGAAGCCGTTTCTTCCCGTTGTCCTTGGAGAGTCCGTTGAGCTGGACCCGGCCGTCGCCCTCGATCCTCAGGTCGCGCAACCAGACGGTCTTCGCCTCCGTGAGGACCTCTTCGAAGAGGAGGAGGGTCGGGGTCCAGCCGCCACCGGAGGTCTGGTTCAAGATGCGCTCGTACTCGCTCTTGTTCCGTTGCAGGCCCTCGAACTCCTTGCGCTTGGCCTGCTTCTGCTCGGTGAACTGCTTGACCTTCTTCACCTCGTCCTTCTTCTTGTTCAGTTCGTCCCTCTTCTGTTCGACCTCGTCCACCCGCCACCCGTTGACGGCGTAGAGTCCAGCGCAGGCGGCGAGGGCGTATGCGACCACGAAAATCCAGCCGAACGGAATCGTGATCTTCGTGCTCGCCTTCTTCTGAAGGAGATTGATCTTAATCATGCTGCACCTTCTCTGGTGACCCCGGACAGGGATCGCTCGCGGGCTCCACAGAAAAACTAGGCGTCAACGACTCCTCTGAGGGCCAATCCGATCGCCACCGTGAAGTCCTGCAGGTAGTCCTCCAGAACCTCCGGGTTGGGGAGCGCGACTTCGATCCCCTGGAGCGGGTCGGCCATCTCCACGTCGATACCGAACTCGTTGGTGAGGAACACGTCCAGGTTCTTCAACTTGGACGTTCCACCGGTCAGGATGACCCGGTGGATCAAGGGCTCTCGGGTCTGGGCCTTGAAGTAGTCGAACGAGCGTCTGATCTCGCCCGCCAGCTCTTCGATGGTCGTTTGGACAATCTCGGTGAACTCCTGGTTCCCTTCCTCGGAGCCGGACAGTCCCAGGACCCCTTCTTCGATCTTGGTCCGCTCGGCTTCGGCGAAGGACTCTTTGAAGACGTTCTGGATCAGGGCGGTGATGTTGTTCCCCGCAATCGGGATGGGGCGGGTGAAGCGCAGGACCCCGTTCTTCAGGATGTTCACGTTGGTGGTGCGGGCACCGATCGAGATCACGGCGACGACCTCGCCCTTGTCGCCCTCGGCCACCGGCGCCGCATCGCCCTCCTGGCCGTCCGGAAGCGGCTTGCCCGCCTTGAGAGACGCTTCGAGCGAGTTGAGCGCCGCCAGGGTGTCGATGTCCACGGCGTCGAGAGAGATCCCGGACTCCTTGAAGACCGTCTGCAGCTGGGTCACGTACTCCTTCTGGGCCACCACCAGGAGCACCAGGCAGCGGGCCATCCCTTCCTCTTCGTACTGGGTGAGCTTGGCGAAATCCAGGGTGACCTCGTCCAGAGGGTACGGCACGTAGTGCTCGGCCTCGTTTCTGACGGCGATCTCGAGCTCCGGATCGGGCATGACCGGGAACGGCACGAACCGGAGAATCGCGTTCTGGGCCGCGAGCGCGCCGACCGTGTTGTCCACCTGGAGGTTGTTCTGCTTCCGGATCGTCTTGATGATGTTGGCGATCGCCTGGGGATCGTTGATGGCCCCGTCGACCAAGGCGTTCTCGGGCACCGGCTCGATGGCCAGGCCGACCAGTTGAGGACCGTTGGGCCCCTTCTTCATCTGCACCACTTTGATCGAGCTGTTGCCGATGTCGATCCCGAGGCTGGTGTTGGACGAGCCGAACCGAAACATTGTTGTTGCCTTGCTTTCCTCTAGCGCTCTTCGTTCAGCAACCTATAGAGCGTGACCGCTGCGTCGGTGTTCACTTTTTCGATCGATCCAGACAAATCGACCCGCACAAGATTCTAGCCTTGCTCGACCTGACCTGGCAACTGCTCTCCCTGAGAGGAGATCGCGAGCGGGAGGCACTGCACCTGGAGACATGCGTTTCTCGTGAAAGTTCCAAGAATCATGCCCCCTAGTAGGCCCGTCCCAGCTGAGCTCCCGTGTAGTAGGTCCTGAGGATCGCCGGGTACGACCGGCCAGTCTCGGCCAGGAGCTTGGCCCCCCGCTGGCACAGGCCCACCCCGTGCCCCCAGCCGACTCCCATGACCTCGAGGAAACGGCCGCCGGGGTCATCCGCCACGTACCGACCGATGATATCCCTGATCGCCGTGTCGGCCGCGGGCACCGAACCGTCGCCCTCGACCTCCGGTTCGGGCTCCTGGCCCATGGCTGTGCTCCCGGTCGGGGAGGGCACCGAAGACCGGTCGTCCTCGTCGTGCTCCGCCGTGCCACTCGCCTGTCCCATCCACCGGAGGCTGCGAATCGCCTTCCGGTCGACCATGATCCGGAAGTTGTTTCCCGGGACCCTGGCCGTGCCGGTGGACGAGTGGACCATGACATCCTTGATCCGGCCGGTGCTCGTCATGGTCGTGGTGATCCGGGTGATCTCTCCGACGTTCCACCCGTAGGCCCGGAGGCGCTTCGCGATGGTCGGGTAGTCGAAGCGCGCCTTCCACGGAGGCAGCGGCGAGCGACGACATCCGGGGCACGCCACGGCTCGTTCGTAGGCTGCCGGAGGCGAGGCCCAGACCTCCTCGTTGTTCTCCGTGACGCCCCCGCAGGCAGCGTGGAAGAGCGCCTCGATCGCCTCTCCGCGGTACGTCACGAGGATGCCCCGGGTGTCGTTGACCGCCCGGGCGGTCCTGGGGTCTTCGAGATTCACGCCACCGTAGACCTGGGACTGTTCGTTCGCCTTCAGACCGTACCCCCGCGATCGAAACGTGTCGCGATTCCGGAAGGCGTAGGTCCTGGCGGCCACGGCCTGCGCCTTCAACGCCTCGAGCGGGGCGCT
>JACQZM010000470.1:0-5877 GCA_016213885.1 Candidatus Rifleibacteriota bacterium | reverse complement strand
TCAACGCCTCGAGCGGGGCGCTGGCCGACATCTCGGCCTTGACGACCCCGTACAGGTACGATTCGAGATCCACGATGTTGACCGCGTTGACCCCGCCACGACCGTCTTCATGGAGCTCGAAGTACCCCCTGTAGGGCTTCCCGTTGATGAGAACGAACCCCCCGGAGGTCGGGCAGACCACCAGCTTGTGGTAGTTGCCGTTCCGGAACTTCAAGCCGGCCATCCACCCATCCACGGCGACCCTGGTTCCGCCCCACTGCAGGTCGAGCTGACCGCTGGTCCGGTGGTCCAGCACGCGAAAGCCCCGGGTGCCACCGATCTGGATGGAGCGCTGGTGCAGCAGGACGGCCACCGAGAGAATGGGGGCCCGGCCGGTCGTCATCGAGGCGGCGACCGGCGGCGGCCGTACGAGCGGCGCCAGGAGGGTGGTCGTGACGAGGAGGAGGTGGACGTACCGGAGTTGCATCATTTCTTCGACCTTGCTGCGGCTCTTGGTTCGACTGGGCCTCCGGCCCGGGCAACGCCCGGGGGAGGCTCTTCCGGCAAAAGGGCGCACTCGCCCTACGGAATTGTTATCGTCCAACCCGTGGCCGAGGTTTAGCTCCTGATGCGGCGGCGGAAAGCAGGTCAGCCGAAGAAGAGGGAGGATCAGCCGTCGTTCGTACGATCGCCCCGGGAGCTCGCGTCGGCGCGATCGGCGTCCGGGTCTTCCGGACCCGCATCGGTCCCCGCGGTTGGATCGTCGGTGTCCCTCTCCGGATCGGGGACCTGCCCGGGCGGGGCCGGAGCCGGGCGGCCGGGCCAGCTGCCAGGCGACAGAGACCATGGCGCGGCTCCGGCGGACATGATGCGATCCATCTCGGCGAGGTAGTCCCGATAGGACAGGGCGAAACGCTCGTCCGGATCGGTCATGATCTGCTGCACCAGCGATCTCCCGACCCGGGCGTCTCCCCGGGAGAGGTAGTCGCACAGGAAGCCGGCACGAAACGTCGGGAGTTCCACGTTGCCCAGCGCCATCGCCGGGAGGTCTCTCTTCAGGAACCGCAGGCTCGTTTCGAGATCCGCCCGGGAGACGAAGGGGGACGCCTGCAGATGGGTGTGGGGCTTCGGGGTGAGGATGGAGAACGACAGCTCCCAGGATGGCCCCTTGGGCCGTATCAGCGGGCCGAGGGTCTGCTTGATCTGTGCCAGGTCGCCCTCGGTCTCGCCGGGTATACCTATCATGAGGTAGACCTTCACGCGGCCCAGGGATGACCGGGCCAGCTGGTCGAGGCCGGCTTGCGTGCGATCCGGGTCGCTCCCCTTGGCCAGGCAGGCCAGCAGCCTCCGGGAGAACGACTCCGGCGCGACCGTGACCGTCCTCTGCCCGGCCCGCTCGATCGCTGCCAGGAGCGACGGGGTCATGGCGGCGGTGCGCAACGAAGAGCAGCTCACGGAGAAGCCGGCGGAGGCCAGGTCGGTCAGAAGCTCAGTCAACCCCTCGTAGTCCGAGATGCCGGGCCCGAAGAGCCCCAGCTTCCTGGTGAACGGAGCGAAGGCGCGGGCGCGCTCCAGCACGACCCCGGGAGAGAGCGAGCGGACCGGCCCGTAGAGCACCCTGGCCAGACAGAACCGGCAGTGCCACCTGCAGCCGCGGGAGATCTCGACCAGCCCGGTGTTCGAGAACACCGTGTGAGGCGTCAGAATCTGGCTCGTCGCCGGATGGCCGTCGATCGGGGTGGTCCGGGCCGTCAGGCAGGCCTCGCGGTAGGAGTTCACGCCAGGTACGTAGATCTGGGGACGGCGCCCGAGATCAGCCAGGAGGGAGTCGGTCCGGTAACCCTCCACCAGGTGGGTCATCGCCTCTCCCAGGTGGCCCTCGCTCTCCCCTATCCAGAACAGGTCCGCGACGTCGTCCAGGGGGAACGGGTTGGCCGTGACGGCGACGCCTCCGGCCATGACGACCGGGGAGGACGGCGATCGACGGGACCTCAGCGGATGGAGGCCCGAGCGATGGAGCATGCGGATCACGTTGAGAAGGTCGAGCTCGTAACTCACCGAGAACGCCACCACGTGGAACTCCGACAGGGGCCGCCCGGTCTCCAGCGACCGGATGGGAGGACGCCGATCCCCCGATCGGGAGGGACCCTCCAGCTCCGGGAGGAAGCAGCGCTCGCAGGTGACGCCCGGCACCTCGTTGATGATGCGGTAGTTGGTCTGGAAGCCCAGGTTGGACATGCCGACCGCATAGGTGTTCGGATAGACCAGGCAGACCCGGAACGCTCCCTTCTCGCGAAACGTGAAGGGGCCGGCCTCGGTTGCCAGCAGCCGGTGGGCGGGTATCGGGGCCGATCGCGTCATGATGAGGGTCCAGCTGGAGCCAGGCGCTTGCCCTGCCCGGTCACCGGAGCGCCAGCGACAGGTCTCGAAGGTTGAGGCAGCTCTGCTTCATGTTCGTCAGGCTTATCTTCACCGCGTCCGCCTTCGGGTTCCGGTAGAACCCCGGCATCGTCACGACGCGGACGTTCAAGGTCAGCTTCCCCGGCAGGCTCCACTCCCTGGGCCACCCATGGTAGAGCGTGAGGACCGTCGACGTGTAGGCGTACCGCGCCGGTGGGACCAAGAGCAGGGTGCGCTGGTCCTTCGCCCGTTCTATCAGGAGAGCCTGGCTGTGGAGGTTCGAGACGGTCACGGAGATCTGCGCCTCTCCGGGGTCGAGGGAGCGCGGCACGAGAAGCGTCACCGGCACGGCCACCGGCACCTGGACGTCCGGCTTGACCAGGCCGAGGCTTTCGTCGATGTCCTGCGGGATGAGGATCGTCCCGGCCGCGAGTCGCGTGGTGATCGACGTGGACGGGGCCGACACGAGCGGCGCGTCGCTCCATCTGAGATCCGGCGAGACCAGGTTCTCGACCTCTGTCCTGAGATCCAGCCCGTAGACCTGGCAGTACCGGTCCACGTGGCGGAGCCCTCCGAGGCTGTCGTAGAGGTTCCACCGCTCCTCGACAGTGAGCCGACCCTCGCCGTAGATGTCGGTGTGCTGCTTGGACAGGAGCTTGGCCCTCGAGCGGTAGTTGATCCTGTCCAGAAGCCTGGTGATCGGCGGGAGCGTCGCCTTCTCGGAGGAATTGGCTCGGGACATCTCGATCTTGGTCATGGCCGCGGCGTAGTCCTGGGCGCGCACGTCCATGGCCAGGGACTGCAGCTCCCGGAGCGGGCTGGGTATCGCCACGCCTCTCAGGGACTTCGTGACCCCATCGGCCGTCGACAGCCGGGACCGCATGTCGTAGTCCGTTCGCGGGTCCAGCGGCCCCAGCCTGAGCTCGTGCTCGATCGCCTCCCCGGTGTGGGCTTCCAGCACCGCCGCGGTCGATCCGGCAGCACCCTCGCCGGCCCGGACGATCTGGACCGCCCGGGCCGTCCGCTCGGCCCACACCGTGGCGTTGTCGAGAGACGGGGACCGGGCGAGTAGCCGGATCGATCGCGAGCCGTCGGGGACGAGCGCCGCGACCTTCAGCGATGCCCCGTCGGCCAGACCTGTGATCTTGACGGAGTGCGACGTGGTCGGGGCCGTCGGTACCGACGGAAACCTGGACGGCTCACCGTCCCCGCGGGCGACCTCGACGACCGTGGGACAGGGGCGACTGGTCGTGTAGGTGAACAGGACGGCCTGGCCGGAGTAGCGCAGCTCGTGATTCACCATCCGGTAGCTCGCCTGCGATCCGCTGAAGTAGGGGCGCAGGTACAGCACCCCCAGCGGCATCGCCGTGGAGATGACACCGACGATCAAGACGATCGTGACCCAGGGCTGGGATGGCGGTCGTGGAGCGACCTGCCCGGCCAGCACCGACGTGGCCTGGCCCCTGGGCGGTGGGCCTGGCTGGAGCACCGGTATCAGCTCCTGGGTCCTTCCTCCGATGCGCTGTGGACCGCGATCCGGGGACGCGGTGATCTGCTCGAGAGCCTGGTTGACCTCTCTCGCCGTGGCCGGCCGGATGTCGGGATCCTGGTTGATGAGCCGGTTCACCAGGCCGGCCAGCGCCGCCGGTACGTCCTGCCGATGTCGCTCGAGAGGCGGTGGCGGATCGTTGAACCGCATCGCCATCAGCTTGGCCGCGTCCGCCGCGACCCCATCGAACGGCAGCTGGCCGGTCAGCGACCTGTAGAGGACGAGGCCCAGCGCGTACAGGTCGGACCTCGCGGAGAAGTCGCCAGACCGGACCGCCTCCGGCGCGATGTAGTTGAGCGTTCCCACCAGCCCGTCTCCGGTGAGCGCCTAGTCGCCCTCCTGGCGGACCAGCCCGAAGTCTCCGATCTTCGCCTCCCGCGACCTGGTCAGAAGGATGTTGGCAGGCTTGATGTCGCGATGGAGGATCCCCTTCTCATGAAGGAACTGCAGCCCCTCGCCCACCTGGCGCCCGAACTGGATCGTCTCCTCGATGTCGAGACGGCGCGTCTTGCCCAGCAGGTCGGCGAGGCTTCCCCCTTCCAGGTACTCCTGGATCATGAACGGCTTGCCGTTCCACAGGCCGTACTCGTACACCCGCACCAGACGCGGATGGGAGAGCCTGGACAGGATGAGCGCCTCCCGCTCGAATCTGAGCAGGTTCGTCCGGTCGCTCGTGACCTCTCGCCGCAGGAGCTTGACCACGACCTTCCGGTCGAGGGAGATCTGGGTCGCCAGGAAGACCTCGCCGAGCCCTCCGGCACCGATTCGAGAGCCGATGCGGTAGCTGGCTCTGAACTCGGAGTCAGTGAGCTCGAGAAACGAGGTTGCTGGGCACAAGGGCTCTCTCCCCGGCTGCAGGCCTCCGCCCCACTCTCCAGCTGATCGGAGGATCACGCCGAGGTCCGGTTCGTCCCCCGGATCCGAAGCGTGTCTCGAGTTCTGGCATGGGCTCTACACAGCCAAGTGCAGTCGTAGTCGGCCGGTCATCTCCCCGGTGACGGGGAGGTCGATGGCGGAGCGCTGAAACTGGGCATGGTCAGCTTCGGCGGGCTGACGATGTCCTTGATGTCTTTGTACGTGACGACCACCAGGAGTCCGAGCAGGCAGAACACACCCACCGTGTGGATGTACTCCTCGGCCACCGAGGAGAGCATGCTGTCCTCCGGGCGTCTCCAGACCACAGCGGTGTAGCAGAGATCCAGGACGTTCCTGACGGCCAGGACGAGGATTCTCCCCCCGTCCAGAGCGGGAATCGGCAGCAGGTTGAACACGCCGATCGCCATGCTGAGGATCGCCAGCATGCCGAGGAAGTCGGCCACGTTCGGCCCCTTCTTCACCGCTCCCCCCACGGCGCTGAGGATGCTCACCGGACCGCCGACCTCTCCCGGGATCTCTCGCCTGGCGAACATCCCCTTGAACATGTTCAGCGCCGAGATGTAGGCGTACGTCACGTAGCCCCACGTCTCCTCCTGGGCCTGGGAGAACGCCTCGCCCAGGGGGAGCGGGACCGTCACGGCGGCCAGCTTGAAGGAGTTGCAGGTGATGCCGATGAGCCCGTCCCCGTTGTGGTCGACCGGGGTGACCTTGATGTCACGCTGCTCCTTGCCGCGGCGCACGCGGATCGAGATCTCGGTCCCGGGGTGCTTCCGGATGTACAGGATACCCTTGCGGTCGTGGGTCAACTGGATCCCGTCGATCGAGAGGAACACATCCCCGGGCTGGATGCCGGCCCGGGCGGCAGGGCTGTTCTGGCTGACCTTGGCCACCTCGATGGTGCTCTGCCCCTCTCCGATCGCCCAGTACAACAACGTGAGAACCCCCACCGTGAACACGATGTTGGCCACCGGGCCGCCCAGCAGCACCGCGTACTTCACCGGGGAGCTCTTCGCATTGAACCCCCTCTCTCCGGGGTCCACGTAGTCGGTCGCCTCCGGATCGGGAGAGGCCAT
>JACQZM010000469.1 GCA_016213885.1 Candidatus Rifleibacteriota bacterium | reverse complement strand
GTGATCTTCGTGGACGGCGGCCGTCACATGCTGCACGGCGCCTACGGCTGATCGCCGGGCCCCGGGAACCGGCCCCGGGCGTTCATGTCGGAGACCAGCGCCCGGCGTCGTCCTGCCCGACACGGCGCCGGCGCCCGGTCCGGGGCGACCGGCGTCGACGGGAACGGCACTGTCGATTCAGGACGCGTCGTCCGGCCCCGGCTTGGCCGGCTTGGGCTCGTCGGGGAACTCCGGGGTCTCGTCCCGAGGCGCCACCGAGAGGACCCACAGGTACACGCAGAGCCCGATGAACAAGACCGGAGAGATCGTCTCCGGGATCGCCGCGTTGTCGTAGAACGGCGTCTTGATGAGGTCCTCGCTGAACCAGGGAAACAGCCGGAGCGCCGCTTTGAACACCCCTCCGAGCGCGCCTCCGGCCATGAACCCGGAGGCGATGAAGATGTCCCGCTCCGAGATGGTGCGTCCCCCGAGCTCCTCTCGATTCCCGGTCAGCCCAGCGGATCTCCGCGACCAGCGCGCAGGCGAGTCACGTCCACGACGTCGAGGCCGGTGCATTCAGCGATGGCATCGTCATCCAGTCGATCAAGCAGCGATCGCGCGATCTCGATGCTCCTGTCGCGCCGCCCTTTCTCGAGGCCTTCCTTCCGTCCCTGAAGCCTGCCCGAACCGAATGACGACTCGGCCAGGCTCGCCTGATATCTCAGGTCCTCCACGTACTCATCGTACGCCCTCCGTTCCGCATCAGGAAGCTTCGCCACGTCGAGGCGCTCCTTCGCCTGCTCCAGCCCCCGTGCCTTGAACCCGTCCTTCACCTCCTCGTGCTTGAGGAAGTAGATCCACTCGTCCAGCGTATCCCGCGCCACATCGTCGAACTGGTTCACCTTGATAAGGTAGTACTCGGGGAAGACGTCGAAGACGCGCTTCCTGCCGTAGAGTTCGGCCTGCTGGGAAGAGAGCTCCAGCTCGTCGTCGTGGTGGATGCCACGGAAGCTCGTCGTGCCGCGGTAGACGTAGTCCTTTCCCTGGCCCAGGTCGAAGAACAGAATGCTGACCGAGATCACCTTCGGGACCTTGCTGTAAGGATCGCCCTCGCTGAGGTGGTCCGTGATGACCCTGGACGTCCCGAAGAGAATGCGCTGAAGGTAGTCGTACTGCCGCTCGTATTGCACCTCGATGATGATGAGATTCCCTCGGCCGTCGCGCACCTTGAGGTCGACGCGGTTGGCCTTGTCCAGAGCGCGTTCCTTCGTGGATTCGCTTTCCAGGATCTCCAGGATGGAGATATCGTCGTGCAGAAGCTCGCTCAGGAAGCCTTCGAGAATGTCGAAGTTGGCCTTGCTGCGCAAGAGCCTCTTCATCGCCCAGTCGAAGGTAACGAGTCTTCGCGGCATGGTGGGCTAACCTCGTCCAAGGTCGAGTATAGCACGGGGAGACGGGCTGCACCGCCTGGTGGTGGGTGCAGGTTGAGGAGTTACTTCGAGAGGCGGCCGGCACGCACCTTTGCCTCCGTGGTTGCCCGATAAGCGCGAGTAGACGACGCCCCCCTTGAGAAGGTCCACGGATGGAGAGGTTCTACGAGTCTGGGTTCGAAACTCAGGGCACGAGACGACCGCAGACGGACCATACGCAGTGGAAAGGTGGGCGTTGGCCGGGGAGCGGTCTGCTGAACCGACCGAGCGGGCGGTGGATTCACACCGCGCCCCGGAGGTTCACCGAGCCGCGTGGAGTGTCTGAGAGGAGAGGAGTGGAGTGGAGAGAACGGCCAGAGGTCGAGCAGGTGCCATGCGGTCGCAGCCCTCGAAGCCGAGCGAATCGATCGTCGGTCATGTTCTCGTTGTTCGGCCCTTGCCGGATGGCGCCGACCTGTGACCGGGCGGTCCATCGACCGGTCCTCGGCCGCCCTGTCGAGTGGCGACCTCGGACGATTGGACTCCACACGAGGCCTTCCTTCCGCCGCAACTGAATGCCGGGCGCATCTCCGATTCACCGGTACGGCGACTGCAAGATGCTGAACGCCAGGGCGGTCAGACCGCCCAAGAGCTCGCCAAGGAACGAGGGGCGGTATTCCGACGGCCTGTGGATCCGCGTGCTGTACCTCGTGGTCTGGCTCATTGCCGCTGCCTCCCTCGCCTCTCGGCCCTCTCTCGTTCGCCACTGGCAGCTGACATCTCAAGAGACGTGCCAGAATCGGCGACCGGCGTCTCGATGCTCTTTTGGAGCGGTTCTCTGGCATCGACTCACACGGGGTTGCGCCCGGCGGAGCCCCGGTCACGGGTAGCTTCTATCCGCCGGGCGAACGAAACTACCCGCTGCCGCCGACTCGACGACGTTGGGGCGGTCGCCGGCCGACCCATGTAGCATGGAAGACGCGACATCGTCCAGGCTTCCCGATGACCGGCGGGCCTGGGGCGCCCGTTCGAGACCATCTCGAGCCGGAACACCTCGGCGAACGAGCCTGTGCTCTGCCGCTCTGGATGTCTGCCCAGGAGTAGTGGCCATGAACGATCTCACAGATCCGCTGCGGGGCTCGCGCGCCCTGGTCACAGGTGGCGCCATGCGTCTCGGACGGGAAACCGCGATCGGCCTCGCCGAAAGAGGCGTCCACGTGGTGATCCACTACCGCAGGTCTGCCCAGGCGGCCCGGGAGCTCGCTCTCGAGGTCACCCGCATGGGGGTCCAGGCATGGACAGTGCACGCTGATCTCGCCGATCCGGAACAGGCCGTGCAAATGTTCGAGCGAGCCAGGGAGCTCGCCGGTCCGCTGGACCTGCTCATCAACAGCGCGTCGATCTTCCCGGAGAGTCGTCTCGCCACGGTCACCTGGGGCGAGCTGGAAGAGAACCTCCGAGTGAACGCCTTCTCCCCGTTCGTGCTCGGACGAGTGTTTGCGAACCAGGGCCGCGAGGGAGCCATGGTGAACTTCCTGGACACCCGGATCCTCGACTACGATTCCGCTCACGTCGCCTATCACCTGAGCAAGCGGATGTTCTTCACGTTCACCCGGATGATGGCGCTGGAGTTCGCTCCCCGGATCCGGGTGAACGCCGTGGCTCCCGGACTCGTGCTGCCGCCGGTCGGGAAGGACCGATCCTATCTCGAGGCACGGGCTGGATCCATCCCGCTGAAGAAACCTGGCGCCGCCAGGGATGTGGTGGACGCGGCGCTGTTTCTCGCTTCCAGCGATTTCGTGACCGGTCAGGTGATCTTCGTGGACGGCGGCCGTCACATGCTGCACGGCGCCTACGGCTGATCGCCGGGCCCCGGGAACCGGCCCCGGGCGTTCATGTCGGAGACCAGCACCCGGCGTCGTCTTGCCCGACAGGGGCCCGGACGGCGACAAGGACGACGAGGCGACCGGACCCTCGGCACCGTCGACCACGATCCTGCTCAGGACCGACGACGGGATCTACACGGTCGGCGACACCGCCCGGCCGGCCGTTCTCGAGCCGGTCACCGCATTGCACAGGTCGTGCCTGACCAGGCGAACTCGATGGATCTCCGCTGCGGGAGAGACCTTCTGCCGGAGAACCGGGCTCCCATGGCGGCGAGCCTCATCTTCACGAAGGGCAGAAAGGCTCGACCGACCGGAACGAAACGACCCGGTGGTCGACGTGGAAGCGAGGCTGCGCCGTCTCCGGCAAGGCCCCGGAGTCGCAGGCGTTCTCCGCCTTCCTCCGAGACTCGATCATCTGACCGACTTCGTCGCTCGCATGCGCTCGCCCCATCGCGGGAGCACGGGGCGGCCCCAGCTTCCGGCTTCAAGGCAGGTCACGCGAGTTGGGTGGTATGTCCCCCGAGTTCCGCCACGAGGGCCGCCTCAAGGCACGCCGGGACCGGTCCAGCTTCCGGCACGAGCGCCCGATTCCGCACCCGTGGCTTCAGCGGGAGCGTAGCGCCTCGACCACGGCGACTGGAAGGCCGGTCAGTTCGGCTACCTCGGCCACGCTCATGTCGCGGGTGAGAAGACGTTGCGCAAACAACCGCCGTTCCTCCTCACGTCCCTGAGCGTCTCCCTCGGCGCGGCCCTCGGCAAGGCCCTCCGCACGACCCTCGCTAATGCCTTCTTCCTTCCACTTCTTCGTCCACTCGATGACCGTCTCCGACAGCATCGCGTCCACCTCCTGCAGATCCGTGAACTCCGGAAACGTCTGACCGGGCGCCCGGCCCGGCAGAAACGTCCGCGCAAACCACACGGTGAAGTCCCGCCGTAGCCTCGTCTGCTCCGGCGCCCGCAGCC
>JACQZM010000503.1 GCA_016213885.1 Candidatus Rifleibacteriota bacterium | reverse complement strand
GGTCGACGGCGGGTTCCCCGTCACGGCCCACGTCCGGGTGACGCCGCTGCCGACGGAGTTCGCCGCGGGCCGGCTGGCGGCCCTGCTGAAGGCGCTGCTCGACAAGGGAGCCAAGGCGCCGCCCCGGGGCACTGCGGTGCTTTCCGGCCAGGCGCGGGACGTGACCGGCCGGCCTCTCCGGCTGACCCTGAAGAGCCGTTCGTTCCACCCTCAAGGTCGCGAGCTCCGCCAGCTGTCCGCCCAGATACCGTTCGGCCGGGAGCTGCTGATCGCCGAGTTCGTCTGCCCGGCCGACCAGCTGGCGCTGTTCGAGACGGCCTGCGGGGTCAGCCTCGAGACGTTTCTTCCCGGGCCGGGCCCGGCGCCGGAGCCCGGGCCCGGTGCGGCTCCTCGGGGACCGGGCCTCCGGCCCGGAGGCGCTCGCGGGTCCGTCGCGATCCCCTCTCCCCGGCCAGGCCACCCGCCCCGCGGCTCGCCAGCATCACCGATCACGGTGGTCCCGCCGCCGCGGCCGGCCTTCGCCGGATCCCCGTCGCCCGCACCGGGGCCGCAACCGTCGCCTTCGCCGGGCCGTCGCTGACCGGCGCCGGCCGCCGCCGCGGCAGAGCGCGGCGAACGCCGACTCTGGCTCCGTGGAGCCCCGCAATCCCCCGCCTGCTTTGCCCACCCTGGCCCGGATCGGGCGTCGGACCGGCACCAGGGCACGCCGGGAGCTGGGGAGGCGGTTGGATTCGCGCTCGGGGGAGGGAAAGAGGAAAGGATCAGGTTGGAGGTCGCGCTCGGGGGAAGGGAAGAGGAGGGGATCCGGATTGAGGTCGCGCTCGGGGGCGCGACTCGGATCCGGCGAGGCGCCGGATCATGGGCCAGCGCGTCCTTGACGACGACTCCGGCGCCTGGATATGATGGACCTCCGGGTCTCGCGTGCTGCGCGCGGCAGCCGCTGCCTGCCAGCCCAGGCGTCGTGCCGGCCCGGCGCGTGGCCTCGAACAGACCCGGCCGGGAAGGCCGGACCCCGGCCCTCATCCGACGATCCGCTGTCCAAGCCGAGGAGTCGCCCAGTGAGCCAACGCAAGAGACAGGCTCGAATCCTGGGGTACCGCTGTCTCGCCTGCAAGCTCGACGCGCCGTGGGGGCCGACCCTCTACGGGTGCCCCTCATGCGGCCGGGCGCTCCAGATAGAGCTGGACCTCCCGGCGCTCAAGAAGACTGTCGGCGCCGAGACGTTTCGCCGGTCGCGGCTGCCGGGGCACTGGCGGTTCATCCCGCTCCTCCCGGTGGAGACGCCGCCACCGTCCCTGAGCCGCAAGAACGCGCCGGCGAGCCCGCTGGCCTCGGTGGGTTCCACGCCGCTCTACCGGAGCCGCACTCTCGAGCGGAAGCTCCGTCACGGGCCAGTCTACATCAAGGATGAGGGACGCAACCCGTCCGACTCGGTGAAAGACCGGTCCACCTCCCTGGTGGCCGCGAGGGCCCTGGAGGAGGGCGCCCAGGTCGTCATCGGCGCAGGGTCGGGCAACGCCGCCGTGTCCCTGGCCTGCATGGGCGCGTCGGTGGAGCTGCCGACGGTGCTGGTCGTGCCGGCCGACACGCCGGTGAGCCGGCTGGCGAAGCTCTCCACCTTCGGGGCCCACACGTTTCTGGTGGACGGGTCCGACGAGGCCTGCATCGACCTGAGCGCGAAGATCGGCCGCAAGCTGGGATGGTACGTCCACGACAGCGGAAAGAACCCGATCTGCAGGGAGGGCTTCAAGACCCTGGCCTACGAGATCGCGCTGGACCTCAAGTTCGACATTCCGGACATGGTGCTGGTCGCCGTGGGGAACGGTGCGGTGCTGTCCGGTCTGGGCAAGGGGTTCGATGAGCTCAGGCAGCTCGGGCTGACCGATCGGGTGCCGAAGCTGATCGGCGTGCAGCCCTCCGGCGCCTCTGCTCTGGCCCAGGCGTTCCGCAACGGGGGGCCCGTGGCGCGCGTCTCCGTGGACACGCAGGCGCAGTCGCTCCGCATCCCGGAGCCGCGGGATGGGCTGGCTGCGATCAAGGCGCTGCAGAAGAGCGGCGGGCTCTGCCTCGAGGTCCTGGACGAGGAGCTCCTCGAGGCGGTCGTCGCCCTGGGACGCCTGGAGGGGGTGTTCGCCGAGCTGGCAGGTGCCGCTGCCCTGGCCGGGCTCGAGAAGCTCGTGAGGGAGCGCAGGCTCCGCAGAGATCGGACGGTGGTGCTCGTCGTCGGAGGGTACGGGATGGACGACCTCACGGCGGACCACACGGAGTGGCCCCGCATGCCCGCGATCGCTCCAACGGTGGAGGCGTTCGAGGAGGCGCTCGCCAGGTATCCCCGGATCGGACCTCGCGGTCACACAGGAGCAGCAACCCACCACTAGGGAGGGAACGAAATGCCCGAACCGTTCAACCTGAGGCCGAAAGAGAGCTCCGGCCCGGCCCGCAAGCACCGGATCCTGGTCGTCGACGACGAGACCGAGGTCCTGTCGATCCTGTCGGGGCTGCTGGCTCTGGCCGACTACGACGTGTCCCAGGCTGCCGACGGCCCCACGGCTCTCAGGCTGGTGAGCGCCAGCCCGCCCGATCTGGTTCTTCTGGACCTCATCATGCCGGGCATGAACGGTGAGGACGTCCTCCGGAGGATCAAGGCCAACCCCGCCACCAAGTCGCTGCCGGTGATCATCTTGACGGCCCTGGACGACGTCAACGCCATGGGTCGGTGCATCAAGTCGGGCGCGCTGAACTACCTGGTGAAGCCGGTCGACACGGAGGTGCTCCTCCAGGTACTGGACAAGACCCTGACCGGTCACTTCGACAGCAACCGGATGGAGCTCTTGAGGCAGCGGATGGAGGAGCGGGCCCGGGACCCCCGATCGGCGGCTCCGGATCTCGGGCAGGAGCTGCGGGACCTCGACAGCCTCCGTCAGGAGCTGAAGGTGGCGGTGAACATGGTCGGCCCTGTCTTGAAGGGGTTCTCGGCCCGGCTGTCGGGCACCCTTGCCAGAAGCCCCAACAACACCCAGCTCCGGGGCGTCCAGGCCCGGCTGTCCGACATGGAGCTGCTGCTCTCGGAGCTGGCCAGCTGGTCCGACGGCAGGCCGTTGTAGGCCGCTCACATGAACCGCGGCACAGGGTCAGGCGGACGCCGGAAGAAGACGCCCATGCCCCGGGATCCCGGTCAGCGACTGTTCACCCTGGACGAGGCCAACCAGCTGCTGCCGCAGCTCGGGAAGCTGATCGACCGCATGCAGAAGCTGTACAGGTCCCTGCTCGCAGAGGTGCGGAGAGCGGGTTACTCACCGGACGATCTCGACAAGCTGCTGGCCGATCGCAAGGAGAACGCGGGGATGACGGGGGCGCTGGACGAGATCAGCGACTGCATCGCCACGATCGAGAGCCACGGCTGCCTGTTCAAGGGGCTGGACACCGGCCTGGTCGACTTCCCGACCGTGATCAACGACGAGCTGGCCTACCTCTGCTGGCAGTACGGCGAGGAGCAGGTGCTCTACTGGCACGGCCTGCACGAGGGTTTCGCCGGCCGTCACCCGATCTGGCCCGAGCGGGTCGCCAAGGACAAGATCAACTAGCGCAACAACGCAAGACCCCGTCCCGACGATCGCGACAGGTCCGGAGTCACTTCTGGACGCGACGGCTGTACACGCGGGGGCCGTAGCGGAACACCGCCACGTTGCCGCCGATCCGCTCGAGGATCACGCCGTGCGGGGGCACCCGGGCGCCCTTGCGGTAGACCACCCCGGGCGATCGGCCGACCCTGAGGGTCCACTCGCCGGATTCGCTCTCCAGCGTCGTGACGTCCGCAGGCAGCAGGTCTTTGCCATCTCGTGAGCGGCCCTCCGGGTCGAACCCCTCCGGGTCGTAGCCATCCCTGTCGATGCCTTCCCGGTTGCGACCCCGGCGGTCGAAGCCGCTCCTGTCGTACCCTTGCCTGTTGTATCCGTCCGGCCCGAACCCGTCCTTGCCGAAGCCGTCTCGATCGAGCCCGCGGCGATCCCTTCCCCAGCGATCCCTGCCGTTCTTGTCGAAGCCGTCCTTCGCGTAGCCCAGGCGGTCGTGGCCGCTCTTGTCGTAGCCGGCGCGGTCGAACCCTCTCCGGTCGCGCCCCTCCCGGTTGTACCCCTGACGATCGAACCCTTCGGGGTCGAAGCCATGCTGGTCGAACCCCGAGGAGTCCTGTCTGTTCCGGTCGAGCCCGCGACGGTCCCGGCCCTCCCGGTTGAACCCGTCTCTCTTGAAGCCGTCCTTGTCGTACCCGTCTCGATCGTAGCCTTGCTTGTCGTACCCGTCGCGATTGAAGCCGTCCTTGCCGTACCCGTCCTTGTCGAGCCCGTCCCGTCCAAGGCCTTTCCGGTCGAGCCCCGCCTTGTTGAAGCCCTTGCGGTCGTACCCTTCCCCGTCGTACCCCTCGCGGTTGAAGCCGTCCCGGTGGAACCCGGACTTGTCCCAGCCCCGGCGATCGAAGCCGTCCTTGTCCCGCCCCTCGTGATTGTACCCCTGACGATCGAGGCCGCGTCTGTTGAAGCCGGCACGGTCGAAGCCGTCCCTGTCGTACCCCTCCCGGTTGAAGCCGTCCCGGCCGAAGCCGTGACGATCGAAGCCGTCCCGGTCGAACCCGTTCTTGTTGAACCCCTTGCGATCGTACCCGGCCCGGTTGAAGCCGGCCCGGTTGAAACCGTCCCTGCCGTAGCCCTGGCGGTCGTAGCCCTGGCGGTTGAAGCCATCCCGGTCGAACCCCTGGCGGTCGTACCCCAGGGGATCGAAGCCCCGGGCATCGAAGGCCGGTTCCTCGGCGGGTCCGGTGGGCCTGAACGCGGCCACCAGGGACCGGCCCGCGCTCCAGAGCGTCGTCCGGCCGTCCGGATAGGCCAGGACCGCCGTGGCGACGAAGATCACCCCGCACATCACCCAGTGGAGCGTGCCGTGCCGGGTCGGGGGCTCGAGCCGCCAGAGAGACTCCGCGTCGGGTTCCGCGATTCCCCAGTCCCTGCAGTGCCGCATGTGTTCGCCCTTCCGGACCGCGTACTTCTCCCGCACCTCCTTGAGGCGCTGCAGCGCCTGCGGCTCCGGCGGGTGGGCCCGTGCCAGGGCCAGCAGCTCACGGACGTAGAACCGCCGGCCCACCGGCATGCCCGGCTGGTCCTCGAAGCAGGCGTCCACCAGCTCCTGGACGACCCCTGCCTGCACGGCCAGCGTCCGGTGGGCCTCCCGGCCGATGGAGTACTTCTGCGCCAGCCGATTCAGCACCACCAGGGAATCCTGGGAGAACCCCGCCGCAACCGCCGCCTGGAGCGCCGCGCCGTACTCCCCGTATCCCGCAGGCACCGGAGCGGCGCCCTCCAGCAGGCGTTCCGCCAGCGCGGCGTCCAGGCCGAGCGTCGCCGCCTGGGCGAGGTGCTCCTCCCGGGTCAGACCGAGGAGGTCCCTCAGCTCCGCCAGCTTCCGCACCGCCGACCCCGAGACCGCCGGGGACCCCTTCGCCAGCTTCAGCAGGATGCCGTACTCCTCGATGGTCCTCTCCCGATGCGGCTTCCACTCCCAGAGGACCTGGGCGTCGTCGGGCGGCATGCCGGCCTCCCGCGCTGCGGTTCGATGCTCCAGCGACGTGACGGCCAGCCGGCCCCTCGTGTCCAGCACGGCGAGCCCGACCTCCTCGGCGATCGGCCAGGCCCTGGTGTCGACGATCCCGCGGAGCAGCTGCCGGTACTCGACGAGCGGGTCGGGGAAGTCACCGTCGTCGCCGATGACGAGGCTGTCGCCGGCGGAAAGGCCCGCCTGGTCCAGCGGCCAGGACGGATCGACCCTCCGACCCCTGGTCTCGTTGAACAGGCTGAACCGTTCCCGGTCGATCTTGAGACTGCGGAGGTACTCCCAGAGGTGGGGTTCCAGGCCGTCGCCGGGCGGGACCGTGACCCGGCGCGCATCGGAGGGTCGACCCTTGACCGAGAGCTGGAGCTCGATTCCGCCAGGTGCCGG
>JACQZM010000258.1 GCA_016213885.1 Candidatus Rifleibacteriota bacterium | reverse complement strand
TCGAATCCCGCCCGGGGAACACGGCTCTCGGGATGCTCGGAGCGGGCAGGGTCCGCCCCGGCACAGGGTGGCGGTCCGGATCCGGCGAGGCTCCGGATCTTCAATCCTCCGGCATCTTGCGGGTGGCCAGGCGCTTGAGCCCCAGCACCACGTCGGGTCCCAGGACGCCGAATACGCCGGTGGTCGGACAGTGGAAGTAGAAGCCGTTGTGGGCAGGGGTCGCCGCGCCCACCCTGATCTCGAACGTCTCGGCCCCGGAGCCGATCCGGGCGACCACCGACGGCCGGTCGACCCCGAACAGCGCCCGATCGGCGGGGCCAGGGCTCGGCACCGTCGCCACCTGACCGGCCCGGAGCGCCGCCAGGCAGGTCACCGCCAGGTTCGAGAGCCGCTCCTGCCTGAAGACCGACGGGATCTTGTTTCCGATCAGACCGGCCTCCGACGGCCCGGTCGCGGCATCCCTGTCGGCGGCCTCGCCCTTCCGTCTCTCCTCGTCGACGGCGGCCCGGGGGCCGGCCAGGACGAAACGGTCCCTGGCAGGGTGGTACGTCGCGGTGGCTCCGTCGATGCTGACCTCGAAGGCGGTCACCGGCCCGGGCAACGACGGGAGGATCCTGGCGGGGAGCGGGGCCTCCTTGTCGAGGAGCGGCCGCGACGCCAGAAGGCCGGCCAGGACCACCGCCGCCACGAGCACCCGGTTGGAGACCACCCGCCTCACGGTTCTCACCTCCGGTACAGGTAGCAGAACAGCGCCAGCAGCGCCGTGACCATGGGCATGCCCAGACAGACCACGGCTCCGATCACCTGGAGCGCTTCCGCCGGCAGGGCGAGCATCCGGTGCATCCTCGGGTCCGGTACGATGCCGGGCATCTCGGCGGTCTGGCTCACCCACCCGATCGAGTTGGTGAGGAGGTCCCGGTTGCCCATGGCGCCCAGGAACAGATCGGTCATGAACAGGGTGTTGCCGACGAGGCAGAGGCGCCCGGACGGGCCGGACAGGGCGAGCGCCACCGTGACCGGCCCCTCCAGGTCGCGGCCCGGGGTGAAGGCGAACTCCCGGGGAGCATCCATCTCGGCCCAGGAGCGCTGGCCGGTCACGACCAGCGGCTCCAGCAGGGTGTCCGGACCGACCTGCCGCCGCGGCGCCAGCGGCCGCGCGCCGGAGAGCACCACACCGGCCACCCCGCGGGTGATGGCGTGGGTCGGAAGCTGCGGAATCACCAGGGTACCCGCGTCGTTCTTGGCGTGGAGATCCATGTCCACGACGATGCCGGACGGGGCCTCGACGCCGAGCCGTCCCAGGAACGACGCCAGCATCGGCTGCGGCCCCGCCGCCAGCTCCAGCGTGAGCAGCACCCCTCTCCCGCGCTTCAGGAACCGCTCGATCCGCTGGATCTCCTCCGGCGACAGGTCGCCTCGAGGCCCGGAGATCACGAGCGCCCTGAGCGCATCGGGAACCTCCGGGGCCGACGACAGGGAGAACCGGACCGGCTCCACGTTCTCCAGCTCGAGGACGTCCAGCAGGCCCGACAGCTGGTCCCGGCCCGCCCCCTTGAGATCCCTCTCCCCGTGGCCGATCACGAAGCCCACCGTGACCGGCGGCGTGGTCAGACGGAGGAGCGCCGCCGTGACGAACGGCTCCTCGAAGGTCTTCACCCGCACCGCCCTGGTGCCCGACTCGAGGACCATGACGGACTGACCGGCCACGCCGAGACGATTCGCCTCCGAAGGCCGCTCCTGCGGATCCACGATCTGGAAACGGAACAGCGACGAGGCCTGGGCGTACTCGCCCAGCAGCGCGGTGACCCGTTCGACCCGGGAATCCCGCCGCCGCACGAACACCACCGCATTCACCGGGGCGGCCAGGCGACCCAGGACCTGGCGGGTCTGCCCGGTCAGGGTCGAGATCCGGTCGGCGGTGCAGTCCCTCCGCCAGGGATGCTGCGCCACGGTTCGATTCACGCTCAGCAGGCACAGGCCCACCAGCGACACGTACAGCACCGCCTCCGCAAGCTCCGCCAGGACGACCCACCGGGCCGCGACCAGGGTCTTGAGGTTGGCCAGCAGGGCGATGCCCCAGAGCGCACCGCCGAGCAAGAAGAGATACAGGCCCACCAGCGACAGCCCGGACGGCACGAGGTAGAGGACGAACCCGATGGGAACGAGGGCGCCGCCGGTGATGAACAGGAACAGGCTCGTCGCTCGGCTCACGCGTCCACCCGGCCGTTCACCAGCGATCCGACTCCACGCCGCGCGCTGCCAGCACGAGGAAGAACCACGACAGCGCGACGAAGTAGAACAGATCGCGACTGTCCAGGGTGCCACGGTTGAAGCTCGCGAACCTCGAGATCACGGTGAGCCCCTCCAGCGGCTGCTCCGCGAAGCCCATCATGCGCCCCAGCTCCCGGGCCCAGCACAGGAACAGCGAGAGAGCCAGGGCGGTGATGCCGGCCAGGACCTGGTTGGCCGTCAGCGCCGAGGCGAAGAGGCCCACGGCACAGAACAGAGCCGCATCGAGGAACAGGCCCAGCGTGGCCGGGACCCACTGCCCGGCGTCGGGCTTGCCGTAGGCCGCCAGGATCAGCGGGTACTGGAGCGACAGGATCGTGATGACCAGGGCGAATCCGAGGACGCCGAGGTACTTGCCCCAGACGATCTGCCACGGCTCCACCGGCGAGGTGAGGAGCAGCTCCATGGTCCCCTGGCGCCGCTCCTGGGCGATCCGGCCCATGGTCACGATAGGGAAGAGGAAGACGTTGAGTCCCGCCAGCGTGGCGTGGAGAGGCGCGAGGTCGGCGAACCGGGCCGCGTCGAGGACGTGGCAGAAGATGATGCCGCCGAGCACCTGGTAGAGCGTCGCCAGCCCCCAGGCGGTGGGGGTGGCGAAGAGGCCGTACCACTCTCGACGGGCGATCAGCAGCACTGTGGTCATGTGGATCGAACAGGTCGACGGACCGGGACGCGAGGGCGATCGCGGCGACCGGGCGCCCCCGGTAGGAATGGTAGAGCCGGCCCGCCCCGAATTCAAGGAGCGGCGACGTGATGGCCCGGCGAGGCGCCGGAGCGGCCACGGGCGCCTTGACAGCGGCCCGGCCGTTTGCTCTACTCTTGCCCGACCCGGATCACGATCAGGGCGGAGGAACGACACGTGGCAACCAGATCGACGACCAGCTCCCCAGCCTACCGTCCCATGCACGGCATCAGACTCTCCCGGCCGGAGCGGAAGGCGGTCAGACGGCAGCAGCTGCTCGATGCCGCCAGGGAGGTCTTCTCTTCCAAGGGCTACACGGCCACCCGCATCGAGGACATCACCCAGGCGTCGGGGCTCGCCAAGGGCACCTTCTATCTGTACTTCGAGGAGAAGTGCGATGCGTTCGCGGCCCTGGCCGACGATCTTCTGACCGCCGTGGAGAACGCGCTCGAGGATAGCCGGGCCCTCCACGCCAAGCCGGAGCCCAACCCGGCCAAGGCGTGCAAGATCCTGGAGGACGAGATCGCCGCGGTGCTGGCCATCTATCACGAGAACCGGGCCATCGCCACCATCCTGCTGCACGAGGCACGACTCCAGGAGGCAGCCCTGGAGTCCCGCCTGACCGCGTACTACGCGAGGGTGGTCCGTCACTTCTCCGCCGGCCTGGAGACGATGCGAAAGGCCGGGGTGGCGCGATCGCTCGACGCGAAGGTGGCGGCTCAGTGCATCGTCGGGACGATGGAGCGAGCAGTCCAGACCTGCCTCCCGAGAAGAGCCGGCAGCTCCGAGATCCGCCGGCTGGCCCGGGAGATCGCCCAGCTGGAGTGTCGCGGCGTGTTCCGGTGACGATCGCCCGGCACTGGCCGCTGACCGTCGCGCTGGTCCTGGCGGTGGTCACCCTCGGCGCGCTCTTCTCCCTCTGTCTCGCACGGACCGGAGGGGAGTTCGCCTACGCCATCGACGACCCGTACATCCACATGGCCATGGCGAAGAACTTCGCCCGGCACGGCGTGTGGGGCGTCACCCGGCACGAGTTCACCTCGTCCTCGTCGGCCATCGGGTGGACGCTGCTCGTCTCGGGGATCTACCGGTTCGTGGGGATCCGAGACCTGGTCCCGCTGGCGCTGAACATCCTGTTCGTCGTGGCGCTCCTCTGGATGATCCACCGACGATTCGACCGGGAACCTCGGTCGTTCGGCCCGACCGGGTCGCTGGTGCTGCTGGTGGGGGTCTTCTTCCTGACGCCGCTTCCGGCGCTGGTCTTCACGGGTCAGGAGCACGTGCTGCACACGCTCCTGACCGTGGTCTTCGTCACCATCGCCGGCGGCGCCCTCGCCACCGGCTCCGCCCCCCGGTCGCTCCTGGTGCTGGCCGCGGCGCTGCCGACGGTTCGCTGCGAGGCGCTGTTCCTCGTCCTTCTGACCTGCCTTCTCTTCCTGGCCCGCGGCAGAAAGGCGTACTCCATCGGCATGGGCTGCTGCGCCGTTCTCCCGCTGGCGATCTACGGCGCCATCTCCGTGGCCCACGGATGGCTTCCGCTGGCCACGCCGATCGTGCTGAAGGGCAACCTGGCCGACCTGGGCCGGGCAGGCCAGGCGCTGTCGCTCTCGCCGGGTCAGTCCGGGCCGGCAGCGGAGGCGCTGTCCAGACTGGGTGCCGTGGCCAGGCTCCTGGGCCTGACGGCGGCGATGAACCTGCTCGCCGCGCCGCATCTCCTGATGCTGATCCTGGCCGCCCTGATCGTACCGATCATCAGGGTGAACGAGGATCCGTCGGGCTCTCTCCACGTGGAGCTGGGGCTGTTCGTTGGATCGACGATGCTGCATCTCCAGTTCGCGCGCACCGGCTGGTTCTACCGGTACGAGGCCTACCTGGTCGCCCTGGGCCTGGTGGTACTGGCCCGACCGGCGGCCGATGCGGTCGCGGCGATCAGGCAGCGCCTGGCCCGGGACGGACCGTTCCATCCGGGGCCGGCAGCGGCGCTGGCGCTCTCGGTTCTCGTGGCGCTGCCACTCTTCGCCCGGGGCGCGCAGTCGCTGGTCGAGGTCCCTGGGGCCGCCAGAAACGTCTTCGAACAGCACTGCCAGATGGGGCGCTTCCTGGAACGTTTCTACGAAGGTCGGGCCGTCGCGGCCAACGACGTGGGAGCGATCAACTACATCGCCGACGTCCGGTGCCTCGACCTCGTGGGTCTGGCCACCCGCGAGGTGTGGCCGTTGAAGCGTCGGAGATCGTTCGATCGGACGGTCGTGGCGGCCCTGGCCAGGAGACTCGGGGTGGCCGTCGCCGTGGTGTACGACCGGTGGCTCCTCGATCCCCCGATCTCCGGGGTGCCGCCCGGCTGGAAGCGGATCGGTCAGTGGTCGATCAGGGATCGGGTGTCCGCGGCCCAGGAGACCGTGTCCTGGTACGCCACGGTCCCGGAGGAAGAGAGGCGTCTGGCCGAGAACCTCGCGGCGTTCTCGTCGCGCCTGCCCCGATCGGTGCTGCAGACCGGGGACTACCTGGGCGTCACGGCACGATGATGATCTTGGTGCCGTCCCGGATGTGGTCGAAGAGCACCTTGATGTGCTCCGGCAGCAGGCGGATGCAGCCGTGGGACGCCCGGGTCCCGATGCAGCCTCTGTCGGGCGTCCCGTGCAGCATCACGGTCCAGCCGCCGGAGAGGAACGAGAACCGGGGGTCGTCGGAGGAGACGCCGATGCCCCGGGTGATGCACCCGGCGCTCGGGAACGGATCGTCTTCCACCGTGGGGTGGGCGTAGAACGGCGTCGAGCCGGGGTCGCGCTCTCCGGCCGGCGACTCCGGCGTCCTCAGGTCTCCCCGCCGGGTCTTCGGCCCCTCGTTCGAGTTCACGCCGTACGCGATCGGGAAGGCGGCCAGCGCCCGGTTCGTCTTCAGCTCCATCAGGTAGACGAGGAAGGCCGACTTGTCCACGAGCAAGAACGTCGCCTCGGCCTTCACGAACTCTCCGAGGCGCTCCGTGAAGTCGGCGAGGTGGGCCGTGGCCAGCCTCATCGCCTGGCCGTAGGTGGCGGCGTGCGCCCGGGCGGCCGCCTTTCGAAACTCCGAGGCCTTGCCGTAGCCGATCGACGCCTTGGCCCGGCGCGCTCGAGAAGAAGGCTCAGGACGATTGCTGAAAAGAGGCTTGGGGTCTGTTGCTGCATCATGATCCGGTCTGCGTCAGGTGCTGCATCCGGGGCAGGTGGCCGACCCGCCCACTGTCTTCGTTCCTACCACAGTTCGCGTCGGTCTCGCAACCAGGCGCGACCTCCGACCTGATCCCCTCCACTTCCTTCGTGCGCCTTGATTCGGGCAAAAGGGTGATCACAGCCCGAGCCCTGCGAAACAGGTGCAGGATCCAGGGCCGGCATCGGCCATGTCGGCACGCTGCGGTTGCCGGCGGTTTGCGGACCGGCGCGGCCGAGGGTAAGCTGCGGTGACGTACGCCGGCGTCGCCGGCTCGGCGCGGAGGCCGGAATGTCCAGGACGGGCACGGGAGAGCGGCGAGTCCGGGCGATCGCGCTCCCGGTCGTGGCGCTCCTGCTGGCGACATGCCAGGGGGCCGCGGCGCCGTCCCCGGCCCTGTCGCTGGCGGTCGATCGGCTCGCCCGGGGCGAGGTCGAGCCGGTGGAGCGCGAGGCCCGACGGCTCCTGGCGCTGGACGCCCGCGACCCCACGGGCCACGCGCTATCCGGCCTGGTCCACCTGAAGCGGGCGAGAAGACAGCGGTTCCCCGCGGGGGTGACCGTCGCGGGCCAGGCTCAGGTGAGCTGGGACCTCGTGGAGCTGGCCCGGGCCGAGCAGCTGCTCGGAGCCGCCGTCGCCGCGGATCCTTCCCTGGTCCCCGCCCTGGACGGCCTCCTGTCCGCCCTGGTGGAGACCGGCCGGTTCGGCGACGCCTTGACCCTGGTGGAGACGATCCCGGGACGGATCCTCTCGGAAGCCCATGCCGGCGTCCTGGCTCGGGCGGTGGACCTGATCGTGGTCGCCAAGGACCGGGACGGCTGCTCGAGGGCTGCGAAGATCCTGCTGGAGAGGCTTCCGACGAGCCCGACAGCCCGGCGCTGCGCGGCGTGGGCGCTGATCCACGTGGGCCAGCTGGCCCGGGCCCGGGAGCTGACCCTCCTGTGGCGAGCCGCCGATCCGGGCAGCGCCACCTGGGCGCTGCTCCTCGGGGAGATCGAGATCCTGGACGGGCGGTTTGCCGACGCGTCCAGGGCGCTGGAGACGCCGGCGTCGGACGATCGGCTGGCAGTGCTGAGGGCGTTCACCAGCGCCGCCCAGGGCGAGTCCAGGGCGCCCTCGCTTCTCGCCGCGGTCCGCACGAAGGCGGAGGCGATGGGAATCGACGAGGGCCGGCTGTATCGGCTCCTCTCCACGAGCCCGCCCGTGGACTCCCTGTCGAACGAAGCGGCGAACCTCCTGGCGGTCAGGAAGTTCGTTCTGGCCGCGATCGCCCTTCGATCGGTCCGGCAGCGGGGGGCCTGGACCGACCGGGAGCAGCTGCTCCTGGCCGATCTCCACTTCGGCCTCGACGACTTCGAGGGAGAGGCCGCGGCGATGAGGCCGATGACCGACAGGGCCGCGCGCGGAGAGCGCCTCGCCGCGGCCTGCACCGTGGGCGAGTGTTACCTCAGGCTGGGACGGGCCCTCTACCATGCCGGCCGGCACGCAGAGGGCGACAGGGCGTTCCGCGAGGGCGTCCGGGCCGGAAAGAACGACGCCCAGATCTTCTTCCACATCGGGAAGAACCTCGAGGCGGCGGGCAGACGCGCCGAGGCGCTGGCGGCTTTCGAGAAGGCGGCCAGCTTCAGCAGCGCCGCCGTGCACGCCGAGAGGGCCCGGCTCAAGCTGAGGGCCACGGGGCGATCGCCGGCCGCCTCCGCGACGGCCTCCCCGGGGGCCTCACCCCGGCGGTAGCTCGAGCCGGAGCGCCTACGACGCCGACCCTGAGCTTCCGGCGCTGTCGGCTTCGAGTCCGAGCTCGTCTTCGGTCTGCTCCTCCGTCAGCTTGAGGAAGACCTCCTCGAGGCTGGTCCGGGACCGGGCCTTCAATTCGTCGAGCTTGCCCAGCGCCACCAGCTTGCCGCGGTTGAGAATGGCGATCCTGTCGCAGACCATCTCCGCCACGGACAGCGTGTGGGTGGAGAGCAGCACCGTCACCCCCTGGCGTCCAAGCGCCCGGAGCATGTCGCAGGTCTTTCTGGCGGACCTGGGATCCAGACCGACCATGGGCTCGTCGACGATGAAGATCCGGGGCCGGTGGAGAAGCGACGCCGTGATGATGAGCTTCTGCTTCATCCCGTGGGAGTAGCCCTCGATGAGCCGCGAGGCGTGGCCGGTCAGGTCGTAGAGCTCCAGCATCTCCCTGGCCCTGGCTTCGGTCTGAGCCGGCGTCAGATCGTACAGCCCGCCGACGAAGGCGAGGAACTCGTGGCCGGTCAGCTTCTCGAACAGGTAGGGCCGATCGGGAACGTAGCCCACCATCCGCTTGGCGCTCCGGGGGTCGGTCTCGATGTCGAACCCGCCGATGGTGACTCGCCCGGAGGTGGGCCGCACGAGGCCGTTCAGCACCCGGATCGTGGTGGTCTTGCCCGCGCCGTTCGGACCCAGTAGCCCGCAGACCTCTCCGGCCGGAATGGAGAGGGTCAGCTCCGACAGGGCGCAGGTCTGACCGTAGCACTTGGTCAGCTTGTCTATCTCGATCACGATGATCCCTCGCGGAGCGCGACGTCAGGAGATCTCGAGGTACGTGAGGTATCGGATGCCCCAGGCCAGCCCCAGCCACGTGGCCACCAGGCACAGCGTCAGCGACAGCACGCCGCAGATCCCCGCGACCCACCAGTGGAACGTCTGGGCCCTGGCGATCGACAGCGCCAGCTCCGTGTACAGCCAGAACGGCACGGCCTGGATCCCCAGCGCCACGGTCACGACGCCGAGGGTGGCCACCATGTACACCATGCCTCCGAAACTCGATGGAATCTCCGACAGGCTCTGTCTGCGGAAATCATGGTAGTAGGCCCCGAATCCCACTGCCAGAGCCGCGATCGCAAGGGTGAACACGATCGAGTCCACCACCGACAGGCAGAAGATCCAGGGGCGAACCAGCAGAAGCCAGTTCGAGATCACGACCAGGATCAGGGAGATCGCCACCAGCGGGACGTAGCTGGACCAGAACTTGAGCCGGACGTAGCGAGGAATGCCCAGCGGCGAGGTGTGGATCAGAAAGAACCCCATCCCTTCCATGCTGATGGCGGGGAACCCGAACCTCAGGGCGAGAGCGACGATGACGAAGGAGACGAACCCGATGTTCAAGAACGCCAGCCACTCGACGAACAGGGGTGTCACGCCGGGAAGACCCCGCAGGGGCAGAAGGTAGATGTTGTAGACGTAGATGATCATGATCACGATCATCAGCATGACCTGGGTCCAGAGCACCGGCGATCGGTAGAACGTCCGGATGTCCTTCATCAGCACCGCCCGGGCCGGGACCGAGAGGCCGCGCAACAACCTGTCCAGGGGACCCTCCTCGAAGGTCGCGCCGGCCTTGCCGGCCGTCGGGGTCTCGGCCGTCTCCTGGCCGGCGGCCTCCTGGTGGTCCTGCCAGCTCGCCAGGTGGATGCGGGAGGCCAGCAGGTAGCAGAGGCCCACGGAGACGATGGCACCTCCCCAGAGAAGCCCGTGGTCCAGCGGGGACGCGGAGAACGGAAGCCCCAGGAGCCCCAGGATCTCCTTCACGGCCCACCCGGACGGGAGCCTCTCCAGGTGGGGGTTCCACGGCGCGTCCAGCATGAAGATGAGCTCCTTGAGCTTCTCCGGGTTGATGAGAAGCTCCGGCCGCATGATGCGGAACAGCATCAGGAGCACCCCGGCACCGAGCACCGCGAGGAACCGGAGGAGGCTCCGGGCACGGTTCACCGGGAAGAACCGGGCCAGGCAGAGCGTCGTGACCACGCCGGCGCTGGTGCAGGTGACGATGAACGGAACGAGCGGCAGCGGGAACAGGACGTAGAACCACCAGCTCGCCCCGTACACCCTGCCGAAGCCGGCCAGAAAGGGAATGAGCAGCAGCATCACCATCCAGGAGCTCTGCACCATGGTCTCGGTGTACTTGGAGAAGAAGACGGTCCGGTACGCCACCGGCGAGGCGAACACCATGTCCAGGTCCTCCGACGCGAAGAAGGCGCTCAACGCCGTGATGACGTTGGAGATGAGGAGCATCGCCATCAGCGAGAAGAGGAACATCATCAGGACCATCCGGTTGAGCAACTGGCCCACGGTGGGCGAGCTCTCCATCCAGAACGA
This sequence comes from Candidatus Rifleibacteriota bacterium, assembly GCA_016213885.1. Classification (GTDB taxonomy): domain Bacteria; phylum Muiribacteriota; class UBA6191; order JACPRK01; family JACQZM01; genus JACQZM01. Next base: position 4,466 of record JACQZM010000258.1, on the reverse strand, counting down.
TCGAACCGCCTGCCCCATGGCCAGGACCGGCGAGATCTGGTCGACCCTGTCGATCTTCAGGAGGAGTCGGTGGCTCAGGAAGAACAGGCCCACGAGGATTCCCAGGACGACGGCGCTCCAGGCCAGGAGCGCGCCCACGCTGCCGGAGTTCCTGAGGGTGTTCTTGATCGCTCCGAGACGGGGCGCGAGCAGACCGAAGCTGTTCACCGTCAGGTTCCTGGATCCACGTTCAGGGTCCCCTGCGGCTCCCCCGGCCCCTTGCCGGCCAGCGCCAGCCGGACGGCGCACTCGATGATCTCCTGGGCGATGTCCTTTCCCGTGGCCTTCTCGAGCCCCTTGATCCCCGGCGAGGAGTTGACCTCCATGAGGATCGCGCTGTTCTTGCCCTCCAGGAGGTCCACCCCCGCGACCTCGAGACCCAGCACCCGGACCGCCTTCAGGGCCACGACCTCCTGCTCGGGGGTCAGCTGGACCGGCTCCCCGGTTCCGCCCCGGTGGAGGTTCGACCTGAACTCGCCTGCCTGAGCGACCCGCCGCATGGCGGCGACGACCCGGTCTCCGATGACGAGGAGGTAGGAGTCGGCCAGGATCACGCCGATTCCCTGGGTCCCATGCTGGAGCTTCAGGATCACCGGCAGCCCTCCGACGAGCGCGATGGCGTGCTTGGCGAAGCTGGGGCTGCGACACAGGTAGGTCTTCGGGATGTGGACCTCTTGATCCGCCATCATCTGGAGGCACCGCAGCTTGTCTCGGCTCCGGGCGATGGCCCTGGCCGAATTGACCGTGGGGACTCCCATGAGCTCGAACTGCCGGACCACGGCCAGGCCGTACTCCGTCACGGAGGCGCCGATGCGTGGGAGGATCACATCCAGCCCCTCGAGCGGCTTGCCCCGGTGGTAGACATGGTACACGCCCCGGTCGAGATGGATGTGACACTTGAGCGGGTCGAGGACGACCACGCTGTGGCCGAGCTTGGCCGCGGCCTGGACGAGCCTCCTGGTGGAGTAGATCTCTTTACGCCTCGATAGGATCGCGATGTTCATCTGCTCACGCCGGGTCTGACGAGCTCGACCCCCTGGTCCGAGCGAGGACTGGGAACCGCCCTGCTGGCGGACGGTCCGGTGGTGGCTGCCTGGGCGACTCCCCCGGCCACGCCGGGGCGGGAGAGCTCCGTGTAGCTCTTGCCGGGCGCGGCGTTGTCGTAGCGCTCCCAGTCGATCCGGTAGCCTCTCGGGAGCACGACGGCCGGGACCGGCTTCACCTTGAGCCCGGCGCAGAGCGAGTAGATGCCCACGGCCACGCCCTCGGCCATGACGTCGAGCTTGTTGTCCAGGAGCCAGAGGTCCGCGGGGTTCGACAGGTAGGCGGCCTCGAGGTAGGCCACCACGGCATTGGTGTAGAGGGGAAGCGCCCAGTCGGAGGCCAGCGGCATCTGGTGGCGTCCGAGGTAGTCGTCGGGCGATCCGGCTCCGGAGGTCGTGGGTCGCGTCCGCTCCGCCGCGCTGTCCGACGGGTGGGCCTTGCGGGCCGGGGGTCGCGGTCTGAAGCCGTCGGCGCCGCCGTACTGGGCGGTGTCCGGCGGGAGCCGGTTCCCCCCCTCCGAACGGTCCTTCCAGAGCGCGTAGCGCATGAACCGGGTCAGCTCCTGGCCTGCGTAGAGGTTGTCGCCGCCCATCTCTTCCGGACCGCCGGCGCGCCGGAACGCCTCGAAGGCCGACCGCTCCCGCTCCCAGTAGGGGCCGGCCAGGCGATCGCCGAGGTTCGATATCGAGGCAGGGGCGGTGTCGCGATAGGACCACATGACGTGGTTCCTGCGCCCCAGCACGCGGGACCGCCTCGCCTCGGCCGAGGCGCCCGCCACGGAGTCGAGGTAGTAGCGGGTGAGCTCGCCCACGATCTCTCCGCGGCGATCCCCACCCCCACGAGCCGGGCTCCAGCACTGGTAGTAGGGGCTCTGGCGGAGGTCTTTCCAGGGCTTGACCCCGATCGCCATCTGGCGGATCTCCTCGTAGAATGCGAACGGCGGGACGAACAGAGCGGTCGGCCCGCGGGCCGAGGCGGCGGCGCTCGAGTTGATGTGGACTCCCAGCACAAGGTCGGCCGACACGGCGTTGACCTTGGACATCCGGCCGGGGAACAGAGGCGTGGTCGCCGTTGCCGGGAACGAGTCCGGGCTGTCGAACAGTCTGAAGTGCTTGTTGATGTTCCGGTCCATGGCGTCGGGGTGGTCCAGAAAGGAGTTCTCCCGGCTCAGGGACGCGCTCAGGCGGATGCGCCGGACCGGGCTCTTCGAGAGCTCCTGGTAGCGTCTGACCGTCGCCTCGAACTCCGGCCAGGAGCTCTCGTTCGCCGTCTTGTCGAGCAGCATGAACTCCAGCAGGCCCTGGTCCCAGTTGTCGCCGGTGGTGGCGCTCCTCCTCTCGGCCCTGCCTCCGTGGCCTGGATCGATGAGCACCCTGTACGTGGTGCGGGTCCACGGGGTCCGGACGTCCTGGACCGGGCTCTGGGCGGCCGTCGCAGCGCTCGGCCCCCTGGCCGTGCCGGCAGGCTTCGGGGTGGGGACGGCGAACGGGGCGAACCAGCCGTTCATCTTGTCTTCGAGGGTCATGATCAGGATGAACGACAAGGCCAGGGGCACGAAGCACCAGACCACGCGCATCAGACTCATGTGGTGAAAGGGGACGAATCGACACGGACCGTTCCCAGGTACAGTATCGTCGAATCAAGGTCGTGCGGGGACACGACGACCTGTCCGGGTGATCGTGTATCGTGGGCCTGCGCCCCACACCGGCCCCCACCTGGTATCCCAGTGACCACCGAGGTGGGGGACCCCCCGCCTGGTGCGGAGCGCAGCTGGGCCCGACCGGTCGCTTCGCTCCCGGGACCCCCGCCTTCCGGGCGAGCGGCCCTGACTCATCGGGTACTGTTCTTAACTAGATATCACTCCATCGAGGAACCGGCAAGCGCCAGCAGCGGCCGGATCCCGGATCGGTTCCGCTACCGGACCAGCCGGATGCTCCCGTCGGCAGTGTTTCCCCCGGTGACGGCCAGCTGGAGTGTGCCGGTCTCGTAGAGCCCGGCGCTGACGCTGACCAGGAAGGTGCCGGGGGCCAGCCCCCAGAACCTGTAGCGGCCGTCCAGATCGGTCGAGGTCGTCCGAGGCCCCGGGGAGACGCTGACCACCGCTCCGGGAAGATTGTTCCAGAAGGGATCGGCGACGGTGCCGGCGATGGCGCCACGGGTCCGATCCTGGGAGAGCACGATCTCGCCGTTGCCCATCAGGGGCGGCACGACCCGCACGTCCTTGACCCCCGGGACGTAGCCGGGGAACTCGGCCTGGACGACGTGACTCCCGGTGGGGAGCCCGTCGAAGAAGTACTCGAACTCCAGCCCCGGCACGGTCGGGGTCCTGAGCAAGGTGGGGCGGGTCACCATGGTCTTGCGGATGCCATCGAAGAGGGTGATCTGAGCCACCGCCGTGGTCGACCCCAGGGTCCGCACCCCGTCGGTGACGATCCCCCCGATGACCCCGTCGCTGCGACGGGTGAGTGCCAGGGTCGCCCGCCCTATGGAGCCGGGCTCCAGGGTCACGTACTCCGTGGCGCCGTAGTAGCCGTCCTTGGTGGCGTCCAGGCGATAGGTGCCGGTCGTGAGGCCCTGGAACTCGACGATGCCCGCCGGGCCGCTCGTCACCGCCCGGGTCGGCGGCACCGTCGTCACCAGCGCGCCCATGACCGGGTACACGCCGTCGGTCACCTGGCCGATGATCCCGGTGCCGATGTCGGGGACCACCTCGATCTGCACCTGGGCTGTCTGCCCGGGGAGCACCGTCACCCGGGAAGAGCCGCTCACATGGCTGGAAGCCTGAGCGATGACGGTCAGCGTCTCCGGGAGCACCGGGCCGAGGGTGAACCGCCCCAGGGCATCCGTGGCCACGCTGTAGGTCGGCGGAACGGTGGTGACGGCCGCCCCTGGAACCGGTACTCCGCCCGCCGTGACCCGGCCGGCGACGCCGCCCGTCGGCGTGGAGAGGGGTAGCCTGACGATGGACGGGTCCACGGAAGCGCAGCTGGCGACGATGCCCAGAACACCGACCAGCAGAGCGACCAACCGGGTCCGCCGGACAGCACCGCCACGAGTCATGGGAAGGACCACCCTCTCACAAGGAACTATCGGCCTGCATCGTCCCTCCGATGAACAAGAAACGACGGATCGCCTCCGGATCTGTACGGAACGGGCATGATGTCCGAGGTCCCTGTCCGCTCGAAGGCGTGATCCCGGGAGGCGAAGCGGCCGGGACGCCAGGATCCCGCGCGTGTTTCGCGGAGTCGGGCCTGTGATCAGGCCTCGGCCTGGCTGCAGAGTCACCAAGGACGAGGGGGTTCATCTGGAGTCGCGGTCGGGAGAGAGAGGAAAGAGGAGGGGATCCGGATCGAGGTCGCGCTCGGGGGCGCGACTCGGACCCG
>JACQZM010000502.1:7558-10215 GCA_016213885.1 Candidatus Rifleibacteriota bacterium | reverse complement strand
GACCCTGTCTGTACGACCACCACGCTCGTAGTCTTGCCGGATCCATGTACGCTCCTTCGCCCAAGATCCGGCGCCTCGCCGGATCCGAGTCGCGCCCCGAGCGCGACTTCAAATGAATCCCCTCCCCTTCCTTTTCCTTGGGTGACTCTGCAGCCAGGCCGCGGCCTGATCACAAGCCCGACTCCGCGAAACAGGCGGCGGATCCCGGTCGCCCACCCCTGGGAAGGTGGAGGTCGACCGCCGTCACTGTGACGAGGCCCATCATATCACATGAGAACGCGGCGGTCGTGGAGGTCCCCACGGTCGTGCGGGGCGACCGCCTCGGGTGCCCCGTGATCCCTGCGGCGCGAGGCCCCACGAGGAGGTCGACACGTCGCAACCCGGGGCGAGGCCCGAGAAGATCGCACTGGCGCCGGTGTCACCGGCGCGGTATCGTGCGGAGTGATCGCCATGTCGCTCCCCAACGAGAGATCGTCCGTCGCCGGGCCCCCGTGGTACTTCGAGACGTGGGCGATCCTCGTGCTGGGACTCCTCTGCCTCCCGGTGGGGATCTTCCTCCTGACGATCAAGCCGGGGGTGCGGCCGGCGGCGCGGGCGCTCTTCCTGTCCGTCGTCGCCGTGCTGCTGGGCTGCGCGGCGCTCGTGGAGATCGCCACCGGCGTGGGCAGCGCCGGGCTGGCCCGGTACAGGGCGTTCGTGCTCCGGCAGCGGGCCGGGTTCTTCGACAGGCGCGGCGAGACCGCCGTGGCAGCAAGGCTCGCCGTGGAGGCGTTCAGCCTGTACCCGAAGGACACGGACTCGGCGCTCGACGCGTCGGCCTATGCGGCGAGGCTGGGCGACCGCAATCTGGCCGGGTCGCTCCTCCAGGGGCTGATGACGAGCGGCCGGGACGACGAGGAAGCCAGGATGGCCCTGATCTCCTTCTACCTCGGCGAGCCGGCGACCTGGACCCGGGGCGTCGAGCTCCTGGAGAGCTCCCTGGAGACCCGCCAGATCCCGGCGACCCACCCGCAGACGCTGTGCCTGCAAGCGCAGGTGGAGCTGCGCAAGGGCGACCTGAACTCGGCCACGTACCACCTGCGCGAGGTGGTCCGGCAGTTCCGTCGAGACTTCTACGACCGGGTGTACCGGGAGCTGGCGGCGATCGAGCGAGTCAGGGGCGACCGGCGCAGGGAGGTGGCGTTCCTCTGCGAGTCGCTGAGGATGGACCCGGCGGACCGGAAGACCGTGGCGGCGCTGGAGTCGGCGCTGGCCGCCTTGAGGCTGAACCCGTTCCCGTACCGGGCGTTCGTCAGGGCCGTGCACCTGCACCAGCGGCTGGAGGCCAGGGCCGAGGCCGCAGCGCTGTTCAGAAGGATCCTGGAGAGGGCGCCGGGCCTGATCGCCGCCGACGGCTGCCACTACGCGCTGGCGACTCACCACTTCTACTACGAGAAGGACTTTCGCCGGGCGCTGGACCACTACCGAGCCATCATCGAGAGGCACTCCTCCGGCGAGAACTACTTCAGGAGCCTCTACCAGGCCGGGCAGTCGCTGGAGAAGCTGTCGGACGACGAGGAGGCCGCCAGATACTACCGCAGGCTGCTGGACGAATCGCCCAGGGGCACGGCGCTGGCAGGGATGGCCAGCATCCAGCTGATCAGGATGAAGCGACTGGGCCGGGTGGGGCGGGGCCTCGGAGAGTTGAACCAGGGACCGCCCGGTTGATGGAGGACGTGGGAGCCGTGGATCCAGTGCCGGGCCGAGAGCCCAACGTGGTGCTCAAGTCGGTGGTCAAGCGGTTCGGCGATCTCGTGGCCGTCGACCACGTGGACCTGGCGGTCTACCCCGGCGAGTTCTTCGGCCTGCTGGGCCCCAACGGCGCCGGGAAGTCGACGATCATCAAGATCGCCACCGGGCTGTGGAGGCCCACCAGCGGCGAGGTGAAGGTCCTCGGCGTCGACCTGGAACAGGACTCGCTGGCCGTGAAAGCCAGGGTGGGCCTGCTCCCGGAAGACCTCAACCTCTACGAGCGGCTCACCGGCGAGGAGTACCTCCAGTTCGCCGGACGCATGTACCGCCTGCCCGAGAACGACGTGATCTCCCGGTCCAGGCAGCTCCTGGAGGTGCTGGAGCTGGCCAACAAGGCGAACCAGCTGATCATCGACTACTCCCAGGGCATGAAGAAGAAGATCGGGCTCGCCGCGGCGCTGATCCACAACCCCACGGTCCTGTTCCTCGACGAGCCGTTCAACGGCGTCGACGTGGTATCGTCCCGGACCGTGCGGCAGATCCTCCAGAGGCTGGTGGAGCGCGGGGTGACGGTGTTCTTCTCGTCCCACGTGATGGAGATGGTCGAGAAGCTGTGCAACCGGGTGGCGATCCTCAAGAAGGGGAGGATCGTCGCGATGGGAACCGTGGAAGAGCTGAAGCGGTCCGCCGGGGCTGCCCCCGAGACGAGCCTCGAGGACATCTTCCTGGCCCATATCGGCGAGACCGAGGAGTCGCAACCGCTGCCGTGGATTGGCTGAACCAGATCCTGTGGCTCAAGTGCCGGCTGACGTTCAGAGGCCAGCAGGCGTCGGCGTCGTCGGCGGTGGGCACGGTGCTCCTGCTGGTCGTCACGTTCGTGTCGCTCGTGCCGGCGGCCGTGGTCCTCTGCGCCATCCTCCAGATCC
>JACQZM010000502.1:0-7525 GCA_016213885.1 Candidatus Rifleibacteriota bacterium | reverse complement strand
TCCTCCCTCACGACCTGGGCGGGGAGCTGCTCCACGTGGGCCTGGCCATGATGTACATCCTGTGGATCTCGTTCCCGATCATGGGCTACAAGATCAACGAGTTCTTCGACGTCACCCGGTTCCTCCACTACCCGGTCCCCACGATCCACATCTTCACCGGGATGCTGGTGGCGAGCTTCCTGGACCTCTCGTCGTTCATCCTCTATCCGTTCTTGATGACGGCGCTGTTCGGGACGGCGCCGTCGGTCCTGCTGGCGCCGGTGTCGTTCCTGGTGCTGCTCCTGTTCACGCTCCATACGTTCGCCGTGGGGCAACTGGTGCTGTTCGGGCTCGTGCACCTCCTGAACCTCCGCCGGATCAGCGAGCTGCTCCTGATCGTCTTCCCGCTGATCCTGTTCGTCACCGTCTGCGGCATGGAGCTGTCGTACGTGTTCTCCGTGCCGGGCAACCGGCCGCTGGGGGACATACCGCCCTCCACGGTCCTGTCGTTCCTGCCCTCCGGGGTGACCGCCAACGCCCTGCTGGCGATCAACCAGGGGGACCTCTGGTGGGCGCTCTACCACATGGCGGTGCTGGCGGCGCTCACGGTGCTCACCCTGATCGTGGCGTCCCACATCACCGACAAGATCCTCAGGCACGCGTCGCCTCTGGAGGCATGCTCGGACCTGGTCGCCAGGGCCGTGGGCCGGGTCGCCGGGCTGGGCTCGCGGGTGTTGACCCTGCTCCTCGGCGGCACCAGACCCCGGGTCGAGAACGGCAACGGCGGGATGGTCCGCCTGGTGGAGCGCCTGGGCATCAACCCGCAGATCTGGGCGCTGGCCGTCAAGGAGCTGAACATCACGCTCCGGGAGCCTCAGGTCCGGATGGGCCTGGGGTTCTACCTGGCCGGCGTGTGGGTCCTCGTCTGGGCGGGCCTTTCGGGGAAGAGCGGCGACGAGACCTACGCGGTGCTCCCGATGATGGCGCTCTCGTCGGTATTCATCCTCGGAGCCGTGCTGCTGAACAGCCTGGCTCTCGAGCGAGAGGGCCTGAGGTTCCTCCTGGCCGCGCCGGTCACGGCGCCGGTGCTGTTGATCGGAAACAACCTGGCCCACTGGATGCTCGTGACCGTGCTCTCCACGGTCTGTCTCACGGCGCTGGCCTGGGCGTTCCGGGTGTCGGCCCAGCTGCTGGTGGGCCATCTCTACCTGACCCAGGCCATGCTGATCATGCTGCTGGGGCTGGGGAACCTGTCGTCGGTGCTGGTGCCCTACCGGCTTCCGGCCAAGGGCCTCCACCCCAGGCAGGACGTGTCGACCGGCCACCACTTCCTGGTGTTCTTCCTGGGCGCCGTCTTCTCGTCGCTGTCGATGGCGCTGGCGGCGCTCTCCCTGGCCGTGGTGTTCTTCCCGTTCGTCGGGTTCCGACAGCAGCTGATCCCGCTGAACCTGCCGATCTCGATGAGCTCGGTGGTGGCGATCTGGGCGGCGTGCACGGCGCTCGCGGCCTGGGTGTTCTCCCTGCGCCGCGAGCACCTGCTTCGCGAGGTGGTGGACTAGCCCGGCTCTCGGGAGGTTCCCGGGCAGCTGACGGCCATGGTCCGACCTCAGTGCGTCGGGGGGTGGTCCTCGGGCGCCGGGGCGGGCTGGGCCGCGGCTGCGACGAACTTGATCGGCGGCGGTTCGTCATCGATCAGGTAGGAGAACTGCTTTCTGAACTCCTCCAGAGACACCTTGGCCGTGGCCGCGAACCGGGCCAGCTCGTGGGGATCGTCGAAGTCGTCGCGCCGCAGCCGGATCATGTACCTGCGGGCGATCCGGTAGCGCTCCGAGTCGATGTTCACCATGCGCACCCGGGTCCGCCCGGTCTGCGGGTCCATCATGGCGGTGAACGGCAGCGCCTTGAAGCGCCCCTCCTGGATCGTCACCACGGCGGCGTTGCCGCCCTCCAGGAGGTACTTGGCCGCGCAGTACCCGAGGTCCCGGGTGTACTCCATGTCGTAGGGGATCGGGTCGGCGCACCGGAGCTCGTAGCCGATGTTCTTCGCCACGATCGTGGGCTTGATCTTGAACTCCGCCAGCCTGGCCAGCACCCGCTTCTTCATGATCTCGCCGAAATCGACCTCGGCGATCCGGATGTGGCCGTGCTCGTCCCGGGGGGCGTCGGCCAGCTGCTCCAGGTCCTTCTCGGAGATCGCCTCCACCAGGCCCTCCGCCAGGACGACCACGCCGTCGGGTCGGCCGTAGGCGAGCCTCTTGATGAACGCGCCGGCCAGGGTGTCGACGATCTTGGAGAGCGGGACGCTGGGCCCGGAGAACTCCTCTGGGACCAGCGTCAGGGTGGCGCCTGCGGCCTTGCCGATGCCCATGGCCAGATGGCCCGCCTTTCTCCCCATGGCCACGACGAAGTACCAGCGAGAGGTGGTCTTCGCGTCGGTCATCAGGTTGGAGACGATCTCCACGCCGATGTGCCTCGCGGTCTGGAAGCCGAACGTGCAGATGTCGTGGGGGAGGTCCAGGTCGTTGTCGATCGTCTTGGGGACGTGGACGACCCGGATCCGGCCCTGGGCGCGCTGCTCCAGCTTGCAGGCCGAGAACGCGGTGTCGTCGCCGCCGATCGTGATCAGCCGGTCGACGCCCAGCCGGAGCAGGGAGACCACGGCGTTCTCCAGGAACCGCTCGTCCTTGGTGGGGTTCGCCCTGGAGATCCCGATGAACGAGCCGCCCCGGAAGTGGATCCGGGCCACGTCATCGATGGTGAGCGGGGTCACGTGGGAGATGTCGGCATCCATGATCCACTTGAAGCCGTCCCGGATGCCCACCACCTCGGCGCCCGACAGGGCCGCCCGGATCGTGGCAGCGCCGATCACGGAGTTGATGCCTGGCGCGGGCCCTCCGCCCACGAGGACCGCGACCTTCTTGGTATGCTGCGGCACGGCGTCGCTCCTTTCGTCCGGAATTGACCTGGGCATCGCCCGGCTCCCGTGCCTGGACGGACCCGCGGGGCGGTGCCGGAGCCAGTCTATCGTACCCGCAGTCGCCAAGGGAAGCTCGTCGGCTTCGAGATCCGGTGTCCGGATCCCCTGCTGATCGGGAACGCACTGGAACGTACCGGAACGCCGGCCTCGTGTTACAATGGCCTCGATTCCACCGGCGACCGGCGAGACGGTCTCGCAGCCAGGCGGACCGGGAGGCTCGGCATGGCGATTCTCAACAAGATCCTGCGGGTCCAGCTCAGGGACGGTGCTCTGGCCAACTTCGACCCGGAGAAGCTGCGGCGGGCGATCCTCAAGGCCGCTCTCTCCATCGGTGGGTTCGGCCAGTGTCATGAACCGGGGGTCAACGACTTCCTGCTGAACGGGCGCGCCGAGGATGACGTGGCCCGCATCCTCTCCGAGATGGTGGTGATGGCGCTCAACTCGGACCCGCGCCACCACATCCCGAACTTCCCTCCCCACATCGAACAGATCCAGGACATGATCGTCCACGTCCTCAAGACCTACGGGTTCGTGGACGTGGCCGACGTGTACGAGGCGTACCGGTGGGGCAAGCACTGGCTCCGGGAGTCGGTGATCACCCAGGCGGAGTTCGTCGGCAACGGATTCCCGGAGGCGAGGATGCGGGAGATCCTCCGCAGGAACACCCAGTGGGGGTGCGACACCGTCCCGGGGATGAACGAACTGATCGCCGGCGACAGATTGCAGGAGATCATCGACGAGAGCATCGCCAGGTACGAGGCGGAGCTGGACAGCGTCCGCGACGCCTTCATGGCCAGGGTGTCCCGGGGCGACAAGATCCGTCTGCTCATCGTGGCCGGCCCGTCGTCCTCCGGAAAGACCACCACCACGGTGAAGCTCTGGCAGCGGCTGAGCCAGGCCGGAGTCCCGTTCGCCGTGATGAACCTCGACAACTACTTCTGGCCGTCGCATCAGCACCCCACGGACTGGCTCGCCGACCGCGACTACGAGACGCCTCACGCCCTCGACTACGGCCTCATCAACCAGCACCTCCACGACTTGCTGGACGGCAACGAGGTGGAGATGCCCCGGTACGACTTCAAGATCGGCGACCGGGTACCCGGGCAGAAGCTGAAGCTCCAGGGCGACTCATGCCTGCTGCTCGACTGTCTCCACGGCCTGTACCCGGCGCTCACCTCCGGCATCCCGGAGTCCGCGAAGTTCCGGGTATACCTGGAGAACATGAACACCCTCCGGGAGGGGATCGGCAGCACGACCCGGCTGGTCCGGTTCTCGGACGTCAGGCTGCTCCGCCGGACAGTCCGGGACTTCCGGCACCGCAACCACCCGCCGCTCTTGACGCTGCTCCACTGGGAGAAGGTCCGGAAGAGCGAGCTGGCGAACATCATCCCGTTCTGGGGGCACGCCGACGCCGTGGTGAACGGCGGGTTCCCCCTGGACCTGCCGGCGCTGAAGCCTCTCGTCGAGAGCATCTTCCCCGCGGCGAGCGAGCTGGACCGGTTCCCGGGGCTGCTGGACGCCCGGCTGAGGTGCGAGCGGGTCCTGAGGCTGCTCGAGTCGACCACGGCGCTTCCGCAACGGTGGATCGACCGGATCCCGGGGGACGCCGTGATCCGGGAGTTCATCGGCGGCAGCACCCTCGAGATTCCTCACAACGACTGACGGACGGCCCGCGGCCCGCCCGCGTCCGCCCGGACGCCGGTCGAGCGGTGCCGGGGCCTCGAGGAGAGACCGATGGACTTGTTGGAAGGTATTCACACCAGGCGGAGCGTCCGGGTCTACAAGAACGCCCCGGTCGACGAGGCCAAGGTGAACGACTGCCTGGCCGCGGCCATGGCGGCACCGTCCGCCGGGAACCAGCAGCCCTGGCAGTTCGTGGTCATCGCCGATCGGACCAAGCTGGATGCGATTCCGGGATTCCATCCGTACGCCGCCATGGTGAAGAAGGCGCCCCTGGCGATCGTGGTGTGCGGCGACCTGAGCCGCGAGAAGTACAAGGGGTTCTGGGTGCAAGACTGCAGCGCCGCGACCCAGAACCTGCTGCTGGCCGCCCACGCCATGGGCCTGGGCGCGGTCTGGTGCGGGCTCTACCCGGACGAATCCCGGGTCGACGGCATGCGGAAGCTCCTGGGGCTGCCCGAGACGGTCGTGCCGCTGGCGCTCATCCCGATCGGCTGGCCCAGCGAGGCGTGCAGCCGGATCGACCGCTTCGACGCCAAGCGGGTCCACCACGACGGCTGGACCGCCTGACGACCCACGGTCAGCGAGGGAGCGCGGTCTCCAGCACGTCGAGGACAGTAGGTGTAGTCCAGCGGGGGGTCGAACTCCTTCGGAAGCCTGATCGGAAGCGCCGCTGTCATACCCGGCGGCGTCAGCTTCAGGTACGACTGATGGGGAAAGCTGGACAGCCGGAACGCCAGCCGTCGCGCTCCCCGGGTCGTCGCCAGCTTCAGCTCCAGCCTGGCCACCGACTCGGCCCCGCTCAGGGCGTTCCGGGAGAAGGCGGTCACCGCGAAGCCCAGGTCGCCGATGGCCGAGCCGCCTCTGGACGGCAGCTCCGCGTCCGGGAACACGGCTGCCCTGTACCCGCGTCTGGGAGGGAAGAGCCGCTCCGGGCGGACGCCCGGAACAGGCATCGCCAGGGCCGGGCCCGCGGCCACCGAGAGCGCCGGCCTCAGCTCCTCCCTGATCCCGAAGACCGTCCTGTCGAGCATGCGCTCCGCCAGCGCATCGAACTGATCCAGCGGCCAGAGCGCCTCCAGGAGCTCGTTCGCCGGACCGGCCGGCACTTCCTCCGAGACCAGCAGCTCCGCCAGGTAGGGGCGGATCTCATCGACGAGCGGTAGCAGCGTCCTGGCCTGTCCACGCTCCTCCAGCAGGGCGGTGAGCTGCCTGGCCAGCTCCGGGCTGGCCGCCAGCTCCTTCCGGACCATCCCGGGGGGGAACAGCCGTCTGGACGATCGCATCCGGCTCTGGAGCTCTCGCCACACCAGGGCGCTGCCCCGCCCGGACAGTGCCGAGGAACGGACCGTCCGACCCAGTCGGTTCACCGCCTCGATCGGGGTCTGGGGGCGCCCGACCTGGTGGGTGGACGGGCCGCACGTCAGGGTGAGACGGGCCGGGGAGCGGGTGGGAGAGGCGTCGATCTCGAGCCGGTGGATCGTGGTCGGCGCCGACTCGGTGGTGGACGGACCGCTGCCGCTCGAGAGGGTGAACGTCGCCGGCCGGGCGGTGCGGAACGCCACGGCCACCCGGTTCAACCGGACGTAGTGCGCCGCCGCGCCCTCCGGCAGCACCGGCGCCGCCGCGGGCGCCGGAGTCGGGCCGGGCGTCGGGCCGTGCCGCGTCGCCACCACGACCACCAGCGCGGCCACGAGCGCACCGACCACGGCCACAGGCCAGCGCCACCGGGACGGCGTCGGGCCCGGCTGCACGGCTGACAGGGCGATCCGCCCGGTCGGACGGCGCATCGCCCTGACCGTGCGCCGCTGTCCCGTGACGACGCCGGGCGCCCGGCCCGCCCCCGGCTCCCGGAGCGCCCTCCTCGCCTCCCCGGCGCTGCTCCACCGGGCGTCAGGGTCCTTCTCGCGGCACCGCATCACCACCTCGGCGAGCCCGGCGGGCACGTCGCCGCGGAGCTTCTCCAGCGGGGTGGGCGACTCCTTGATGATCTGTACGGCAAGCTCCTGGAGGCCCTTGCCCTCGAACGCCAGGGCGCCGGTCAGGATCTCGTAGACCGTGGCCCCGAGGCTCCAGACGTCGCACGGCGGCGTGGCAGCCCGCCCCCGGAAGATCTCCGGGGCGAAGAACCGCGGGGTGCCCACCACCTTGCCCTCGGCCGTGAGCACGGTCGCCTCGGTCTTCCGCACCAGCCCGAAGTCCATCAGGATCGCCCGCCCGGCGTCGTCGAGCATGATGTTGGCCGGCTTCAGGTCCCGGTGGATCAGCTTCTTGCCGTGGATGTAGTCCAGGGCGTCGAGCATCTGGTCCATCACCGAGACCACCAGGTCGATGGGGAGCGGACCGCGCTCCCTGAGCAAGGCGCCCAGGTCGTTGGCGCGGAGCAGCTCCATGGCGTAGAACAGCCGCCCGTCCAGCTCCCCGGCGTCCAGGAGCTTGATCACGTTGGGGTGCGACAGGCCGATGAGGACGTCCATCTCCCGCTTGAACCGTGGCAGGGCGGTGGCCTGCGCCTGGTTCGACTCGGTCAGGATGAACTTGACCGCGACCTCCCGCTCCAGGTCGGTCTGCATGGCGCGATAGACCACGCCCATGCCGCCCCGGCCCAGCTCCTCCAAGAGCTCGTACCGACTCATCGGAGCGAGTGTCGCACCTGGCGGGCCGTGCGCGCAAGTCGGCCAGGTCTACCAGGATCCCCCACCTGTTTCGCGGAGTCGGGCCGGTGATCAGGCCTCGGCCTGGCTGCAGAGTCACCGAGGAAGTGGAGGGGATCCGGATCGAGGTCGCGCTCGGGGAGAGAGAAGGAAGGGGAGGGGATCCGGATTGAGGTCGCGCTCGGGGGCGCGACTCGGACCTGGCGAGGCGCCGGGTCTTGGAAGTGGAGGGGAT
>JACQZM010000501.1 GCA_016213885.1 Candidatus Rifleibacteriota bacterium | reverse complement strand
CCCGCCCGGCGTTCGAGATCGACCGGTTCTCGCCCGCGCGGCCAGAGGGAGCGACCGGCGGCAGGCGGGCGGCGCCCGGTGGAACGTGAAACCAGACGTTGAGCCCCTTCAGGTAGGCGCCCAGGGTCTCGCTGGCCGGATGCTTCACCAGGCGCGAGGCGCGAGCGCGGGCGAACCAGTAGCCAGGCGATGTGCCATGCTGCGCCTCGAGCCCCGCGATCCAGTCGTGGATGTCGGTCGAGATCGCAATCGCGTGGGCTCTCTTGCCGAGCGCCGCCTGCAGCTGGATGAGCGCGGTGCCCAGCTCGAGACTGTCGATGGCGCTCTCGAGCTTCCCGGGATCCGCGGCCAGCCGGGCCATCGTCTGCACAGGGTGCAGCGTCATCTCGGGGTGTCGGTCCGGCTGGAGACGAAGCCCCCGGTCCACCGGCCGCAAGGCGAACCTCGCCGCGGTCTGATCCGTCTCGTGTCCGCTCCGGGGCGGGTCCGACCGCTGCCACTCCTCCGTGAACCAGAAACCGTCGATTCCGGGCGGGATGGCCGAACGGAGCTCGTGAGCCATCAGCTCGTGCCCCTCGGTCATCGACACCTGGCGGTCCCTGCGGTGCAGCTGCCGGAGCCGCAGGCTGAGGAGGAAGGCATGGGGGTCGAAAGCGACCCGACCGGCCGCGGCCTCGAGTCGATTCATCGTCCCGTGGAGTGTCAATAGCCTCCACAAGAGCCAGAGCTCATCGTCGCTCGCCGTGGCTCTCGCCCCGAGCGGGTGGGTGGGTCCGGCCGCGGCGACCGAGACCTCCGCGATGCCGGCAGGGTCAGGGGTCCCGTCGCTCTCGAGCGCCATCGCCAGACCGAGGAATATCAGCTCGTAGGATTCCAGCAGCGCCAGCTCGCCCGCGGGCGACCCTGCGCTGCCAGATACCCGGAGCAGCTTGGCGAGACCATGGCAGGCCCAGTAGGCCGGATTGCCCTGCTGAGACTGCTGCTGGGCCTTCAGGAACGGCTCGACGTGAGCGTCCAGCAGGTCGTTGTCCAGGTCGCGCGAGCGACCCAGCGATCGAACGAGCTGCAGCAGCCCGGGCGTGCATCCTCGAAAGAGCCAGAGCTCGGCTTGCCGTGCCTGAGCGTACCTTCCGTAGGCGGCGAACAGCCGGACCAGGCCCCTCTTCACCCGGTCCCGCCGCGGGTCGACGTCCAGCGGTTCCGCGGCGACGAACGGGCTGGCGAGCTGGTACGCCATGTTGCGATTCTCCACCGATCTCTTGCGACGACGCGTCTCTCCGCGGGCCTCAAGAAGGCTCGCCATCGCCTGCTCCCATTCACCCGATGCGTGGGGTCGCGGTGGCGAGGCCGGCCGAGACGGCCCGGTCGCGGCCAGCCCGGCGACCGGGTCTGGCTCTGCCATCCGAGGCGAAGCCGGGGCCCGGACGTGCGTGCTCGGCTGGCCCTCCGGTCGACCGGATGTCCCGACGGGAGCTCGTCCTGGTGGCCAGGTCCCCGTCGAGAAGTGGATCGCGAGCACCAGGACGACCGCCCCGAAGATCCCCACGCGCCAGTGGACACGGCGGGGTCTGGCTTGCCGAACCACCGTGGTGGCCACCTCCGGGAGTCGACCAGGCTTGACCGCGGCAACTCTCCCTTCGGCGACGATCGTCCGCGCCGTTCGCCCACCCGAGGGCCGGCGGTCGAGCTGCTCCAGGTCGTTGCGGAGCGCGTCCACCCGCTGGAAGCGCCTCGCGGGGTCCCTCTCCAGCGCCTTCGCCACGATGGCGTCGATCCGGGGAGGAAGATCCGGCACCCGCTGACGCGGCGGGGGCGCGGTCTGCTTCAGCTGTTGTTCGAGCAGCTCGAGAGGGCTCCGTCCGGAGAAGGGGTGAGATCCCGTGAGCAGCTCGTACATCAGCATCCCCCAGGCGTAGATATCGGACCTCGGCGACGCCCCTGCCCCCTCGATCTGCTCCGGCGCGACGTAGCCGGGCGTTCCGACGATCACCCCCGTGGCCGTCTTGCACGCGGTCCCGCCGGTCCACTTGGCGATTCCGAAGTCAGCGACCTTGTAGTGGCCCGGCTCTGCCTCGATGACGTTCTCGGGCTTGATGTCCCTGTGGAGAATCCCCTTCGCGTGAGCGGCCTCCAGCGCCTGGGCGACCTGGATCCCGATCGGCAAGGCCTCTCGCCAGCACAGCCTCCCCTGCTCGTCGAGGATCTGCCTCAGATTCCGCCCGGGGAGGTACTCGTACGACGTCCAGGGGACCCCGTTCTCCAGGTCGTGATCCAGCAGCACGACGATGTTCGGATGAGACAGGGCCGCGGTGATCCTCGCCTCGTCGCCGAAGCGCCGGACCTGCTCAGGGTCCCTGGCGCAGTCCCGGTGGAGCAGCTTGACGACCACGGGACGATCGACGCTCACCTGGGTGGCGAGCCAGACGCTGCCGAACCCGCCCGTGGCCAGCAGACGTCGAGCGGTGAAGAGGCTGGAACATCGGGGAGGAAACGGATCGTGCATGGGAACGCCGCCGGACGCCAGGCCGCCGTGACACGGCTTTCTTTGACGGGGAGCCAGCCGCGGGGAGGGAGGCTGCGCCCGTTCCCCACTCTACATCGTGGCCCGGCCAGCGAGCAACCCGCTATCCGTGCAGCTCTCGAGCGAGATCGAGGTCCACGAGCAACACCCGTGACGTCCCCGCGAAGGGGGCCGCGCCGGGCGACCCCGCACCTCGTCCACAACCTTGACGGGAGATCCGGGAAGCGGCAGAATCACGGCAGCGGCGCCTGCCGCGCGAATCTTGCCAGTTCCCCGAGGGTGGTGTGAACGCCACCTGCTCCAATGGACCACACTCCCGATCCCGGGGCGATCCTCCGGGCGCCTGTCACCCCGGATGTCGCGCTGGACCTGGTGCTCCGGATGAGCAGGCCTCTTCGCCCGCGACGGGTGCCGCTCCTGGAGGGCGTCGGCCGACCGCTGGAGATCATGACCGGGGCTCCCTGCCCGGCCGGCACCCAGGCCGTGATCGAGAAAGAGCGCGTCCGGTGCGAGGGCGCCGTGGCGGCGCTCCCCTCCGACTTCGCGCCGTTCGACAACATCGCCGCCTTGGGGAGCGAGTGTCGGACCGGTCGGGTCGTGCTGCGGGCCGGGGACCTGTTGACCCCGCTCGGAGTCGCGGCGGCCGCCTCGTTCGGGATGCGGAACGTCCTCGTCCTGCCCGCTCCACGCGTGGCCGTGATCACCACCGGCGGCGAGCTCGCGGACCCCGACGAGGCTCTGATCCCCGGCCGGATCCGGAACACCAACGGGCCCATGGTCGCGGCCCTGTTGATGGAGATGGGGCTGGATCCGCCGCTGGTGGTCCGGAGCGGGGACAACCTCGACGAGCTGGCGCGCGCCATCGTCGGGGTCGATCGGGCAGACCTCATCGTCTTGACCGGAGGCGTGTCGGTCGGAAAGTACGACCTGGTTCCGGACGTCATGAAGAGCCTGGGGGCCGAGGTGGTCTTCAGCAAGGTCCGGCAGAAGCCTGGCAAGCCGCTGCTCTTCGCCCTGCGTGAAGAACAGCTGCTCTTCGGCCTGTCGGGGAATCCCCTGGCCTGCCACCTCGGCTTCAGTCGCTACGTCGCCGCTGCGGTGCGCCGGCTGGCCGGTGACGTGGCGGTGGAGGACCCGGAGTGGGGCACGATCACCGAGGCGATCCGGCCGAGCTCTGGTCGAACGCACTTCGTTCTGGCGGTGTCCACGCAGGGCGGGTCGCCGGACCGCCCGTGGATGCTCTCGATCCTCCCGACGGTCGGCGCGGCGGACATCTTCGGACCCTGCAGGGCCAACTGCTACGTCGAGGTGCCGCCCGGCAGCCAGCCGATCGCGGTCGGGGACAGGCTCGGGTTCCGGTGGCTGGGCAAGCCTGTACGGCCGCGCAGCCACGGATGCTCCTGTGGCCGATCATGAAGAAACTGCTCCACCTGGTCGGAAGGAAGAACCACGGAAAGACCACGCTGCTGGTCGAGCTCGTCCGGGAACTTCGCGGCCGCGGCCTCCGGATCGGCACCATCAAGCACAGCTCGCACTCGCACGAGCTGGACGCGCCGGGCAAGGACTCGTCCAGACACCGCCAGGCGGGCGCCGCTCCCGCGGCGATCGTCACCGCCGATCAGGTGATGGTCTTTCTCCCCCGCGCCCCGGGCTCGACGTTCTATGCGTCGCTCGAACCCACTTTCGCGGGGTGCGACCTCGTCCTGGTCGAGGGCGACATCGGCGGTCCGGGCGTCAAGGTGGAGGTCTGGCGTGCCGAGGTCGGCGGAGAGCCGCTCGCGGCCGGGCGCCGCGACATCACCGCCGTGGTCAGCGACGATCCGATCGCCACCACCGTGCCACGGTGGCCCCGCGGCGACGTCCGGCGGCTCGGCGACCTGGTCCTTGCCGCGGCGCGCGAGCTGGAACCGGCCAGCAGTCGGACCGGTCGAGTTTCCGAGCGCCGGGTCCGAACCTCCGCCTTCAGGCGAGGGTGGTCGAGTCGCGGGCGCCGCCTCGACCCGGCCCCGTGAGCTCGGACACGATCCGGACCGCCCGGCCCACGTGGCCCTCACCGGCGCACGCGCCCAGCCGGTCGAGAAAGGCGTCGAACCAGGGAGCGACATGCGTGCCGTGGAACTTCACGGCAGCGTCCCGGCAGACCTCCGCGGCTTCCACATCGCCTCGATGACAGGCCAGCGCCTCCTTGAGCGCCAGGTAGCCGGCGAACCCGAACAGCACCGAGGCGTGATCCGGGCACTCGGCGAGGTGCCCGGCCGGATCGTAGCCGAACGCCCGGTAGAACCCCGCGGCGTCGGCCATCACGGCCGCCTTCTGGCCGGGACCGCACGCCGCCTGACCGGTGGCGCAGGCCGAGAGGGTCCCGCTGCTGCCCAGAAGGCGATGGTAGTCACCCTGCGCATCGGCAAGATCGGTCTCGATCAGCCTCGTGATCGGTTCCTCGACCGCGGGAGGAAGGGCGTCCACCAGCGCCGCCAGGTCGGCCAGCACCGACCGGTCGGGCGGCGCGAGCAGCAGCGACACGGCGCGATAGCGCGCGGCCCTGGCCAGAAGCGCCCGGACCCCGTTCTCCGGCCGGGACTCCCAGCTCGGGTCGGAGTCGCTCATCGACGGTCTCCCAGGTTCATGCCCAGCCAGTCCGAGCGCATCTTGCGAGCTCCCGCCTGGCCGGCCGATCCGTCCCAGATCGCGAACGCCGCCGACGCGTGGCGACCCGGCACGAGCACCGCTTCGTGCCGGGTGAGAGGTGCCAGCGGTCGCGCGATGACCACGCGCCAGCGTCCATCCTTGTAGACTCCCCGTCCAACCGACCGCTGATCCGGCAGAGCCGTCAGCGTGCCGAAACCCTCGGCGAGCAGATCTTGCACCGGACTCGAACCTGCCTTGAGGCGGGGCTGGGTCGGGTTGGCCGCCGCCCTGGAGGCGAGGGTCCGGGTGGCCACGGCCTCAGCGTTCTTGTCCTTGACACACTCCTCGGGGTATCGATCGACCCACAGGTTCGGGTAGAGCGTCTTGGAGGTCGTCGGCCGGCCCTCGGAGGCTTCTTGCCAGGCGGCTTTCCAGAACTGGATCTCCACGGCCTTTCCCTGCTGTCCCATGGCGATCTCGGACAGGTCCGCGCCCGGCAGCGTCGGAATCTGGACCGACACCGCGTCGGAGAACCTGCCGATCGAGATCACGCGGTCGTCGGTGGGATCGCTCCAGCTCAGCAGAAACGCGATCCAGGCGCCGTCATGCAGAGAGCTCACGTCGACCCGGGCGACGCCGGGAACCAGCACCTTCGGTTCGGTCCAGTCCTGCGGGTACAGCGCGACCTCGACCGCGGTCGCCTGCTTCCAGCTCGGCGAGTCCGGATCGGTCCGGGGCAGTTCGCCGGCGACCGCCGGGACAGCGAGCAGGGCGACCGACCCGGCCGCGGGGGAGGGGACCGGGCCCTGCTCGGCTGCCGCCGGGATCGACAGCATCAGAACCGCGGCCATCGCGAGCCAGGCGGTCAGGGCGCGTGGAGTGCTCATCCTCTCGATCATCGTCCCTCCTTGGCGGGTCTCCCACGGGGACTCTCGAACCGGCGTGGCCGGAGGCCTCAGGGGATGTTCCATCGCGCTATCCTGAGCGTCTCGTCGAAGGCGGTCCGGACGACCGTCGGCTCGGTGACCGGTACGCGCACGACCTGGGTACCCTTCTCGTCGTATCCGTGAGCGAAGCCGTTCTCGACCTTGAAGCGCCACAGCACGCGTTGCGTCGACCCGAACAGGGTCAGCAGGCCGGCCACGATCGGATCCTGCCGGGCTTCCCGGTAGGCCTTCACCGCGGCTCCGGCGCCGGGACCGAACATCTGGACCAGGAACGGCTCGGGGACGTGGATGGGAGGGATGTAGTAGACGTTCGGCTCGAGGCCGAACTGGGGAAACAGGGGCAGGGCGAGCTTCCGCACGTGCACGAGGTAGTCGACCGGGTTGTCCTCCCGGGCCTTGTCGGGCGTCGAGACGAAGCTCTGCAAGCGGATCTTCCCGATGCAGCTCACCACGCACTGCGGCTGCTCGCCCCCCTCGATCTTCGGGAAGCAGCCGATACACTTCTCGGTCGTCTGACCCTCCGGATTGAAGAAGGTCTTCTTGTAGGGACAGGCGGCGATGCAGTCTCGATACCCCCGGCACCTCTTCTGATCGACGACGACGATCCCGTCTTCCGGGCGCTTGTAGATCGCCCCTCGAGTGCACGAAGCCAGGCAGGCCGGGTAGGTGCAATGATTGCAGATCCGGGCCAGATAGAACATCCAGGCCGCGGTGTGGACGTTTGTGAGAAACGCTCCCTTGTCGATCGCGCCGGCCGAGTCATCCTCGCCGAGGTTGGGGTTGGCGTAGTCCGCATCCTCCGGCCGGAAGCCCAGCGACCGCTGCCCCTTCGGCGAGGCCTCGAAGATGGTCTTGCCCTCGTAGATCCCGTCGTTCCAGGTCTGCGCGCCGAGCATGTCCAGAAGGCGGACATCCCAGCCCAGCGGGTAGAACCCGAACGGCTTGGACTCGACGTTGTTCCAGAACATCAGCTCCTGGCCGCGACCGCTCGTCCAGGTCGTCTTGCACGCCAGCGTGCAGGTCTGACAGGCGATGCACTTGTTGATGTCGAAGACGGCGGAGAACTGGCGCTTCGGCCTCGTCTCCGGATACCAGTACTTCATGGCGCGGCCGATCTGGTGGTTGAAGACGCGAGCCACGTTCTACCTGCCCTTTCCCTTGGTGACCACGTAGGCCCCCAGGAGGAACCGTTTCATGGCCTCACCCTCGTAGCGCGGGCGGTAGCCGAGAGCGGCCGGACGCCAGAGCCCCGTGCCGCCCAGGCCTCCTGGCTCTGCCTTCGTGATCTTCACGAACGACTCGCGGGGGGCTCCGGTCGGACAGTGGATGTCGGACAAGAAGCCGATGCCCAGCTGCTGGCCGATCCCCTCCTTGCGCACCAGGGTGTCGGTCATGAGCGTCGGCTTGAGCCACGCCCGGGTGCCCGACTGGTGACTCCCCGATCGGAACATCGCCTGGTATCCGGTCGTGGGGCTCTTGGCCAGGCCGTCCGGACGGGTCGCGGCCCCCTCGACGCTCCCCGGAGTGGCTCCGTACATGTTGAACCACATGCGCGTCACCCCTCGAGGCGTGCCGGGGTAGTACCGGGCGCGGGCCAGCAGCCGGGCCACCTTGTAGAACGGGTCGTCGGGCTTTGCTCCGCGGTAGGGCCGATCCGACGGGTCCGAGTCGATCCAGACATAGTCGCCGTCCTCGACGCCCAGTTCCCGCGCGTCGTCCGGGTTGATGTCCACGTACCCCTCGGTCACGAAAGGGGTCCGCTTGTCCTGGCGTATCACGTCGCCGAACGGACCGAACCACACGGCCACGATGTCGGTATCGATCGGCGTCGTGTGGGCGCCGTGGCGGTACTTGGGCGTGTGGAAGACGAACTTGAAGCCGTGTTTCATCAGGGGGTGAGTCGTCGTGGATACCTCGGACCACGGGCGCGCCACATGTCGCACCTGACGCGTCTCCACCGACAGGTCCTCGCGGGCGAGACCGTACTTCTCGGGCCCGGAGGGCTGGAGAGTGGGCTGGGGGCCGCAGACGATCACGTTGGGCTCGAAGAAGGTCGAGTCGACCGGCTCGCGGTGAACCGGCAGGTTCTCGCCCGACGCCACGAACTCCGCCTCCTCGCGATAGAACTCCAGCCGACCGGTCTTGGTGTACCACGGCCTCGACTCGTGCGTCTGCTCCCAGCCGACGCACCTGGGGGTGGTGCGCGTCATGAGGAGCGTCGGGATACCCTGCCTGGCCTTCTCTTCCATCTCGGCGAAGTGATACCCCTTCAGACACGTGGAAGCGGTCACCACTCGCTCGAGGTAGACGTCCGGCCTGCCCTCGTGGATGAACCGGAAGAAGTCCTCGAACCGCCGGTCGCCCGTCAGCGCTGCCAGGCGTCTGGCCGTGAGCGCCACCACCTCGAAGTCCGAGCGCGACTCGTGAAGGCGTGGAAGCGGCGTGCGCGGATACACCGTCAGGAACGGGTTGGTCACGGCGGCGCACATGTCGGGGAACTTCGTCTCTGCCCAGGAGTCGACGGCGAAGACGATGTCGGCGTATTCGCAGGATCCGCTCCACCACCAGTCCATGATCGCCAGCATCTCCACCTTCGGGAGAGTGTTCGCCACCAGATCGAAGTGCCACTTGGCGTTTCCGATGATCGAATTGGAGTTGGCGAGCCACACGGCCTTGGAAGGCGTGGGTGTGTGGGTCTTGCCGGTGATCCTCCTGTCGCCTGCGTTGAGCATCCGGTCCCCGTAGTTGAAGAAGTGGGCCGATTCACCCTTCCAGTAGGGTCTGGTCCTGGCCGGTTTCGCGGGGTCGAGCTCGATGTGGAAAGGGTCCTCGTAGATCCACTGGGGGATGCCGGAGATGAGCGCCGTCCGGTAGTTCCCGGCGAACGATCCGACATTGCCGCCCAGTTCGCCGATGTTGGCCGTCAGCGAGGCCAGGAGGAAGACGGCGCGGTCCTTCAGGTCGTTGTTGAAGAACTGGTTCGGCCCCATGCCCAGCGCGAACAGGGTCTTGCCCCTGGCGCTGGCGATCTGCCGGGCCAGGCGCTCGATCGCCTCGATGGGTGCCCAGGTGAGCTGGCTCACCGTGGCCGGACCGTAGTCCTGCTCGAGCATCTGGCGAACCAGGGAGAAGACGGTCCTCACCTTGATCGGTTTCTTCCCCTCCAGCTTGACCTCGTACTCGCCGTCGATCTCCGGGTCGATGCCGCTCGATGCCAGGTGGTCCCCCACCTGGTCCCTGGTGAGCCTCCTGGGTCCCCCGGTCTTCTTGTCCCACACCACGAAGTCGCCCATGGCGTTGCGCAGAGCCTCGGGAATGAGCTGTTCGCGGTGCTCCGGAAGAGGAGGCGCTTTTTCCTTCGGGCCGAGGACCCTGGTCTGGTTGCCCAGGGCCGCCGGCTTGTCGGCCGGGTCGAGGTCGGTGGCGCGCAAGAGCGCCAGGGTATCGAGCCGTACCAGGAGCGGCAGATCGGTGAATCTCCTCACGAACGACTCGTCGTAGAGCTTCTCTTTGATGATCACCTGGGCCAGACCGAGCGCCAGCGCCGGGGTCGTGCCCGGACGCACCACGATCACGTCGTCGCCCTTGGACGCCGTCGCGCTGTACTCGCAGGCGATGACCACGACACGGGTCCCCTTCAAGCGCGCTTCCGTGAGCCAGTGACCATCGGGCATCTTCGTGCAGATCCAGTTCATGCCCCAGACCAGAACGAGCTTGGCCTGCTCCACCGAGTTGAGATCGAAGTCGACGGTCTGCTGGCCGGTCACCATCGGGTGGCCCGGGGGCAGATCGGTGTGCCAGGAATAGCTGTCCCAGCCCCTGGCACCGTGAGCCTCCTCCGGCCCCACCTTGCGCACGTGCGCATCCAGCAGCGCCAGCGAGTTGGCGAAGCGGTTGAGCCCGTAGATACGCGTTCCAAGGAGCGGCATCCCCCCGCGCACCTTGATCGTCCGAGTCCCCGACCGCTCGAGCGCCCCGATCATGTCGTGGTCGTAGCCCTGCTGCCTCAGGAGTGCCTCCCCCTGGTCCCCGGAATAGGTCCGGGCGATGTTCAGCAGGGTCCGGGCCGCCACGTCGGAGACCTGGTCCCACGAGGCTCGCACCCAGGTATCCTGACCGCGCCTGAACAGCTCCGGCGGCGGCCGGCCGGTCTTCGGATCGCGGGGAAAGCCCTTGTCGACCCACTCCTTGAACCCTCTCCGGATCATGGGATAGCGGATCCGCCGGTCGCCGTAGATTCTGCGGACCAGCGCCAGCCCCTTCTGGCAACAGCGGGGATCCCACCGGTGAGACGCCTCGTTCTTGTAGAGGTCGGTCGCCTCGCCGTACCGGAAGGTGGGGCCGATCCTCGTGACGACGCCGTTGCGCACGTGCGCCCGGAGCAGGCAGTTGTGCGTGTCGTTGGGAGCGCACAGGAAGACGAACGACTCGTCCGCCTTGTACAGGTCACGGTAGACCTCTTCCCAGTCCCGGAGGGGGTAGGTGTCCAGCGGGCTGTCCACGGCGTCGACCTGAGCGCCCCAGGCGGTCGTGGCCTGTCCGAGCAGCACGGAGAACCCGAGACTCGACGCCACCGTGACGAACTGTCGCCTCGTGAGAAGCAGTCTCGCGTCGCGGCCGTCTGATTCAGAG
>JACQZM010000219.1 GCA_016213885.1 Candidatus Rifleibacteriota bacterium | reverse complement strand
GCCACGGAGGACAGCGCTGCCGGGTCGCCCCCGAAGCACATCTTGAACAGCTCGTTGTAGGCGAACAGCCGGGGGTAGGCGCCGCCGAATGTCAGCTTCCGGGAGGAGCACAGGTCGAACAGGACGTCGATGTGATCGACCTTTGCGTAGACGTTCGCCGCGACGACCTGGACCGCCTTGCCCTGGGCTTTCTCCCTGAGCTTGAAGGAGTTGGCCACGGTCTGCTCGTAGCTCGTGGTGCCGAAGGAGCTGATGAACTTCGTCCGCTCCGCGGTCAGGGCGTCGTCGACTCCGCCGGACGGGAGGTTGTTGAGGTAGGCCACGCCCACCCGGGCCAGCGACTCGTTGCACAGGAAGAAGATCGGGGTCTTCCGGTCGAAGAAGTCCGCCAGATCGCCGAACCCCTGGGACAGCTCGGTCAGGTAGCCATCGGCGTCGGTGGCCAGCCCTCTCAGGGGGACCGCAGCCGCCGAGGAGATGGAGAAGGCGCCGCCCTGAGCCTCCAGCACCGCGGCTTTGACGAAGTGGGTCCCCAGGTCGACAATCTGGTACTTAGTGCCCTTCTTCGCCATCAAGACCCCCTGGGGATCCGGTCGAGAGATTGCCCGCTCCGCTGCGGGGATCCCATCAAGCGAGCTCCTCGGTCGTTCGTCTACTCGATCCGGCGGTTCCGGGGCTCCCCGCGGGGCCGCCTTGGCCGCTGACAGCCCCGGGGCACCGGGTCACGGGGTTGCGGCTTCGGTGCGTCCGGGCTCCCGCCGTCGGCGCGATCGGTCCCCGGGTACGAAAGAACCACCGCGAGAGGGGATTGGAACAACCGACCGGCTGGGGGCCAGCGCGAGCGGATTCTATCACACTCGAGACCGATTTCAAGACCTTTTTTTCGGGTCTGGCCGGGGTTGGAACAGGGCCGTGAGCGGCAGATCCGGCGAGGCGCCGGATCCTCGAAGTGGAGGGGATTCACTGGAAGTCGCGCTCGGGAGAGAGAAGAAAGAGGAGGGGATCCGGATTGAGGTCGCGCTCGGGGGCGCGACTCGGATCCGGCGAGGCGCCGGATCGTGCCCCCGGCCGGGCTAAGGATTTCTTCCGAATCGCCGATACAGAACATGGACCGGGCCCAATCGCTCGGCTCCTTATTGATTGAGAACCGGGAGAGTCCAATGACAGACACCCGAGACACATCCGCGAAACCCGTCGGACTCTGGTTGGTCGGAGGTCTGCTGTTGCTCCTGGCCACGGCCTCGGCGAGCGCGGCCGAGGAACCCATCCCTCTCACCCAGGAGGGGGTGGTCACCCTCACGCTCAAGGATGCCAACGCCCAGGTGGTGGTCGAGTCGATCGTGATCAACGGGCGGTACAACTTCGTCACCAAGGGCAAGATCGAGGAGACGGTGACGGTGAACCTGTCCAAGGTCTCCATCCAGGACGCCCTGGATGCCGTGACCGCGACGGTCGGGCTGGAGTATCGCAACCAGAACAGGATCATCACGCTGTACGGAAAAGACACCGACTCGACCTACACGGCCACCTACAAGTTCACGGCCGCCAACGTCGGCGCGACCACTGGCCCGGGCGTCATCATCCGCCGGCTCGTCGAGGGCGGCTCCGAGGTGGACACGGCAGCGGCGGCCGCTGCCGGAGCCGGCCAGGCCGGCGGTCAGGCCCCGCCTCCCCAGGAGCCCGCCCCCGCCTCCGGGGACAAGAGCAAGGGCAGGGTGATCCTGGACCGGCTCAACAACCAGATCGTGGTCACGGCCGTGCCGAGCCTCCACCGGAAGATCGCCAAGCTCGTCGCGGAGCTGGACAAGAAGACCCTGGAGCCCGAGGGCCGGAAGGCCCGGATCTTCGAGCTCCGCTACATCACTCCGGAGTTCTTCCGGAAGGCGATCGCCTTCGAGATACCCGGCTTCCAGGAGAGCCAGGTTCTGCTGTTCAGCGAGGGTGGCGCCGCGGGGTCGGGCGGCGGCGGTCAGGCCGCGGCGCCAGCCGCGCCCGCGGGTGGAGGCGGCGGAGGGGGAGGGGGCGGCGCCGCGGTCTCCACCGGTGACGTGGAGATGAACATGAAGCGGGTGCTCATCAACGACACCGACGAGAACCTGAACCGGATAGAGAACCTCTTGAAGGCGATAGACCGGCCCCCGCGTCAGGTGTTCCTCGTCAAGCTGAAGGTGGGGACCCTGGGCCCGGAGCAGTTCCAGATCCTGGCCGACTACCTGGAGACGAACAACAGGACTCACGTCCTCTCCAACCCGAAGTTGACCGTGGTGGACGGACGGAGCGCCACGATCAAGACGGTGACCAAGCGACCCTACGGCGAGACCACGGTCAACCAGGGGGTCAGCCAGACCCAGGTCAAGTTCATGGACGTCGGGATCACCCTGAACTTCTCGGCGACCATCCTGCCCGACAACACCATCCGGCTGGCCGTGGCGCCGGAGGTCTCGGAGAGCACTTCCGACGTGGTGATCAACAACAACCCGGTGCCGGTGGTCAGCTCCACCTCGGCCAGCACCACCCTCCTCCTGAAGAACAGCTACACGGCCATCATCGGTGGCATCCTGAGCCGAAACGACACCAAGAACTTCCGCACCATGCCGCTGCTGGGCCACATTCCGCTCGTGGGCAGGCTGTTCCACCAGCACCAGGACGCCGACAAGAGCGTGGAGCTCATGATCACGATCACCACGAAGATCGTGGACAAGGGCGACAACGTCATCGTCTCCAAGTCGCGAGGCACCGAGGCCGGAAAGTACAAGTACTTCTTCCACGACATGGAGCAAGTGGCCCGCAGGATCCTGTTCATCGACGAGGTCGTCGAGTACTAGCCAGACGGCACACGCCGGATTCGCCGCCCACTGGAGAAGGAGCGATTAGTCATGAGCCGACGGTACGGAGTGATGATCACCGCCACGCTGGTGCTCGGCTTCGTTGGTCTCGTGATCCTGATGGGGTGTGACAAGTCGCTCAGAGGCGATGACCCGTTCTCTCCCACGGCGGACGTGAGGATCGCCGAGATCTGGTTTCCCAGCGGCATCGTCATGGCTCCGTTCATCGGCGCTGTCCAGGGCACGGAGACGACCACGCCGGTCACCGGGATGTCGTTTCCGGACCTGTACATCCGGGTGGCCAACTTCAACGGCGTGAGTGTTCACTTCACCCGTTTCATGATAGAGTTCTTCCAGCAGGATGGGACCACGCCGCTGGGTGTGCCGCCGCTGAACGGTTTCATGGACCGATTCATGCTCGGCGGTTACCCTCACGCCTCCGGCCTGGACACCATCGCGCCGACGGCAAACAGCACCGGGTTCCTGGTCTTCGGTATCACCAGCGTGATCGAGCTGAGGATCCCCGGCGTTTCGGCGGAGCTCGCGCAGGTGCTCCTGGCGAGGGTCGGCAGGGCCCAGGACAAGACCGACCTGGCGATCGGGGTGGTCACCATATTCGGCGAGGACATCAACCACAACGACATCAGGATCTCCGGCAGGTACACCATCAGGCCTGTCTTGCCGTACGTGCCGATATCGGGGGAATAGGCCTCGCGGGGTGACGTCGCAGGTGAGATCGTCCGCGCCCGTCCGTCGGTGGTGCTTCCGGCGGAGGGGCGCCGCCGTCGTGTCGTGTGCCCGGTTCGGGTGTGCTGCGCCCCGGAGGACGCTTCAGGTCCGACGGGTTAACAGGCGGGTGTGACCCATGATCATCAAGCGCATGAAGCTCGGGGAGATGCTCCTCGAGGCCAAGAAGATCACCAAGGAGCAGCTGCAGCAAGCGCTGGATGAGCAGCTCAAGACCCACAAGCGCCTGGGCGAGGTCCTGGTGGAGATGGGGTTCGTGGACCAGGACACCCTGGTCAACTTCCTGGCGGACCAGCTGAAGATCCCCCGGATGAGCCTGGTCGGCACGGAGGTGGAGAAGGCGGCGCTGGAGCTGTTGCCGCCGGAGTACTGCAAGAAGAACCTCGTCTGCCCGTTCAAGATCGACGGAAACAAGCTCCACCTCTGCATCTCCGACCCGATGAACATCTTCCTGGTGGACGAGATCGAG
Source organism: Candidatus Rifleibacteriota bacterium (assembly GCA_016213885.1). GTDB lineage: Bacteria > Muiribacteriota > UBA6191 > JACPRK01 > JACQZM01 > JACQZM01. The sequence goes on along the minus strand of JACQZM010000219.1, from coordinate 4,410 downwards.
CACCGGACCGGGAAGAAGGTGCAGACGTTCCTGGAGGCTCCGGCGGTCATCAAGAACACCCTGGACAAGCTCCACTCCGGAGACGAGTCCCGGCTCGCCCTGGCGGCCGAGCAGCTGGACGACAAGGAGGCCATGGCCGGGCTCGACGAGACCGCCACGGTGGACCTCCAGAAGATCGAGGGTCCGATCGTCTCCCTGGCGCATCAGGTCATCGAGAAGGCGATCACGGAGAAGGCCTCCGACATCCACGTGGAGCCCGGGGAGAAGTCGCTCAGGGTGAGGTTCCGGGTGGACGGCGTGCTCCAGGAGCTGTTGAAGATCCCCCCTTCTCTCCAGAAGTTCGCCAACGAGCTCACGAGCCGTCTGAAACTCATGGCGAACATGGACATCTCGGAGAAGCGCATCCCGCAGGACGGTCGCATCCGCGTCGCCCACGGCGAGAAGAACATCGACATCCGTGTGAACACCATGCCGGTCGCCAAGGGCGAGAAGGTCTGTATGCGACTTCTCGACTCCTCCAGCACCAAGCTGGACCTGAAGGATCTCGGGTTCTCCGAGCACAACTCGAAGATCTTCGAGAGTCTGGTGGACCATCCCCACGGGCTGGTACTGGTGACCGGCCCCACCGGTAGCGGCAAGACGTCCACCCTGTACGCGGCGCTCAACTACGTGTACAACCCCGGCGAGAACACCTGCACCGTGGAGGACCCGATCGAGTACCAGATCCCGGTCTTCAACCAGACGCAGGTGCGATCCAACATCGGCCTGACCTTCGCGTCGTGCCTCAGGGCCATCCTCCGCCAGGACCCGGACATCATCCTGATCGGCGAGATTCGAGACGCCGAGACCGCCGGCATCGCCGTGGAGGCCGCGCTGACCGGTCACCTGGTGTTCTCGACGCTCCACACCAACTCGGCCTCCGCCGCGGTCGCCCGTCTCATCGAGCTCGACGTGGAGACGTACATGATCGCGTCCACGCTTCTGGGCGTGGTCGCCCAGCGCCTCTGCAGGCGGCTCTGTCCCAAGTGCAAGCAGGAGGCGGACGTGACCGAGGCCATCGTCGAGTTCGGCCAATCCCGGTTCGGCAAGGACCTGACCGGCCGGAAGATGTACGTCGGGGGCGGCTGCCCCTCGTGCAAGAACATGGGGTACTCCGGGCGGTGCGGCATCCACGAGATCCTGGAGAACACCACGGAGCTCAGGCAGCAGATCCTGGCCAGGGCCGACTCGGAGTCGATCGCGGAGTCCGCCAAGGAGCGGGGCTTCCTGACGCTGATCGAGGATGGCTACCTCAAGGTGCTCCAGGGCACGACGAGCCTCGAAGAGGTCCGCCGCGTGGCCCGGTAGGGCGCCGCCGGATCGCGCAGTCCCTTTCCCGGCCCGTCCGCTAGCCCCTCCGGAGCAGTCCGCCTCGACGGTAGATCGCCAGCTCCGCGCCGGACAGACCGCGGGCCTGGTGCGAGGTCTTCCTGGTCAGGTTCTCGATGCGGCCGGTGCCGAGGTCGATGGCGAGCTGGTCGCCGCTCTCGACCTGGCCTGGTTTCCAGTCCCACACCACCACCGGCAGCGCCTCGTTGACGGCGTTGCGCTCGTAGATCGCCCCGAACGACCGGGCCACCAGCGCCACGACCCCGAGGGTCTTGAAGCAGGTCACGGCCTGCTGGCGGCTGGAACCGCACCCGAAGTTGGCGCCGGAGATCACGATGTCGCCGGGCTTCGCCTTGGTGGGGAACTCCTCCCAGCCGGGCAGGTTGCCGAAGGCGTGCTTCCCCATCCGGGCCGGGTCCGTCTCGGCGAGGTGCTTGTTGTGGTAGATCATGTCCGTGTCGATGGAATCTCCCTCCACGACCCAGGCCCGGCCGGTCAGCCTCTCCGAGAACCGCACCCGGGGACCGTGATCTCGCCAGGACCGTTCATGCCGATCTGGCCCGCCGCGCACCCGGCGCACCCCGCATTGCCCACCAGCGCCCCGGCCTGCTTGAACACCTCCAGGACGCCCTCGGCCAGACACAGTCGCCAGACCTCGTCGGTGGCCGGCACGATCTTGAGCACCACCCCTGGCGCCACCCGGCGCCCCCGGAGGATCTCGGCGGCTGCCCGGAGATCCTCGAACCGACCGTTGGTGCACGAGCCGATGAATACCGAGTCGACCCGGGTCCGCGGCAGGTCCGTCACGGCCACCACGTCCTCCGGGTGGCCAGGCCGTGCCACCCTGGGGGTCAGCCCCTCCACGTCGACGGTGACCTCCCTGTCGTAGACGGCGTCGGGGTCGGGATGGAGCGGCTCGAATCGCTGGGCCGTGCGGCTCCGGCAGAACCGGATCACCTGCTCGTCCGGCTCGATCAGCGCGATGATGGCGCCCATCTCGGTGGCCATGGAGGCGACGGTCATCCGGCCGGCCAGGTCCAGCGACTCGATCGCCTCTCCCCGCAGCTCCGCGGCGTGGCCCAGGAGCCCCTCGGCCCCCAGGCTGGCCAGCGCGGCCAGCACCCGGTCCTTGGCCGTGGCTTCCGGGGACGGTCGCCCCCGGAACCGCACGACGCTCGAGCCGGGAACCTTGAACCAGACCTTGCCGAAGGCGAACGCGGCCGAGATGTCCGCGTCGCCCATGCCCTGGCCGAACGCCCCTATCGCCCCCAGGATGTTGGCGTGGGAATCGGTGGAGACCAGCGTGGCCCCGGGCCAGACCAGGCCGGTCTCGACCGCCACGTGGGTGCCGATGCCCCGATCGATGTCGAACACCCGCATGCCCCGCTCGCCGGCGAACACCCTGCAGCGCTGCTGGTTCGCGGCGTAGCCCTGGTCCGACCCGCCGGGATTGCAGTCGAACGTGAAGAAGGTCCTCGCGGGGTCCGCCACGTCGAGACCCGCGTCGGTGAGCCCCTTGACCACGTTGGCGCCGCCGAAGTCCCTGGCGACCCGGGCGTCGATCGCCAGGTCGATCACCTGGCCCGGCCGCACCGAGTCGAGACCCGAATGGCTGCCGAGGATCTTCTCGATCATCGTCCGGCCCATCGCCTGAGCTCCCTTCCCTTTTCGGCCCGGTACCGCCGGCTCGTCGTCCCGGCGTCCTCGGGTGCCATTCTACATCGTCGCGGAGGCTCTGCAACAGCCGGTTGAATGCCCTCTCGCCACCATGTTATAGTGGTGCCGTCACACCGGCTCTCGCCTTCTCCGAACGCTCTCGTTAGCCCTGGAAGGGTGCCCCGTATGCCAACCTTCAAGTTCACCGGCCAGGACGCCAGCGGCAAGCCGATCACCGACACGATCAACGCCGAGAACAGCACGATCGCCCGGTCCAAGTTGATGACGCAGAAGATCTCCGTCCAGACCCTCGAGGAGGTCCAGGCTGCCGGCGCCGGAAAGGGAGGCTTCTTCGAGAGAGTCAGCTTCCAGGAGCAGATGACCTTCTACTCCGCCCTGTCGATCGCCATCAACGCGGGCGCTTCGCTCCGCGAGGCGCTCGGAGCGTTCGGCGAACAGACCGCGAACCCCAAGCTCAGGCGGATCCTGATCGACATCATCCGGTGCATCGAGGGCGGCAAGTCGTTCTCCGATGCTCTGAGGCGTCACACCGACCTGTTCCCGAACGACTTCATCTCGCTGGTGGCGGCCGGCGAGAAGGCGGGTAACATGGCCGAGATGCTCAGGGACTACGTGGTCTACGCGGAGAAGCAGGCCAAGATCCGCAGCAAGGCGATCGGGGCCATGATCTACCCGCTGGTCATGATCGCCGTGGCGGTCGTGGTGGTCCTGGTGCTGACCACGGTCATCTTTCCGAAGTTCATCCAGTCGTTCGGCGTGCCGCTGGAGCAGCTGCCGACGATCACCCAGTACGTTCAGCTCTTCTCCAACGTCCTGATCGAGTACTGGCTGTACCTCGTCTTCGGCGTGCCGGCGCTGATCTTCCTGCTGTCGTACCTGGCGAAGAACACGGCCGGGGGCCGCAAGACGGCGGACTGGCTCTCGTTCAACCTGCCGGTGTTCGGCAACCTGATGAAGAAGTTCTACATCTCCCGGTTCGTCCACGTCCTGGGGGCCCAGCTCAAGGGCGGCGTGCCCGGCCTCTCGGCGCTGCTGGTGACCCGCGAGGTGACGGCGAACAGCTACTTCCAGCAGATCGTCGACGACATCATCGATTCGATCAAGTCCGGTGGGACCTACACCCAGCCGCTCAGGAAGTACCCCCACATCATCCCGCCGATCGTGGCGTTGATGTTCTCCATCGGGGAGCGCAGCGGCGCCATCGGAGAGGTCCTCGAGAAGATCGGGAACTACTACGACGACTTGGTGGCCACGGCCACGGAAGTGCTCGTGAGCCTGATCGAGCCGATCATGATCGTGGTGATGGGGGTGCTCGTGTCCATCATCGCCGTGTCCATGTTCCTTCCGATCTTCAACCTGACGAAG
>JACQZM010000500.1 GCA_016213885.1 Candidatus Rifleibacteriota bacterium | reverse complement strand
GAGAAGAAAGAGGAGGGGATCCGGATTGGAGGTCGCGCTCGGGGGCGCGACTCGGACCCGGCGAGGCGCCGGGTCTTGCGACTCGGACCCGGCGAGGCGCCGGGTCTTGAGACCGTGTTGCATTTCATCACAGCGGCGACCCTGCCCTGCTGAGTTGTTCATCAGCGGTCCTGCCGATCGACGCCGTCGCCCTGGAGCTCTTGCTGGAGGGCGACGGGCTCCAGCAGAGGATCTCCGAGGGATGGACCACCACGGTTGGCGCCGCTGGCACGATCGGTGCCAAGGCAGGGGGTGGACCGGTTCGGCAGAGGGCTCCTGGCCGTCGACGATGGTCACCGATCGCCGGAGATCCGTACACGGAAAGAGGGTAGAGACCATGCTCGTCCTGCTGTTTCTGGCCACGTTCGTCATCTGTGTCTGTGTCGATGTCTGGCTCACCGGAAAAGAGCACAGCGGGGAGCCGGCCGCCTCTGGCGCCGCCGGCGTCCGGCCCGAGGCGGTCTTCACCGGCGCGGGCGAGCTGCACCGGGTCGAGGGGTACCGGGTGGCCCAGCGGCCGAACTACCATCCGGGACACACCTGGGCGGTGGTCGAAGACGGCCAGACGATGCGGGTGGGCATGGACGATTTCGCCCAGCGGCTGGTGGGCAACGTCTCCCGGATCGAGGTCCCGGCGGTGGGAGAGACGGTCAAGCAGGGCCAGCCGTGCCTGACCCTCCATCGGGGCGCCAGGCAGGCCCGGATGGTCTCGCCGGTCAACGGAACCGTGATCGCGGTGAATGAAGCGATCGCGCCGACCCCCGGAGTGGTTCACGAGGAGCCCTACGGCAAGGGCTGGCTGTTCACGGTGCGGGTCGCCGACCTGAAGAGCACCGTCAACAACCTCATTCCACGCGGCCTCGTGAACGACTGGATGGCCTCGGCGGCCCGGGCGCTCAGAGTGAAGGCGCAGGCCCAGGCCGCGCTGGTGTACCAGGACGGCGGCGAGCCCGTGAGCGACGTGATCGCCGAGGTCGGGGAAGAACGATGGGACCAGCTCACCAGGGAGTTCTTCCTCGAATGACCCGTCGACCCGGATAGATCGGAGAGAATCATCGTGGTAGCCATCAGTGTGGTGCTGGCGATCTTGCTCTTGGCGCTCGCCGACTCGGTTCTCGAGAGAGTGGAGGCGAGACGGTCCGCCGGTGCGGCGTCGGTCGCTGCGACCTCCCGGACCCCGGCCGCCGCGGAGGCTCCGGCCCCGCCTCCGGTGGTCGCTCTGGTCACGTCGTCACCGCATCCGGTAGACGTGCCGGTCGGCGCGCCGGTGTCCGGCCGGCCTCCGGGCGGCTCCCGGGGCTGCCCTGCCGGCCTCCCGCTCCCCGGAGGGGTCTTCGTCCACCCCGGGCACGTCTGGGCCCTCATCGAGGCCAGCGGAGAGGTCCGGGCCGGCCTCGACGGATTCGCATGCCGCGCCGCGGGTCGACCGGACAGGGTCAACCTCCGCAAGCGCGGCGACCGGCTGGTCCAGGGCGAGCCGATGGTCGAGCTGGAGTGGTCCGGCCGCGGCCGAGGACCTCTGCCAACAGAGCTGGGTCTGCAGGCTGACGCCGAGCAGCCTGGGGTGCGAGATCGGACGGCTCAGGGTCGCCGAGACGGCGAGGGCGTGGCTCGACAAGGAGGCGGCCAGCTTCGCGGAGTGGATCGCGAGATCCGGTCCGGCCAGCTCCGTCGCGGTGATGCCCGACGGCGGGACGCCGATTCCCGGAGCTCTCGTCCACACCGCCGATCCGGTCTGGGAGGAGTTCCAGAGACAGTTCCTGCCCTGCCGCCTCGGCGCCGTCGACGCCGGCATCGGTGGCCCGGAGGACGTAGGGACCGGTGACGAACGATGAGCCTGGCCATTCTCACGGACTTGACGCGGTGCGTCGGCTGTCGCGGATGCGTTCTCGCCTGCAAGGAGATCAACGAGCTTCCGGCGGGGTCGACGGAGCGGCTCAGCTCCCTGACCTGGACCGCCCTGGAGCGGCGGGCCGGCCTGAACGTCCGGCGCCAGTGCATGCACTGCGTGGAGCCGGCCTGCGCCTCGGTCTGTCCGGTGGGGGCGCTCAAGAAGCTCCCGTCAGGCCCGGTGGTCTACAACGAACGCCTCTGCATGGGATGCCGCTACTGCATGGCCGCGTGTCCCTTCCGGGTGCCGAAGTACGAGTGGGACAAACAGCTGCCCCGGGTGCGCAAGTGCGTCATGTGCTACGACAAGCGGCTCAAGAACGGAAAGCCGCCCGCCTGCACCACGGCCTGTCCGACCCAGGCCACGGTCTTCGGGAACCGTGACGACCTGATCCGTGAGGCCCGGTCGCGCATCCGGGCCGGCAACGGCCGCTACGTGGACCGGGTGTTCGGACTGGAGGAGGCCGGTGGGACCTCGGTTCTCTACCTCTCCAGCGTCCCCTTCGACAAGCTCGGGTTCCCCACGGCGGTCGACCGGGAGCCTTATCCGCTCCTGACCTGGAAGGTCCTGTCGAAGATCCCCGACTTCGTGGGTGTGTGGTCCGTGGTCCTCCTGGGAGTCTGGTGGATCGTGAGCCGGCGGATGGAGCTCGAGCGTCACGGCGAGGGCGAGCATCCGGGCGCCGATCGAAGGGGCTCGGGCAGGTGGCAAAGAAGCGGATCCTCCGGCTGACCGGCGAAGCTCGATCTGTGAACAGGCCTCGGTGCGGATGCCGACTCTCCGGCAACTGAGAGGGAAGGAGGGGCCAATGGCCCGTCTGTGGTCCAAGGTCACGTTCTGGCGGGTCGTCGCCGCGGCGACGCTGGCAGCCGGGGCGTACGCCACGGTCGTGCGGTTCGTCATGGGCCTCGGCGCTTCGAGCAACATGTCCGACGGGTTCCCGTGGGGCATCTGGATCGGGTTCGACATCCTCGTGGGCGTCGGCCTGGCCGCCGGCGGCTTCACGATCACGGCGACGGTCCATCTGCTCGATCTGGAGCGGTACCGCCCCATCGTGCGGCCCACGGTCCTCACCGCGTTCCTGGGCTACCTGCTGGCGATCGCGGGGCTGCTGTTCGACCTCGGCCGACCCGATCGGGTGTGGCACCCCATGTTCTGGTGGAACCCGCACTCCGTGATGTTCGAGATCGGCTGGTGCGTCATGCTGTACACGACCGTGCTGGCGCTGGAGTTTTCCCCCATGATTCTGGAGCCGCTGGGATACCGCAAGCCGCTGCGGGTCATCCATCTCTTCACGGTGCCGCTGGTGCTGGCCGGAGTGATGCTCTCGACGCTTCACCAGTCGTCTCTGGGGTCGCTGTTCCTGATCTTCCCCGGGAAGCTCCACGCCTTCTGGTACTCGCTGTGGCTGCCTGTGCTCTTCTTCCTGAGCGCCGTCGCAGCGGGGCTTTCGATGGTGATCCTGGAGTCGTTCCTGAGCGCCAGGGCGTTCGGCCGGCGCCTCGAGCTGCCTCTCCTGGAGGGGCTGGCCCGGGTGGTCGTGGTGGTCCTCACGCTCTACCTGGTGGTCCGGTTCCAGGACCTGGGCTCCCGGAGCGCGCTCGACGGGTTCGCTCTGACGACCGGCGAAGAGCAGCTGTTCGCGCTGGAGGTCTTCTTCGGGTCGTTCCTGCCGATGATCCTGCTCTCGCTGCCGCCGGTGCGCAGGGACCGGACCGGCCTGTTCTGTTCGGCTCTGCTGGTCGTGCTCGGATTCGTGCTCAACCGACTCAACACCGCGGTCACCGGTCGGGAGGGCACGATGGACACGGTCTACTTCCCCACGTGGATGGAGTTCGCGGTGACCGCCAGCCTGGTCTGCGCCGGGTTCATCGCCTTTGCCCTGGCCGCCCGGTACCTCAACGTCTTCACGGAGGAGCCCGCCCGGTCCGATCACAGGTTCCAGGAGCCTCGGGGCAAGATCGGGGCCCGGATCGGACAGCTCGCGCTCACGACGTTCGGCGTCGCCATCGTGGTGGCGGCGCTGAAGCTGAAGACTCCGGCCGTGGCCGCCGTGGCCCCGGTGCCGGCGGAGCCGGTGGCCACCAAGCGATCGGCCCTCACCCTGCCGCCTGACCTGACGTTCCCGGCTGGCAAGGACAGCCCCGGCGTGGTTAAATTCAAGCACCGCTCCCATGTCAGCGCCGGACGGCCCGACTGCGCGGTCTGCCACGCCGGGTCGTTCCCGATGATGAAGACGGTCCAGGGGATCGCGTCGGCCGGCTCCGATCGCATGCACGGTGCCGACCGGTGCGGCGGCTGTCACGACGGCAAGCGGGCGTTCGCGTACAAGGAGTACTGCGAGGCCTGCCACACGCCGCGCCCCAAGACCGCCGCGCCGTCGGCGACCGCGCGGGGGACCGGACGCTGACCCCGGGTCGGTGTCGGCGACGGAGGCGAGCGGTCTGGAGCGAGTGACACGTGGATCGTGGGTTCGCCAGCTCGTTCGTCTCCGTCGTTCCGGTAGGGGACGTGTCGCAGGAGATCTGCGGGACGGTCGCCCAGGAGGTGACCGGGACGATCGGGCTGGTCTGCACGGTCTCCCCGGAGACGCTGGATCCCCGGTTCTCTTTCGACTCCAAGAGAAAGCAGTACTCCTCTCCGGCGCTGCTGGAGAGCCTGCGGATGCGCTCCGTCGAACGGGCCGTGCGGGTGCTGGGGCTGGCCGACGTGGACCTCTTCATGCCTGTACTGACCTTCGTCTTCGGCGAGGCGATCCTGGGGGGCGGCGCCGCGATCGTCTCGATCCGCAGGCTCTGGCAGAGCTTCTACGGACTGCCGGAGAACCCGGCTCTCACCCGGGCCAGGGCCGCGAGGGAGGCGGTCCACGAGCTCGGCCACACCCTGGGGCTCATCCACTGCCCGTACTACTCGTGCACGATGCGCTCCACCAGGTCGGTCGAGGAGATCGACCTGGCGTCCGGCGGCCTCTGTGGACCCTGTCGCAGGCAGATCGCCATCGTGGTGGGCGGACTGCTCGGAAGCGATCAGGAGCCGGCCCACAGGTCATCCACGCAGTAGCGGCGCGGCCGGGGCAGTCGTCGGTCCGGCGTTCACCTCGAGGACCCGTTCACGACAGCCGGGGCAGAAGGAGGAGCCCTTCAGATCGATCCACTCCACTCCGTGGGAGGCCGCCATGACGCAGTCGTAGTCCGAGCAGTGGGTCAGCCCGAGGGTGTGACCGAGCTCGTGGATCGTCTCCTTCAGCAGTCGTTCCCTGAGCCGCTCCGGGTCGGGTGGCAGCCCGTAGAACTCCTGCCGCAGCCTGGCCGTGGAGACCAGGGCGCAGCGATTCGAGAGCTGGGCCTCCCCGAACACGAACGTGAGAATCGGGATGAACAGGTCCAGGCCGGTCACCCCGAGGAGTCGCCAGGCCGCCTCGTCCGGGAGGGCGTGGAGCCTGGCCAGGATCTCCGTGGAGTGGTACTGCTGCCGGATCGGGTCCAGCGCGAAGCCCGGATCGAGGCTGGATGGCGAGACCTCCCAGCCCGCGCCGAGCTCCCGGAAGACTCCATCGCCCAGAGCCTCCAGCAACCCGCGGTCCAGCGGGCCCACAGCCAGCACCCGGATGAGCCGCATCAGCTCTCGGACGTCTTCTTTGTCCAGCCGTACTTCTTGAGCTTGTTGTGCAGCGTCACCCGGTCGATGTCGAGGACCTCCGCCGCCCGGGTCTGGTTTGCCCCGCACTCCTCGAGAACCCGGAGGATGTGGGCCCGCTCGACTTCCTCGACGGTCCGCGGCTCGCTGGAGGGGCGGGGGGGCCTCAACGGGAAGTCCTCTTCCACCAGCTCCGGCTCTCGAGCCACCACCATGGCCCGTTCGACCGCGTTCTCCAGCTCCCTCACGTTTCCCCGCCACTCCTGCTGCTGCAAGATGGCCATGGCCGCCGGCGTCACCCGCTGGATGCGCTTGTTCATGGCGAGCGAGAACTTCCGGACGAAGTGGTCGGCCAGCAACGGGATGTCCTCCCGGCGCTCCCTGAGCGGAGGCACCTTGATGTGGAACACGTTGAGGCGGTAGTAGAGGTCCAGCCGGAACTGCCCGGTCTCGATCATCGCCTCCAGGTCCTTGTGCGTCGCGGCCACGCACCTGAAGTCCACCTTGATCGGCAGGTTGCCTCCGACCCGCGAGATCTCGTGCTCTTGCAGAACCCTCAGCAGGTCGGTCTGGGTCTTCAAGGAGATGTCGCCGATCTCGTCCAGGAACACCGTGCCACCCTCGGCGATCTCGAACTTGCCCTTGCGGCGGTGCTGCGCCCCGGTGAACGCGCCTCTCTCGTGGCCGAACAGCTCGCTCTCCAGCAGGGTGTCGTTCAGGGCGCCGCAGTGGATCACCACCATCGGGTGGTAGCGACGACGGCTGGCAGCGTGGATCAGCCGGGCGACCAGCTCCTTGCCCGTGCCGCTCTCGCCGGTGATCAGCACCGTGGTGTCCGTGGGGCCCACCACGTCGATGTTCTCGATCACCTTCCGCACCGCAGCGCTCTGGCCGATGAACTCTCGAGGCTGCACCGATGCGCTCACCGCTTCGCGGAGCCTCGAGACCTCCTGCGAGGTCCGCCGCTGGGTCAGGGCGTTGTGCACCACGTGGGAGATCTCGTCCGGGTCGAACGGCTTGGTCACGTAGTCGTACGCGCCGTTCTTCAGAGCCTGCACGGCGGTGTCCACGGAGGCGTAGCCGGTCATGATGATGACCTTCAGGTCCGGGTCGATCTGCTGCAGGCGGCGCTGGAGCTCGATGCCGTCGATGCCCGGCATCTTGATGTCGACCAGCGCCACCTCCCAGTCGCCTTCGGCCAGCTTGGTCAGCGCCTCGCTGGCGCTCTCGGCCAGTCCGATCTCGAAACCGTCCTCGATGAACCACTTGCCGAGCGAGTCGCGCACGACCAGCTCATCGTCGACGATCAACAACTTGCCCTTATCGGCCATGGGTCACCTCGGCTCGACAGCCGCGCTGCCCGGGGCGCCGGCCGCTTCCGGCCCACCCCGGGAGTCCACCGGGACGATGACCGTGAAGACAGTCCCCTGCCCGGGCTCTGATTCGACCTCGATCCGGCCGCCGTGACGCTCCACGATGCCCCGGCTGATCGCCAGGCCCAGCCCCACGCCGCGACCGCTCTCCTTGGCCGTGAAGAAGGGCTCGAACAGCTTCGGCAAGACGTCGGCCGGAATGCCTGGCCCGTCGTCTTGGATCTTGATGTGGACCTCTCGCCGGTCCGACCCCAGACCGCTGCTCACCCGGACCGTTCCGCCGCCGGACGACGCCTCGAGGGCGTTCATCAGGAGAGCCAGAACCACCTGCTCGATCTGGGTCGGGTCGCACAGCACCTTCGGCAGATCGGCCGACGACTCGAGCTCCAGCCGCACGTTGTTGAGCTCGGCCTGGTGCTGCACCAGACGAACCACCTGGGAGAAGATCTCACCGAGGTCCTTCCACTGCATGTTGATCGACGAGACGCGGGCGAACGTCAGCAGGTTCTTCACGATCTCGCCGCAGCGCTTGCTCTCCGATTCGATGAGCTGCAGGGAGGCCCGACACTCCTCCCGTCTGGCCTCGTCCAGCACGTCCCGGTTCAACCACTTCCGGACCAGCTTGGCATAGGTGAGGATCCCCGAGAGCGGGTTGTTGATCTCGTGCGCCACGATCGCCGCCATCTTCCCGATCGAGACCATCTTCTCCACGTGGAGGATCTGTTCGTGGACCCGCTTGAGCTCCGCGGTCTTCTTCTCCACGCGCTCTTCCAGGGTGTGGTTCCAGGCGGTGATCTGCTCGTGGGCCTCCTTGAGCTGGCGGCTCATCCTGTTGAACGAGTCGGCCAGCTCCCCCAGCTCGTCCCGGGCGTCGAGGCGGATCTGGTAGCCCAGCTCCCCCCCGGTGAGCTTCTCGGTGCCCACCTTCAGCAGATGCAGCGGGTTGTGGACCGAGCGCCACAGCAGCACGAACATCAACAGCGAGATCAGCCCCACGGCGACGAGGGTGTGCACGAGCATCTGCTGCGTCCCCTCGGCCACGCTCCGATCCCCCTCGGAGAGCGACAGGTTCGTGTCGAGCACTCCCAGAATCTTCTGGGAGGCGGGGTGGGCGTGGCAGGCGCCGGTGGAGCACGAGGGCTGGTTCACGATCGGGTTGATGATACCCAGGACCCGCTTCCCCTGGCCGTTCGTGTAGATCCGGAACCGATCGGGACGGTTCAGGTGGATCAGCGGGCTGGCCTGGGAGTGACAGCCGTAGCAGGCCTCGGCCTTCTTGTCCACCAGGTGGTTGACCTCGGAGGGGACCGTGGAGAAGCTGATACGTCCCTCGCCGTTGAAGATGCGGATGCTCTCCACGCCCGGCTCGCTGGCCACCGTCTCGATCGTCTGGTAGAGCCCGTGCCTGTCGTTGTAGAGCATGTAGTGCGAGGCGCTGCGCTTGATGATGTTGCTGAGCAGCTCGGCGCCGTGGAGGGTGCTGGCGTCGAGCTGCTGCCGGTGGAGGCGGATGTGGACGTACCCGGTGAGGCCGAAGACGAGGGCCAGGGCGGCGCCCAGCAGGACCATGAGCTTGAGGCTCAGGCGGCTGCTGACCCAGTCCAGGCGCGCTCGCGACCGCCTGCTGTTGTTCGCTTCGGCTCCCATGGCTCGGTTGCTCGTCCCGCCTCGCCCACCTCCGGGGCCTCGGGGGCGCCCGGCGCCGGCGACCGGCCCGCACGTGGCAGACGGCCACGCGGCTGGGGAAGAGGCCCGGTCGCCACCGGCTGTGGCTGGACGAGTCTACACCATGGGGTGGGGCGATGACATGTCACCCGAAGGGACATGGTCAGGAAAAACAGGCACGCCGGTCGGCCGCGGAGCGCGCGACGAGCTAGAGCTCACTGGTCCAGGCACAGCTCCCGGACCAAGGGGCCCCACTCCTGCTCCGGGATGCAGGTGCTGAGATCCTCGACGGCCGGGCCGCCATCCTGGGCCACCGCCCCGGCCAGGGCCGGAAGGCGGCTTCGCAGGCGCGCGGAGGCGTCTTCCATCCACTTGTGGGCCAGGGTCCCGCCCAGGAGGTTGCGGAGAACGGTCTTGGCATCCGGGGCCTCAACCGACATCAGCCAGCCTGCGCCGTAGGGGTCTCGCCGCACCAGGTCGGGATCGGCGAGAAGCGCCTCGTTCACGTCGGTCACTATGCCCTCGATCGGGGAGACCATGTCGATCTTCTGGCCGTTGTGAACGAGCGTCCACGCCTTCTGACCCTGCCTGATCCACCGGCCTCGCTGGGGCAGCACGACACCCTCGATCTTGCCCATCAGGCGCGCCGCGAACTGGTCGACGCCGGCCCGGGTGTACTTCGGCCCCTCGGCCAGCACCCAGGTGTGCCCCGGATGGTACCGGAGGTAGTCTGGCATCTCGAAGCCCTCCACCATGTGCGCGGGGGCCTTCGACTGCGCCTGGGCGAGCTGCCGGTGCCGGGGCGCCGGTTCTGCCAGCGGGCCCCGGCCGAAGAGGAAGTGCGCCACGATGAGAACACTGAGCATCGCAATCAGCAGCAGGATCGCCATGATGGACCTCCCGGCAGGGCGATCGGGCCCTGTCCCCATCCTTGAAGCTAGCACGTATCGTACCGCACCGCAGAGGTGCCGGTCGAGACTTGCGCCGGCGCGGATGAAGCCGGTGGTCTCGAGGGTGCCCCGACGTCGGTGCGGCCCCGGACTCCTCGATCCGGGGCGCGTCCCGGCCTCGAGGGCGCGCAGACCTGCCAGCACCCCGCGGCACGATCCAGCGCGAACCGTCCACTGTCGGGCCTCCCACCCCCGACACCACCGTGATGCATAGCTCAGCGGCCGGTGCTGAAGATCTCAACGGTGGCAGCGCCGCGGCGCCTGCTCCTGTTGCCTGGAAAGCACCCACCGACCCGGGCCGCTCATCGGCCGCGTCGAGTCCACCCATGTCCTTGGAGTCGGCCCCGGTGCGGGCGCTACCCTGGTCCCACCATGGACGACGCCTTTCTCCGATGGCGCGCCTTCCCGGCGCCGCTGCCCCCGCCGGCGTTCCCGGCTGCCAGGCTCTCCTGGAGCGCCCGCGGGGCGCTGATCCTGGTCAAGCGCCTGGCCGGCAGGTTCGGCAGGGTGTGCCTGGCGGAGGTTCTCGCCGGCGAGGCCTCCGACAAGGTGCTCACCCACGGCCTGAACTGGGACCCCGCTTTCGGGTTGCTCCGCGGCGGCGGTCGCGGCGCCGCCTTCGGCACGCTCCGGGACCTCGAGAAGAGGGGGCTCATCCAGGTGGTCATGCTCGAGGGCACCTACCCGGTCCTGGGCGTCACGGACGCCGGCAGGGCCGCGCTCCTCTGAGCGACCGGTCCGACCGCGTCGACCGCCCGACCCGACGGACAGCAGCAGACCGGCACAGTCGCCTCGTTCGAGGGTCAGAACGAGACGGACAGGATCTTCTCGCCCTGGTCGATGAGCTTGATGGTCCTCACCTTCGGCAGGATGCGAATCACGACCTCGGCGGTCTTGCCGGCCGAAACCTCGACGTTCGCCTCGGGCCGCTCGATGGTGTGCAGTTCCGGGAGGTTCTCTTCGCGGACCGACAGCTTCCAGCTGCCCGGGATGAGCTCTTCGAACACGAACCGGCCCTTCTGGTCCGTCACCCGTCGCTGGATCTCCTTGCCGTTGGTGAGCTCGACGATCATGTCCGGGGCGCCGCCCACCTCCTCCATCTCGGCCGGCTTGGCCTGGTCTTTCTCGGCACCTTCGACGAGCATGTTGAACCGGGAGATCTGACCCTGGCCCTGGCGGGCACACACCGCCAGACGGCCGGCCAGACGACCCGCCGTCAGCACCCCCAGCGACACGCTGACCGTCTTGCCTCCCTGCACCACCACGTCGATCGGCAGTTGCTGCCGGGTCATCCTGGCCAGACCGATGCTGTCCTTGTCGACTCTCAACGCGAACTTCCCCGCGGTCAGGGCCGCGAACTCGAACTGGCCGATCTGATCGGTGACGGTCGTGGCGGCGCCGAGTCGTACGATGACCTTGGGAATCCCGGGCTTCCCTGGTCTCTCCTCGTCGTGGATGCGGCCCTTGAGCCGACCGATGTCGCGCCGGCGGGCGAGGGCGATGCCGAACGGCATGGAGAACGTGGCCATGGCGTAGTGCTCCGGCGGGTCCTTCCCTGACCGGCTTAAGTACCGGGCCCTGAGGGCGAACGTCTGGCCCCCGTTCAGCAGGTAGGTCAGGCTGGAGAGGTACTGGTGGACCTGGCTGGAGATCGGGCCGAGGACGTCAGGCATCTTGTAGATCGTGTTGTCGAAGCTGAGATCGATGGTCAGGTTCGATTCCGCGCGCCACACCACGGCGGCGCCTGTCATCGTCGTCCGTCTCAGCGGGCTCGCGTACTTCTCGGGGCCGGTGGAGGTCCGCACGCTGTAGCTCAACCGCCGGTTCGGCGTGTACGTTCCGTAGAACCCGTAGCGCTGGATGTCCTGGGTCCGACCGAGGATCCTGTCTTCCAGCGTGCCCTGCTCGGTCGACAGCTGCACGTTGGCTCGCTTGAACGACTGCGAGACCGTCAGGCCCGCGTAGTCCTCCTGGATCTCCTGGGCCGCCTCCAGGGTGTCGAGCCGTCGGTTGTACCGCTCCAGGTCGAGGGTGACCTGGGTCCCGGCGGCGAGATCGTACGCCATCGTGCCGCGGTACGTGCTGTCCGACCCGGGGGCGAGGTCGGGCGCCGGAGCTCCCTGGTTGGTCTCGGAGAAGCGCATCGAGAGGCTCGTGGACAGTCTGGGTCCCAGGGGGAACGAGAGGGCGGCGCTGCCGTAGTCCGAGTCGTGGTAGAACCCGAAGAAATCGGGATCGGCGTGGGTCCTCTCCAGGGTGAACTGGGCGGTCTTGAACACGGTGCCGCTGCCCAGGAGGCGCCAGGCCGTGCCGGTTCCCGTGGCGAGCCGATCCGTCCCGCAGACGGCGTATTCGACGTTGACGTCGGTGTGACGGGTCGGCCGGACGCTGGCCTCGAGGCTGGCGATCGTGTCGGAGAAACCCAGCGGCTCGTGCTTGGTCAACAGGTTGGAGCGGACCTTGAACCTGTCGTTCACCCGGTACCCCGCGTAGAAGCCCACGGCCTCCTGGCGCGGCTCCGGAGTCCGGTCCTCGGCCTGGTAGCCGCCCAGCTCGAGCCGTCCCGGATTGTAGTCGAACGACAGGCCGTGGCCGTACCGGCACCATTCGGTCAGCGCCGACAGCCCGTAGACGCTGTCCCCGACGACCAGGTCGAACGGCCGGGATGCGTAGTGCACGCGATACTCCTCCCGCAGCCCGTAGAGGAGGTTCGCCTGGTCCGCGTAGACGACCCGGTAGTCGAGCGCGTCGGTGCCCCTGGGCGAGAGCCGGCCGCCGCCGAGGATCTCGGTCTGGAAGCCCATGTGCCCCTTGTCGAACAGGACGATGTGGCGGAAGGTGCCGGGCAGTCGGAAGTACGGGTCGACCCGGGCGCTCTCGGTGGTGATGACCTCGACGATGCTGGTCTGCGTCGAGAGCACCTCGCCCTTTCCCTCCAGCGACACCGCGTCGATCGTCACGGAGTGGGAGAGCCGGGCCTTGGCCCTCCTGTCGGTCTTGACCTTGACCCTGATCTCCTGACTCTCCCCGGGCTTGAGCTGGAGGCTGGCGGGCTCGATCGTGGTGGGAAACGGCGGACTGCCGCGGTCGACCAGCTTCACCCGGATCGACGCGTTGCCTCCGTTGACCAGGTTCAGGCTGCACGCATACGTCTCTCCGGCCAGCACGTTCTCCGGCTTGTTGACGAGGCGAAGCTCGATCTTGGTCAGCGCCTTCACGGTCACCAGCAACGAACCGGCACCCTGGACGGCCGGGTTCTTCTTGCCACGCGCGACGTAACGCACCGTGTACGTCCCGGCCGGGCAACCCAGGGGGAGCGAGAAGCTGGCGAGTCGCACCTCCTGGCGGCTCGCGCCCAGAGTGAATCCGAACGGTGGCGTCACCGACCTGAAGCCGGGGGGCAGCTCCAGGGTCTCTGCCAGATCCTCGGCCTGACCCGTGTGGTTCATCACGAGGAACCCCGCGGTGATGACCCTTCCGGGCACCCCGTCCAGCGGTTTGGTCGAGGTCTGCCGCACTTCGAGCCCCGTGCCCGTGCCCGAGCCCTGGCTGATGGGCGCGGAGCCGCTCTCGATGAGGCCCTGCCCCGCTCCTTCCGCCGGCGCCGTGGACAGCACGCCGATCTGGGCGTTTCCGCCGTCCTCGATCCGCCCGATCTCCCGGGGTGCCGTGGCGGCGTCGGCCCCGGAGGGCGGGATCCCGGGCGCAGCGAGGCCGGTGGATGAGGCCGTGGCCCGGGTCGAATCGACCACCGGAAGGGGCAGCGTGGATCCCTCGGAAGGGGGACTGGACGGCGTGAAGGAGTCGTCGGACGATCCAGGAGGCGGTCCGGGCTTGCGGTCCGCTCCGATCCGCCGACCGGTGGTGCCGACTGCCGTGGCCGTGGGCGAGCCCACGACGTCGTCGGTCCCGGCGAGCGGGAGCTCCCTGGGGCGGTCGAAGGAGTCGTGCCAGAGCAGGCGCAGCCAGTCGAGCCGGTGCTGCTCCGGTTCGCCCGGGGCGGTCAGCACCTCGTTCAGCGCGGCCAGCAGCGCCTGGCGGAGCTCCTGACGTCCATCGGGCACCCGGTCCTTGCGAGGGGCCGGTCCACCGGCGAGCTCAGCAAGCAGCTTTCCGAGCTCCGATTCGCGCCTGGCCCGGTCGCTCGTGTCGCTCCCGAACAGCGCCGCTGCCAGCTCCCGGGCGATCGGTGCCAGGTCCGCGGGGGTGGCGGGCAGCGCGGCCGTGGCGTGGCCACCGGACGGAGCCGAGGTCGTCGGCGAGCGGGGCAGGCTCGTCGGATCGGAGGGGTGAGTCGTGGTGACGGAGGTGGTCGCGACAGCCGGTGACGCGGGTCGGGAGCCGGCGGCAGTGGAGGGTCTGGATGTTGCCACGGAGGCGACCGGTGAGGTTGCGGCCCGAGGCCGGGGAGCGACTGCCGGGCGCGGCGTCGGCCCGGTCGTCAAGGGGGCTGGCGAGGGCGGCTGGGAGGAGAAGCCGCGGACCGACCAAGCTCCGCCACCGGAGAGCACCAGCCACCCCAGCGTTCCGGCAGCGATCCAGCGGCAGACCCGACGGGTGAACCGCAGCCGTCGCTGCCGGTCGGGGTCATGCCGGGCGAGCTCGGAGGGCGTGCCCGCGGAGCAGGCGAGCGCCAGCGGATACCAGCGTGGACCCGGGCAGTGCAGGGCCAGCTCGAAGCGGAGCGCAAGCTCCCGGGCGAGCAGCTGCACCTCCGGATCGCAGTGCCCCGAGAGGTGCGCCACCTGCACCGCGAGCTCCCGGCTCGGCGGAAGGTCCCTCGCGGCCAGAAGAGCGCCGGTCAGCGCCGCGGGATCGGTGCTGTCCAGAAGCAGCAGGTCCGCGACCCTGCCGTCCGGCCCGGCCCGGCTGACGATCCCTCCGGGCTCGCCGGCTTCGCCGGTACTCAGCCGGGGGGGTCCAGGGAGGCCGTTGCTGCGCACCGGCCCCCCTGGACCCCGTTCCGGGCTCCCCGAACCTGTCGGGTGGGCCGCGTCGGCGAGGCCAGGCAACGCACCCGGACAGGGAGGGTCCGGGCTGCGGGGAGACCGATCTTCCGGCTGTCTCACGGAGGCGCCCTGTTGCCAACGGCATGGATCGAGCGCCGGCTGATGGATGCCAGGTTTGAGGCACATTCCCCGGGGAGCAGCATCGGCGCTCCCCGGCAGCAACAGGCGCCCAGAGTGATCGCGCGGCCATCGAGGTGTGGCTCGCGTCGGTGCTGGGCGGGCCCAGGATCTCTCGAATCCGCCCCGGAACCGCGCGGCAGTCTATCATGACGTGATCATGAGAACAAGTTCATGACGGTGGGAGTTGCGACTTGTTAAGAGATCCGTCGAAGCCGCTCCGGGAGCCGATGGTGGGTCACGCTGCCGGGGCCCGGGACGGTCGCGGTGCCGCCTCTCCGCCATGACCTTGATGGCCTGCGCCGCCGCCAGTCCTGCCGTGTGGGTCGGCCGATCGGCCCCGCCGGGCGGCGCTGGTCGAGGACCAGGGCGCCGGAGAGCCGGAGCGCGGGTCGAGAGACGAGGAGGACGGGATCCGACGAAGTGGCTCTAGTCGAACCGGTGGCAGGCGAGGCAGAGCTGGTCGTCTTTCATCGGCACGCGGAGCATCCGCTCGGCCTTGGTGTGGGGGTTGTGGCAGGTGAGACAGGTCATGACCTCACCCAGCCCTTTCACCTTGGCTGTGGGCAGAGAAGAGGGGATCTGACCGGGCTTCACGGGAATGCCGGTGGGGTGGGTGAAGCCGCCGTCGAACATGTGGCCGCCCTTGGCGCCCTGGTGGCAGGAGTAGCACATGGCGTCCAGACCGAGAAGCGGGGTGCCCTTGCTGGTCTGCGTGGGCGGGGTCTCGGCCCACAGCCGTTTGCCCTTGGCCCGGTGAGTGCTGTGGCATCGGGAGCAGCCGAAGTCGTGCTTCTTGTTGAGACCGGCCGCCTCCAGCGCCACGCGGGGCTGGAACCAGCTGGCCAGCAGCAAGAGGCTGCCCACGGTCATGATCATGTGCAGGCGTGAGGTCATGGCCGCCGCATTCTATCACCGGTCCTGTGAACAATCAACCGAATGTGCCACGACCATCCGGTCCGCGCTCCCGGCTGCCGGCTCCGAAAGCGATGCGGCCCCGAGGACCCGCGGCTCCCTTGACCACCGGCCGTGTCGTCAGCGGCCGTCGAGCTCGGCCCGGGCTCGATCGAGGATCTGCCGGGCCTCGGCGTGATCCGGCCGCGTCGCCAGGACTCGCCGGGAGTAGTCGGCCGCCTCGGCCCACTTCTCCTTGTTCTG
>JACQZM010000517.1 GCA_016213885.1 Candidatus Rifleibacteriota bacterium | reverse complement strand
CCGGCGGCCGTGGAGTACTCCAGCGCATCGCCGGGGGCGCCCTGGGACGTGTCAGCGCCGATGCCGAGGGCGTAGCGCGCCGTGCCGGCCTTGACCAGGGACATGGCGACGAACATGCCCTCGGTGCCCGCCTTGCAGGCGAACTCGAAGTCGGCGGTGTGGACGTTCGGGCACGATCCCAGAGCCTCGGAGACGACCGTGCCGCTCGGTTTCACGGCGTACGGGTGCGACTCGGAGCCCACGTAGACGGCGTCGATGAGCTCCGGGCCGATGCCGGCCCTCTGGAGCGCGTCCCGCGCCGCTTCCACGGACCTGGTGCTCGTCTCCTGGTCCGGGGACGGCACCGACTTCTCTTTGAGCCCCAACCCCCGCTCGTACGATGGCCCGTCCGCGCCCCAGATCTTGGCGATCTCGCCGACCTTGATCCGGTTTCGCGGGACGTAGGCGCCGTATCCGGCGATCCCGACCTTGCTCACAACCCAGACCTCCGTTCGTCAAGGCATGGAAGAACCACCCGCTCCCGCTGGAGCGATGGGTGGCCCGATGGGACTCTCCCGGGACGGTTCCCTGGAAAGTGCCATCGATGATACCCTCTGAGTCTAGCATGAAACAAGAGAAACGGCCGGCGCCCGGAACGTCGGGCCCGGACCGGCGGCCGGCGACCGTGGGAGCAGGGTGACTGTCGTGAGATCCCGTGGGGGCGGCGTTCTCCGCATCGCCGCGATGGCCGTTCTGGGCACCACCCTGGTCTGGTTCGGGTGCTTCTACCTGCCGCTCCGGTGGGAACGAGAGGCCGTGCGCGACCTGGTGGCACGGGGCAGGGCAGCGCTGCTGGCCAGCGACTTCGTGCGGCTGGGGGCGATCCTCGAGGATCCGCTGGAGATCCCCGGGGAGCGGCAGACGGTCAAGCTCCGGAAGGCCCAGATCGAGAAGGAGTGGCGCGGGTTCTTCAGGCACGCCAGGATCACGGAGATCGTGGTGCTGAAGGAGACCACCGACGTGGAGGTCGGAGCGGTGCGGTGCAGGGTCAAGCTCCGGGTCCGCCTGCGGGTCGACGACTCCACTCTCCACGTGGAGGCGCCGCAGCTGTTTTCGGGCACCCTGGAACTGGCCCGGCAGGGGACCGACTCGCCCTGGAAGATCCGCGCGGCGTCGTTCGGGAAAGCCAGCCTCACCGGCGACGAGGACGAGGGCTGACACGATCGAGCAACCCCGCAGGCTGGCGAGGTTCAGTGCTAGCGTCCCTGGACGGGGGCGAAGCTGTCGCGCAGCGAGCCCTGTCCGGAACGGTCCGCCGGCTCGCGAGGGCGCTGGGCCCGCAACCGGCGCCACTCCTTCACGGTCTCGTCCACGGTCTTTCCCCGGACCGAGCCGTCGAGCCCGATGGTCCGGGGGGTGATCACCTGGCCGGTGATGGGCACCGCGTGGTACCAGCCGCCGTGGGCCCAGAGCTGGAAGCCGATCTCGCAGCGGATCAGATGACAGAACAGCGGATCCGCCTCGGATCGGCCCGGCTGCTGTCCGCGCTTCCGGCGCGCCACGTCCATCCCGCCGGCGCGGAAGGTGATCACGTAGAGCGGGTCGTAGTCGTCCATGTACCTGCGAAAGACGATCGTCGTGACCGGAACGCCCTGGCCCACGGGTGCCACAGGCACGTACGCGCTGTGCTCGTAGTCGAAGGCCAGGCTGAAACCGCTCTCCGCGGCGTGAGAGGACACGAAAGCCCCGACGACCCGCAGCACCGTCGTGGTCATGGCGTAGTTGTGGCTGAACAGCCGGCCCACCTCGTGGATCCGCTGTCCGCCGCGCCCTGCCAGGGCCAGCAGGAGGAGGGACAGCAGCACGATCGATCCCCTGACCACCGGCCCACCCAGCGGTCGCCGCTCCAGGTACCGGTGGGCGGCGCAGGTCAAGGCGAAGACGAACAGACATGCGAGCAACAGGGGGAAGTAGGCGTAGTACGAGTTGCCCGACAGCGCCCAGAGAGAGTCCCTGACCGCCAGCCTCCCGAGGATCATGGCCAGGGCAAACCCGGAGTACAGGAGGATCCACGACCCCGACGCCACGCCGACGACCAGGTCCCGGGTGGCCGCCACCGCGAAGGCTCCGAGAGCGCAGAGCAGAACGGACAGGCCGACGACGGTCCACGACGCGACCATCCAGCGATCGTCCACGGGCTGGGCAAGGACATCGAGCTCCGGCACTTCGATCCGTTCGCCGCAGTCTCTGTACGAGACGCACGAAGGGAAGAGCGGGCAGAGCGTCGTGTACGATCCGAATCGGATCGCTTGACGGCAGAGCCAGGAGAAAGAGACCCCGAGAGAGCTGGCGTGTCGCTCCGGGTCGATCAGGAACGCCTCGCCGTGGACGACGGCGTCGGCAAGATTGAGGCCCTGGTAGAGCACCGGGAGCAGGCAGAAGAGCGCCAGCGCCGCGACCGGGACGGCGCCTCTTCGACCGGTCCGCTGGACGGCCAGGCGGAGCGCCGTGACGCATCCGAGGAGAACCGCGAACACCTGGCCGAGCTCGAACAGGAAGACCCCGCATGCGGCGGCCGCCCAGGAGGCGATGTGAAGGCGGCGCTGGAGCGACGGTGCTCCCTCGGAAGGCCCGGTGGCGGCGAGGAGGGCCATCGCGCTGGTCACGCAGGCATAGAACAGGATGTAGCCGGTGAGATGGGACCAGACCACCGCCTCCACGATGTTCGGGTTCAGACCGAAGAACATCACCACGGAGAACGCGAGAACGTGGAGCAGCCACCGATGCCGCGTGGGCAGGGCCGCCGGGTCCCGCATCCGGCAGATCCAGTTCACCAGAGAGCGCATCAGGGCCAGGCAGGCCAGACAGGCCAGCACGTGGACGATCACTCCGGTGAGCTGCCAGCCGACGGAGCAGGGGCCGAAGATCGCCTTCTCGAGGCTCAGCAACCCGAACAGGGCCGGTCGAAAGAGCGCCGAGTCCCCGGGCAGCACCTTCCGGGTGCGATTGTACGAATAGGTGGCCTGGACGAGCTCGATGAATCCGCCAAGATCGATGGTGTCCAGCAGGAAGCACCATTGGTCGCCCCGTGGCGGTAGATCGAGCGACGGTCGGTACGCGAGCACGATGACCACGGCCAGGAGGAGAGCGCTGGCCATCACCCAGCCCGAGCTGAAGCGCCGCGCCCCTGGCCGGACCTCGGCTATCTGTGACGGTGGTTCCGACATGGACGGTGACCGTGCGGGGACGGCTTCATTCTAGCATCGCCATCCCGCGGCGGGTCGGCTCGAGGGCACGCTGGCCGCACGTACCGGACCGATCCCGGGACCGGCCCATGCCGCTGCATTCCGCCTGGAGAGCCTCGGGATCGGGATTCCTGAACGGAAGGGATGATCTGTCGAGCTCGACGGGTCCCTGGTGTGTCGCGGCTCCACGGTCCAGGATCCCGTCGACGTCCAGAGGCACCCTGATCCGGAGCGTGCTCTGCGGTGCCGGCGCGTCGCGTTCCCGGCCCGGGCAGTGCTAGACTGTCTTGTCCACTGTCTGCTGGGCCCGTTCGTGCCGCGTGCGTGGCCTCTCGTCACGCGTCGGCGTCGGGGCGGTTGCGGACTTCGCAGCAGTCCCGGGGAGGATCGAATGGACGAGAACCGGTGCTGCCCCTCCTGCCAGACCCTCGCCACGACCGACGTGTGCCCGTGCTGCGGCGCCAGGACCGGCCCGGTCCGGCCGGTCGACCTGGCCGCCATGACCGAGACGACCCTGCAGGTCTCCCGGTCTCCCTTCCAGGGACGCCCGGAGCTCGAGGCTCCCGGGCAGCTGCCCGTGGAGCTGTCCGACCGGTTCGAGCCGCTGTCCGTTCTGGGCGAAGGGGGGATGGGGGTCGTGTTCCTCGGCCGGGACCGGCTGGTGCAGCGGGAGGTCGCGATCAAGCTCCTGATCGACCTCTCCCACACCTGGGTCGAGCGGTTCAAGACCGAGGCCGTGAACCTGGCCTCTCTGGAGCACGACCATGTGGTCCGGCTCTACGAGTTCGGGATGGCCGGCGACACCCCGTACCTCGTCATGGAGTACGTCCGGGGCGAGACGCTCTGGAGCCTCCTGGCCAGGGGGCGACCACCCATGGCCGAGACGGTGCGGATCGTCCGCGACGTGGCCCGGGGGGTCCAGGCCGCTCACCGGCACAGCATCGTCCACGGCGACCTGAAGCCGCTCAACGTCTTCCTCGAACCGGGCGGCCGGGCCAAGGTGGCCGACTTCGGCATCTCCCGGACGCTCCGGGGCCCCGCGGCGCCTGACGCCGGGCCGACCGGGTCGCCGGCGACCGCGCAGGGGCCGGAGTCGGCGCCCACCGCCCACTCTTCGCTGCAGGGGACTCCGGGTTACCTGGCGCCGGAGCTGATCGGCGGCGGTGGCCGGTCCACGGCCTGCGACGTGTACGCCATCGGCGTCATGCTCCACGAGATGCTGACCGGCACTCGCCTGTTCTCCGGGCACAGCCTGGAGGAGATGTTCTCCCAGCAGCGGGTCGGGGCCGGGCGCCGCCCGTCGTCGGTCAACAGGGCCGTGCCGGCCGAGCTCGACGACCTGACGATGCGGTGCCTGAGCACCGATCCCGTGTCTGGGTGGAGCGCCTGGCGCGGGCGCTCCGCCACGCCGGCGCCGCCGGGTTCCCGCCCAGCCCCTACAAGTTCCTCGAGCACTACCAGGTCGAGGACGCGGCGTTCTTCTTCGGCCGCGACGCCGAGGTCGCCGAGCTCGCCGCGGCCGTGGAGGCGCGACCGGTGCGGCTGCTCATGGTCTTCGGACCGTGCGGCATCGGCAAGTCCTCCCTGATCCGGGCGGGCCTCGTTCCGGCGCTGGCAGCCCGGGGGTTCGCACCGCTGTCGATCACCTCCGGGGCCGACCCGGCCGGCCGGGTCGGCGCCGCCCTGGAACAGCATCGGCCGGGCAGCCGGGTGGTGCTGATCGTGGACCAGGTCGAGGAGCTGTTCACCCACAACCCTCCGGGAGCTCCCCTGATCGCCAGGTTCTTCGAGGCGATCAGCGAGCTGGTGGAGCGGCCGGGCGACGCCCCGAAGATCGTCCTGTCGTTCAGGTCGGAGTTCCGCAGCGATCTGTTCCCTCTGGAGACCAGGCTCGCCTCCCACGCCCACCTCCACGCGGTCTCCTCCATGACCGAGCGGGGGCTCGTCGAGGCGATCGTCGGCCCCTCGCACCTGGAGCACTACGGGTTCTCGTACGCCCCGGGCCTGCCGGACCGGCTCGCCCTCGACATCCTGAAGTGCACCGACGAGAGGGGACAGTCCAGCTCGTCGCTGCTCCAGATCGCCTGCCGGCAGCTGTACGACCGGGCCCGCGAGCAGGGGGTCCGGGTCATCGACGGGACGTTCTACGAGAAGACCCTGGAGGGGGTCCGCGGGGCGCTGCAGCGATACGTGGAGGAGCGTCTGACCGGGCCGGGCTACGGTGCCGACGCCCCGCTGGCCCGGCAGATCATCCGGGCGCTGACCGTCCGGGAGGATGGAGGCGAGCGGTTCGCCCGGGCCCGGGACGAACAGGAGCTGCTCGACTTCCCGGACCGAGCCCGGGCCGGGCGGATCCTGGAACGGCTCGTCGACGACCGCCTCGTGGCGCGCGAGGAGTCGTCGCCGGGCCAGCGGGTGGTGCGCCTGGCCTCCGAGGTCATCTGCCCGCTGGTGGACCGGTGGACCCTGGAGGTCGACGAGGCCGAGCGGGCGGCCCGGATCGTGGCCCGGGCGAGCCGCCAGTGGACCGAGAGTGGACGCCGCGGGGAGGATCTCTTGACCGGCGCGGCGCTCACCCTGGTCGAACAGCAGCGCCCGGCGCTGCGGTCGCTGCCGCCGGAGGCCACGGCGCTGCTCGACGCCTCCATCCGGGCGCGGCTGAACCGACGGCTGGGCTTCGACGCCCTGGCCGCCTCGATCGGCCTGCTCATCGGGGTGTCGCTCTGGGTGACCATGCTCGCCCCTGGACGGATCCACATCGCCTCGGACCCGCCGGGTGCCCGGGTGCTGATGCCAGGAGGGGAGCTTCTGGGAACGACGCCGCTGTCCCTCCTGAAGCGCCCGGCGGTCTACCAGCTCACGCTCCGCAAGGCTCGCCACGGCGACACGGCACTGACCGTGCGGGTCCCTCCCGGCGGCGAGGCGACCTACGCTCCGGTGCTCCCCTACCCGTACGGGATCCTGGCGCTCGGGACCGATCCTGCCGGTGCCCGCTGCGAGGTGGTGCCGGAGCGGCCGGCCGGCGGTTCCGTACTGACGACCACGGCGCCTTTCCACGCGGAGCTGGCCGCTGGCCGGTACTCCCTGCGGCTGTCCGCCAAGGGATGCGTGCCCATGACCGTGACCGGCGTCGAGATCCCGGGCAACCGCCAGCTCGTCGACCGGCTCGCGAGGCTCGAGCGCGACACCGGGTGGCTCGAGGTCGAGACCCCGTTCGCCGGGGCCGAGATGACCGCCCGGCCGGCTGCCGGCCAGCAGGAGCCCTGGGCAGCGACCCTTCCAATGAACGCCCGGGAGATTGTCTGCGGGCCCTACGAGCTCGAGGTTCGCCGGGTAGACCACCACTCCCGGACACTCTCGTTGGCGATCACGAGGGCAACGACGACGGTGGTCACGGCCTGGCCCCCGCCGGTGCGGACCCTGTGGCGCTTCTCCGACGGCGACTACATGGGCATGGCCCCGGAGGCCGTGGACGTCGACCGGGACGGGGTGCCGGACGTGCTGACCCTGGGGAAGGGGCGCAGGCTCCGGGCGTTCTCAGGGCGCACCGGCGCCCAGGTTCTGGCCACGACGCTGGACGTCACCGCGACCCGTACCGGGCCGGCGATCTCGCTGCACGTGACGGACCTCGATGGGGACCGCCGTCCCGATGCGCTCCTGAGGAGCCAGACCGGCTTCGTCTCGGCCGTCGACGCGGCGACCGGGAGATGCCGTCTCGAGGTTGCCTTCGAGGCCGCCGAGATCGACTCGGACCCGGCGTTCGCCGATCTCGATGGCGACGGTGGGGCGGACCTGATCTCCGTGGGGGGCGGTCGCCTGGCGGCCGTGTCCGGCCGGACCGGTCGGGTGATGTGGGCCGGCGGGTGCAGGGAGAAGATCGCCAGAGTGGTCCTGGCCGACGTGGATGTCGACGGCTTCCCCGACGTCGTGGCGGCCACGACCGGCGCCGCCGTGGAGGTGCGGTCCGGCTCCAGCGGCCGTCCGCTCTGGCGCGCCGACCCGCTGGCTCCGCACCAGACCTCCGTGGAACTGGCGGCGACAGACCTGGACGGTGACCGGTCGGCCGACGTGGTGGTGAGCGATTCGCGGCAGGTGGTGGCCCTGTCGGGCCGGTCGGGCCGCTTGCTGTGGCGAGCGCCGGTGGACACACCCACGGACCTGAGGGCGGCCCGGCTGGCCGGTCGGACCGGCCTGGACGTCCTCGTGGCCAGCAACCTGGCCCTGACCGCCTTCGACGGGGCGACGGGGCGGCGGCTCTGGAGGGTCCCGGGGGCGTCCTGGTTCGACGAGCTCGTCGTGGCAGACCTGGACCGGGACGGTCGTGACGACGTGCTGGTGAAGCGCAAGGAAGAACGGCTCGAGGCCTACCGGGGCCGTGACGGCCACCTGCTGTGGTCGGTCTCGGGGACGCTGCGCCAGCTCTCGCGGCCCATCGTGGCCGACCTGGACCACGACGGCGTCCCGGACGTCGTCCGGCAGACGCCGGAGCGGGGGCTCGTGGCGACGTCCGGAGCCGCCGGCGAGATCCCATGGACGTTCCACCCGCCGGGCCAGGTCTCGGGGACGCCGGTGGCGGTGGACCTCGACCGTGACGGGAAGCTCGACGTGGTGATCTGCTCGAACGATCCGGCATCGAGCCGGGTCCAGGCGGTCTCCGGAGCCTCCGGCCGTGAGCTGTGGCGGCGATCCCTGGCCGGGGCGAGCTGGCCTCTGGCCACCGCCGGAGATCTGGACGGCGACCGGCGGCCGGAGCTGGTCGTGGTCGACCAGGCCGGGGGTATCCGGGCGCTCGAGGGCGCCACCGGAAAGGTGCTCTGGACCGGCCCGAAGCTGCGACCCATGGCCGTTCCCCTCGTGGCCGATCCGGACGGAGACGGACGGTGCGACGTGTACTGCCTGCTGCGACACCCTACCAACGAGGCCCGGCACCTGGTGGCCGCTCTGTCCGGGCGGGACGGCCAGGTGCTCTGGCAGACGCCTGAGATCCCGCCGATCCAGGCGGTGCCGTTGCAGGTCGTGGTGCCCCCAGGGGGTGGTCGGCCGCTGATCGCGGTGCTGGCGCCGGGGATGCCCCCGGGCGGGCTGCTGGCCGAGGAGCCGACGACGCCGGAGGGTTTCGTGGTCCGGGTGATCCTGGCCGACGGGGCGACCGGCAAGGTCCGCGGCGTCGTCGAATCGACGCTCCGCATCACCGGGCCGGTCAACTACGCCGTCGCCGACCTCGACGGCGACGGGGCGACGGACATCGTGGTCTCCGTGGCCCGCGGCGGCGTCCAGGCGCTGTCCGGCCAGGCCGGCCGGCTGCTCTGGGCGGCACCGGCCCCGGACCGGATGTTCCTGGGAGGCGTCGCTGCCCGGCCCGACGACCTGGCGCTGACCGACGTGGACCGGGACGGGACTCCCGACGTGATCGCCATGGCCACGTCGGGCCGGGCCGTCGCCCTGTCGGGCCGGAACGGTTCGCCGCTGTGGCAGGGGATGATCGTGCCCTGGCCGTACAGCCGCTCGGTCCTGGGACCGATAGACGGCGACGACGTCCCGGACCTGCTGGCCGTCACGAGCAAGGGGCGGCTCGTGGCCCTGTCGGGCCGCACCGGCCAGAGGCTCCCGCTGAGCCTGGAGAGCTCGCTCCAGAACGTGGCGCTGGTCGTCGATCTCCAGGCCGGTCCAGGTCCGTTCACGGAGGCGGCAGCCCGGGGCCCGCTGCCGCGACGGGCCGCGTCGAAGGAGGCCCGGCTGCTCCACGTCGGCGCCGACTCGACGGTGATGCTGAGTCGTCTGGAGGGGCTGCTCTCCAGGGGCCCAGGCGCGATGGAGGAGGAGGTCGCCAGGGAGATGGTCGAGAGCAGCTTCCGGGGCCTTGCGGTTCATAGCCGCTGACCGGCCGTCGTCGAGGCGGCCGGCAGGGGCGCGGTTCCCCCGACCACCCGCACCCCGATCATCTTCGAGCAGAACACACTTGAATCTTGCCCCCGGGTGATGTTACTTGCACCGCTATGAACCGGTATCTCGGAATCGATGTGGGTGCGGAGACGATCAAGGTCGTGGAGCTGTCGGAAGACCACGGAAAGCTCCGGTGGACCGACAGGCTGATCACGGAGCACGGCAAGGACCCGGCGGGCAGACTCTCCTCGGTGCTCACCGAGGTCGACTGGCAGGGCCTGACAGGCGCGGCCGTGTCGGGCCGCCTGTCCAGACAGCTGAACCTGCCCCGGATCCCCACGAAGCAGGCCCAGGCCAGGGCGTACAGGTTCCTCCACGGCCCCGGCGAGGCCACCGTCGTCTCCATCGGGAGCCACGGGTTCTCCGTGCTGGAGCTGAGGTCCAGCGGGCTCGACGTGTTTCGCGAGAACAGCCGGTGCTCCCAGGGCACGGGGAACTTCTTGAGACAGCTGGTCGAGCGGTTCGACCTCACCATCGACGAGGCGTCGGCTCTCTCCGCCGAGGTGGCCGACCCGGCCCCGCTCTCCGGCCGGTGCCCGGTCATCCTCAAGACCGACATGACCCATCTGGCCAACAAGGGCACCGATCGCTCGCGGATCCTCGCCGGTCTCTACGACGCGGTCTGCGAGAACGTCCAGGTCCAGATCAAGCCGCGGCTCAGCCCGCCCCGGACCGTCCTGATCGGCGGCGTGTGCCGGTCGCCCCGGATCAGGGAGAACTTCCGCCGGTTCCTGGACCGACACGCCATGACCCTCACCGACGAGAGGGCCGACGACGGGCTCTTCTACGAGGCGCTGGGGAGCGCCCTGATCGCCACGGAGAGCGCGGCGAGGCTGCCGTCCCTGGAGCGGCTGATCGTCCCCACCCAGGCCGCCCACCTGGATCGCCTCCCGGGCCTGGCGGAGGCGTTGCCGAGGGTCCGTCGCATGGCCGCTCCGGCGTCGCGGGCCAGCTCTGACGCAGCGCGTCAGCTCATCCTCGGATTCGACATCGGCTCCACGGGCTCGAAGCTCGTCGCCCTGGACGTCCGGTCCGGGGAGCCGGTGTTCGAGACCTACGTGAGGACCGGGGGCGACCCGGTCGGCGCCTCGATGGCGTTGATGCGGCAGTACACCCAGCGCCCGGCCACGGCCGACCGGGTGGTGGGTCTCGGGGTCACCGGCAGCGGCCGGGAGATCGTCGGGTCGCTCATGACGATCTGCTACGGCGCCGGGTCCGTGTTCATCATGAACGAGATCGCGGCCCACGCCGAGGGAGCGGTCCGGTACGATCCGCGGGTCGACACGATCTTCGAGATCGGCGGCCAGGACGCGAAGTACATCCGGCTCGCCGCCGGCAGGGTCGTGGACGCGGCGATGAACGAGGCGTGCAGCGCCGGCACCGGGTCGTTCATCGAGGAGCAGGGCCGGAAGCTCGGCTGCGCCTCCGACGCGGCGGAGCTGGGCGCGGAGGCGCTGGCCGCCCCGTCAGGCGTGTCGCTGGGCCAGCACTGCTCCGTGTTCATGGCGGAGATCATCGACGAGGCCGTGGCGGCCGGCGTGCGGCGAGGCTCCATCATCGCCGGCATCTATGATTCCGTGGTGCAGAACTACCTGAACCGGGTCAAGGGCAGCCGCACCATCGGCAGCGTCATCTTCTGCCAGGGCATGCCGTTCGCCGCCGACGCCCTGGCAGCGGCCGTGGCCAGACAGACCGGCAGCGAGGTCATCGTGCCGCCCAGCCCGGGCACCGTCGGCGCCCTCGGCATAGCGCTGCTGGCCACCAGGCACCTGACCGGCCTTTCGGCGCCGCTCGCCCCGACGCTCTTCCTGGAGGCCCGGGTGGACCGCCGGGACACCTTCGTGTGCGGCTCCACCAGCGGTTGCGGCGGCGCCGGGAACCGGTGCCGGATCGACCGGCTCACCACCCGGGTGGCCGGCCAGAGCCGCCAGTTCACCTGGGGCGGCGGCTGCTCCCTGTACGACAAGGGGGCCCGGGGCCGCAAGCTGCCGCCCAGGACGCCCGACCCGTTCCGGGAGCGTCGGGAGGCGATCGAGGAGATCGCCCGCCGCACCTCGGTCCCGCGCGGCCTGCCGAGGATCGCCCTGACCGAGTCGTTCCAGCTCAAGGGGCAGTTCCCGTTCTTCGCCACCTTCCTCCACCGGCTGGGTTTCGATCTCGACGTGATCACCGGCGGCGACCAGGCGGCGCTCAAGAGAGGCATCGAGGAGGCCCACGTCCCGTTCTGCTCGCCCATGCAGCAGTTCCACGGGCTCGTGGGCTCCCTGGCCGATCTCGATCCCGACTACATCTTCCTCCCCATGGTGCGCAGCACCCCCCGGATGGCCGACGAGGACGACTCGGTGCTCTGCCCGATCGTCCAGGGGAGCCCCGACCTGCTTCGCCTGGACCTGGGACCGGCCGGCGCCAAGGTCATCTCGCCGGTGATCGACATGGGCAAGGGCAACCTCACCTCGTCGAACTTCATCGCCAGCTGCCGGGGGCTCGCCGCCTCCCTGGGCGTGAAAGACGAGCGGTGGCAGGAGGCGTACCGCCACGCCGTGCAAGAGCAGACCCGGTTCGATCGGGAGTTCCTCGAGCGCGGCCGGGCGGCCCTGGAGTTCGCCAAGAGCCATGGTCTGGTCGCGGTGGTCGTCCTGGGCCGGAACTACACGATCCACAACACGGTGCTGAACTCCAACGTGCCGTCGATCCTGCGGGAGCAGGGCGCCCTGCCGGTTCCCGTGGACTGCTTCCCGGTCACGGACGACCAGCCGGTGTTCTACGACATGTACTGGGGGTACGGCCAGAGGATCCTCCGGGCGGCCGAGCAGATCCGGGCGACCCCGGGGCTGTACAGCGTGTTCTGCTCGAACTACTCGTGCGGCCCCGACAGCTTCACCCAGCACTTCTACGCCCACGCCATGGAGGGGAAGCCGTTCGTGGTCATCGAGACCGACGGACACTCCGGGGACGCGGGCACCAAGACCCGGATCGAGGCGTTTCTCCACTGCGTCGACGAGCATCGCGCCGCCCGACCGCGGACCGGCCCGACCACCTCGCTGCAGCAGCTCGAGATGGACCAGCGATCGGTCCAGGAGATCCGGCAGAACGGCGAGAGGGTGCTGATCCCCTGGATGGGACCCGGTTCGGAGGTGCTGGCCGCCTCGCTGAGAGGCGCCGGGTTCCTGGCCGAGACGCTTCCGATGCCGACCCGCGAGACGCTGACCATCGGCCGACGCCACACCTCCGGCAAGGAGTGCCTGCCCATGTGCGTCACGGCCGGAAGCGTCCTGGAGCGGATCGAGCGGGAGCCGGACTCCGCGGACCGGTACGCGTTCTT
>JACQZM010000516.1:1896-2913 GCA_016213885.1 Candidatus Rifleibacteriota bacterium | reverse complement strand
GGCCAGCCCGTCGCACTCTCCGGCCTCGAACACCTTCACCACGTTGGGGTGGGACAACCTGGCCAGCGCCAGCATCTCCCGCCGGAACCGCACCTTGAGATCGGTCCGGTCGAGGAACTCCGGTCGGATGACCTTCACGGCCACCGATCGCCCCAGGGAGATCTGGTCGGCCCTGAAGACCCAGCCCATGCCGCCCCGGCCGAGGACGCCGAGCAGGCGATAGTCCCCCAGAGTGGAGCCGACAAGGCTTTCCATGAGCGAGGCCCGCCGCTCTCTCGCGGAGGCGGCACGACGGGGTCTTCAGGCCCGCAGGAGGAGCATGGCGCCGCAGATCTCCTTGCGGATGCTGTACACCTGCTCCAGGTGGACCTCCATCGACAGTCCCTGGAACTGCACCGTGTAGAAGAACTCGCCGGGGCCCGGGTAGGCCTTGGCGCAGGCCGTGAGCATCTGCTGCAGCACCTCCCCGCCCAGCAGCGCCACCGGGGCGTCCAGGCTGAACCCGAGATACCCCCGAGCCGTGGAGTTGGCATAGATCGGCTGCCGGCGAAGGTTGACGATGATGAGCCCGAAGCTCAGCCCATCGAAGAAGTTGGCCGGGAGGTCGTGGACCGCCTGGAACTCCTCACCGGTCGGAGGTTTCTCGGGAGCTGGCTCGGGCCCGGGGCTCCGGGTCGCCTTCAGCTTCTGGGAGTAGACGGTGTGGACCTCGGCCATGGCGAGAACCTGCTCGGGCCCGTCGCTCTTCTTGGAGAGATAGTCCGACGCTCCCGCCTCGAGCCCCTTGACCAGGTCGTCCATCGAATCCAGATCGGACATGAACACCACCGGAGTCGAGCGGACCGACGCATGGTCTTTCAGCGCCTTGCAGAAGCTGATCCCGTCGAGCGTAGGCATCTGGATGTCGGAGATGATCATGTCTGGCCGCTGTTTCACGGCCACCTGGAAACCGGTCAGTCCGTCGTCGGCGACGAGCACCTCGTAGCCGCCGGCGGTTAGGATCTCCACCAGCCTCCT
>JACQZM010000516.1:0-1828 GCA_016213885.1 Candidatus Rifleibacteriota bacterium | reverse complement strand
ATCTCCAGGGAGAAGCTGAGCAACCCCTGGCCCTGGCGGGTGATCCGGGCCTGGGCCGCGTGGATGTTCAGCTTGTAGTTGGAGATGACGTTGGTCACCTTGAGCAGCACGTTCGGTCGGTCGTAGACCCGGGCCTCGATCTCCACGAGGAACCGGGTGTCCTTGCCCTGGAGGCTCGGGAGATCCCACGAGACGCCGACCTGCCGGTCTTTGTCGGCCTTCAGCATCTCGATGTTGGGGCAATCGACCCGGTGGACCGACACGCCGCGGCCCCGGGTGATGTATCCCACGATGCCGTCGCCAACCACCGGATTGCAGCACTTGGAGAGCCGGACGAGCATGTCGTTCATGCCTGCCACGAGTATCCCCTTGGAACCGACCAGCGAAGACTTCAGGGGGGTCGTCGGCGGTCTGGTCGGGGGTAGCGCCGGCTCCGGCGCCTGGTCCTTGAACACCGAGAGACCCTTGACGAACCCGACGATGGGGAACTCGTTGCGTCCCACCGATGCGAAGAAGGAGTTCAGGTCCAGGAACCCCGCCACCTTGATCTCGTTTCTGAGCTCCTCCGACTTGAGGATGGCCCCCGGCGTGAGGTTGGGGTCGGGGTGACCTTTCAGCGCCTTCTTGAGCTCCTCCTGAACGATCTCGCGGCCCTTGATCAGGTACTCTTCCCGGTTCTCGTTCTTCAGGAACTGCTTGATCTTGTTGCGCGCCCGGCTGGACTTGACCACGTCCAGCCAGTCCCGGCTCGGTCCCTTGGAGTTCTTGTTCGTGATGATGTGGACGATCTGGCCGTTCTTCAACTCGAAGGTCAGCGGGACGATCTTGCCGTTCACGTGGGCGCCGACGCAGGTGTGGCCCACGTCGGTGTGGATGGCGTAGGCGAAGTCGAGCGGTGTGGCCCCGGCCGGCAGCTCCACGACCCGACCGTTGGGCGTGAACACGTAGACCTGGTTCTGGAAAAGGTCGAGCTTCAGGCCGTCGACGAACTCCGAGGAGTCCGTGACCTCCTTGCTCCAGTCGAGGATCTGCCTGAGCCAGGTCAGCTTCTCCTGGACCTCTTTCTTCGGGTCGCCGCCGTCCTTGTAGGCCCAGTGCGCGGCCACGCCGGTCTCGGCGATGCGGTCCATGTCCTCGGTCCGGATCTGGACCTCGAACACCTTGCCGTCGGGATGGATCAGGGTGGTGTGGAGCGACTGGTACATGTTCGCCTTGGGCACGGCGATGTAGTCCTTGAACCGGTTGGGCAGCGGCTTCCACGTCTCGTGGAGGAGACCCAGCACCTCGTAGCAGTTGGGGATCGTCTGCGTGATGACCCGGACGCCGACCAGGTCGTAGATCTCCGACAGCGTCTTGTCCCGCTTGAGCGTCTTCTTGTAGATCGAATAGAAGCTCTTGGGGCGACCGGTCACCCGGGCCTCGATGCCACCCTTCCGCGTGACCTCTTCCACCTCGCCCTTGAGCTTCTGGATGAACCCGTCTCGCTCCTGCCGCTTCTCGTTCACCTTCCGGACCAGATCGAAGTAGACGTCTGGCTCCAGGTAGCGCAGGCAGAGGTCTTCCATGTCCCACTGGATCTTGGCTATGCCCAGCCGATGGGCCAGCGGAGCGTAGATCTCGAGCGTCTCCTGGGCGATGCGCTGCTGCTTCTGGGGAGGGAGGTACTTCAGAGTCATCAGGTTGTGGAGCCTGTCCGCCAGCTTGATGATGATCACCCGGATGTCCCGGCACATGGCCAGGAGCATCTTCCGCAGGTTCTCCGCCTGGGACGCCTTTTCCTCCGCACCCTTGCGGATGGGGTCCAGGGCAGGCCACGAAAGACGGGAGA
>JACQZM010000257.1 GCA_016213885.1 Candidatus Rifleibacteriota bacterium | reverse complement strand
CTTCCAGCGGCCCTCGAGCAGCGCCCCCGAGGACTACTTGTGAGCCGTGACGGTCGTCGCACCGGGCCCGTTGGCGTTGAACGGGATGCAGACCGTTCCGCGCTTGTTGCCGGCCAGGGAGGCCGGCGCGGCCGGATCGATCGTGAAGGTGTAGTCCACCTCCGGAGCGTTCCGGATCTGCTGAAGGCCGCCGACGATGTTCACCCGCTCGGGGCAGACGAACACGTTCAGGTCCTTGGTGTAGTCCGCGATCACGTTCTTGCCGGCTCCGTTGTTCAACTGCTTGGCCGGCGGGGCCGCCAGGGCCCCGTAGCTCGACTGGGTGATCTCTCCCTTGGTGTTGAAGGCGATGGTCCCCAGCACGTTCGGCGGAATCGCCGTGAACTGAGCCTCCCAGACGCCGACGTTCTTGTTGATCGAATTGGCGTTGGCCACACACCCTTTGCGCCTGGAGTCGGTGGTGAACTCCGTGTACTTGCTCACCCCCATGATCGCCAGGACGCCGATGATCACGATGACCACCAGGATCTCGATGAGAGTGAACCCGGCGGCCGGCCGCAGGAGAGATCGCGGCTTCATCTTCACCTCCAACCTCACCTACCCCCAGGGGGTGTCTGACGACTACTTGTGACAGGTAGCTGTGGTCGCGTCAGGGCCGTTCGCGTTGAACGGGTTGCACACTGTTCCTCGCTTGTTGCCCGAGAGAGTGGCCGGTGCGGCGGGGTCGATCCACCACGTGAAGTCGACCTCAGGGGCGTTGCGGATCTGCTGGAGGCCGCCCACGATGTTGACGCGCTCCGGGCAGGCGAACACGTTGATGTCCTTGGTGTACTCGAAGACCACGTTCTTGCCAGCGCCGTTGTTCAGCTGCTTGGCAGGGGGGGCCGCGAGGGCGCCGTAGCTCGACGCGGTGATCTCACCCTTCGTGTTGAAGGAGACGCTGCCGGCGTTCGCGATCGGGATCGCCGTGAACTGCGACTCCCAGACACCGATGTTCTTGTCCAGCGATGTGCCGTTGGAGACGCAGGCCTTTCTTCGAGACTCCGTGGTGAACTCCGTGTACTTGCTCACACCCATGATCGCCAGCACGCCGATGATCACGATGACCACCAGGATCTCGATCAGGGTGAAGCCTGGTCCCTTCAGCAGCCTCCGGAAACGGGTCATTCTCTCTCCTCCTTGTTGATCCGCCCGGATCGGGCAGGAATCGTCACGACCGCCCCGCTCCCGACCA
This sequence comes from Candidatus Rifleibacteriota bacterium, assembly GCA_016213885.1. Classification (GTDB taxonomy): domain Bacteria; phylum Muiribacteriota; class UBA6191; order JACPRK01; family JACQZM01; genus JACQZM01. Next base: position 12,879 of record JACQZM010000257.1, on the reverse strand, counting down.
ATCGGGAGTCGGTTCCGTGGCCCTCACGGTTCGCCCGCACTGTCTGCGCGAGGGGGGGCGGTGCCGCAAGAAGGCGACGAAACGGTCTGGCTCATCATCTGCAAGGAATGTACCGCCGGGGAGCGCCCTCGAGGCCGGCCGATCTTCCCGTGGCGCTGTGGACGGGCCGGCGCGGGCGCCACACCAAAGCAAAACCTCTTCCAACAATACTCGGGGGTCCGTCATGGCGCTCGTGATGCCTCATGTAGAGCCACAAAATATATTTCATGCGCAGCTCTCGAGCCGATCCGCTGTAGGTTTCTACCAACATGCCGGCCCTCGGTTTGTAGGGCGATACCACCAGACCAAGACCCGGCGCCTCGCCGGGTCCGAGTCGCGCCCCCGAGCGCGACCTCAATCCGGATCCCTTCCTCTTTCTCTTTCTCTTTCCCTGGTGACACCGCAGCCAGGCCGAGGCCCGATCACAGGCCCGACTCCGCGAACCATCCGGGGGATCCCCACCGCCCGCTACCTCAGGCCCTTCTTGAGGTCTATCCCCAGCTCCTTGATCAGCACCGACAGGTCCTGGCGGTTGTAGCCGATCGCCTGGGCGGTCTTGAAGATGTTGTAGTCGTTGGCCCGGAGGTGGTAATCGAGGAACCTGCGGTTGAAGACGTTCAGGATCTCCCGCTTGACCTTCTTGTAGTCGGCCTCGGCGAAGGGGAACGAGACCGTGTACTCCTCGCCGCTGGGAGACAGGAGCGACATCACGTCGGCCGGCCCGATCACGGCGCCGTCGGTGACGATGATCAGCCGCTCCACGATGTTCCTCAGCTCCCGGACGTTGCCCGGCCAGGTGTGCTGCTCCAAGAGCCTCAGGGCCTCCGCGGAGATCCCCTTGGTCTCCTCCAGCTTCCGGTTGAACTTGTTCAGGTAGTACTGGACGAGCTCCGGGATGTCCTCTCGCCGGCCCGCCAGGGACGGGACGTGGATCGGAAAGACGTTGATCCGGTAGAACAGGTCCTGACGGAACCGGCCGGTCTTGATCTCCTCCTCCAGGTTCCGGTTGGTGGCGGCGATGATCCGGGCGTCCACCTGGACGTTCCTGGAGTCGCCGAGCCGCTGGATCAGCTTGTCCTGGAGCGCCCTCAGCAGCTTCACCTGGATCGACGGCGGAACCTCGGCGATCTCGTCCAGGAAGATCGTCCCGGAGTGGGCCTGCTCGAACTTGCCCTTGGTCTCCTTCATCGCGCCGGTGAACGCCCCGGGCACGTAGCCGAACAGCTCGCTCTCCAGCAGATTCTCCGGGATGGCGGCGCAGTTGACCACGACGAACGGCCTGTCCCGCCTGTGGGAGAGCGCGTGGATGTTCTGGGCCACCAGCTCCTTGCCGGTACCCGACTCGCCCGTCACGAGGACCGTGGTCTCGTCCTTCCGGGCCACCCGGTTGATCATGTCCCGGACGCGCCCGATGGCCAGGCTCTCTCCCACGATCCGGTAGCCCTTCAACAGCCCCGGACCGGCCTCCGTGAGCCTGGCCAGCGCCTCCAGCTGCTTGCGGACCTTGACCCTGATCTCGGTCCACGAGGAGTCCTTGAAGATGTAGTCCGCCACCGCCTTGTACTCCACCAGCAGGTTGACGGCGAACCCCTTGGACTGGCTCGACAGCACCAGGATCTGGCTGGGGATGTTCCTCTCGCTGACGTGCTGGATGACCTTGACCCCGGCCTCGTAGTCCAGCTTGTCCGCCCGGGCGTCGGCGGTGTCGACCGGGAAGATGATGTCCAGGAGGAGCAGATCCGGCTCGAGCTCGGCGATCTTCCGGATCGCCTCCTTGAGATTCGCCGCGTAGTGGAACTCCGCCAGGTCGGTGCAGCTGGCCACGACCTCGTCCTTGAGCTCCAGCAGGTAGTTCTCGTCGTCCTCCACTACCAGGACGCGAACCGGCGCGACCGGGGTCTCTTCGGTGTTCATCAGGCTGTGGGGATCAGCATGGTGACCTCGGTGCCTCGGGTCTTCTGCCGGCCCCGGATCTCGAAAGTGCCCATGTGTTTCTCCACCAGGGACTTGGCACTCAACACGCCGGTGGAGGTGCCCCCTTTCTTGGTCGTGTAGCGCTGGGTCATGATCCGCTGCAACAGATCGTCGGGCACACCCGATCCGTCGTCTTGCAGGACGATTCTCAGGGCAGAGGTCTCGGTCCGCCCCAGGACGATCTCCACCCCCGTGGCCTTGGCCTCGAACGAGTTGGAGATCAGGTTCTCCAGGGCCAGGGTGAACTCCCGCTTGAACTCGGCTGCGTCCACCACCCGGAGACGGCCGTCGATCTCGTCTCCGACGACCTGGATGTGAGGAGCATACGCCGAACGGGCCACGACATGCTCCACCAATCGTACCAGGTCCAGGTCGAAATCCTCCACGAGCCGGGAGATCTCCAGCGACAGTCCCTTGAGAAACTGATGGTACCGGTCCAGCGCTCCGATCATCGATTCCTGCAGGGACTTGAGCTCGGGCTCTTCCACCGTCCCGGACACCGGCAGCGCCTTCTTGAGGGCGCCGGCCATCTCCTCGATCTGGGCCGGAACGATCGAGGCGGCCACGGCCTGGATGCGCGGATGAGAGCACGGCGGCAGCGCCCTGGCCACGGCCATCATCTCCCTGAGCCCGTCGAGCAGCCGGAGGATCTCCTCCAGGTTGGAGGGACGGAAGAACGACCGGACCAGCTTGGCCGGTTCGCTCCGGTACCGCTCGCAGATGGCGAACTTCGATTTCAGGGCGTGGATCTTGGCCCGGTGCAGGTCGTCGAGCCATCTCAGGTGCGCCAGCACGGCCTGGTAGCTCTGGTCCCGCACCGTGAGGTTCAGGAACCGCCTGACGCCGGAGATCTCACCGGCTATCGACTCCAGCAGCTCGGCCGGCGAACGCCCGGCCCTGCCTTCCTCGGGGCCGCCGCTCCCGTCGGCAGCGACCAGCATGGCCTCGTCGAGCCGCCCGCGGATCCGGTCGAGCCCCGCGCGCACGTACTCCGCCTCCTGGCCACCCGGCGGGAACAGCACGTCGATCACGTCCCTCAGATCGGCCCAGGGACCGGACCGGCCGGAGCCGGCGCCCGGGACGCCGCGGCTCACCCGAACGACTCCGCCCGCTCCGACGGTGAGCGTCGACGCCGGAAGCCTGCCGAACGCCTTGCCCGGCCCGGCAGGGTTCCTGACCAGGTCCACGATCTGGTCGAGGATGGCGAACCGCCCCGCTGCATCGACGCCCCCACCGACGTACTCGGCCAGCGACCGGCCGTCGAAGCTCTCCATCGAGTAGTAGGGGAGCCGGTCCTTCTGGACGTCGTACACCTTCAGCACCGCCGGGTGGTCCAGCCGCGACAGGCTCAGCGCCTCCTCCAGGAAACGCTGCACCGACTCCGCCGAGGCTCTCTCGGCGCGGAGCACCCTGAGGAGCACCGGGCGCGCCAGGTCCCGGTCGAAGCTCTGACAGGCCAGCTCCGACTCGCTCTGGGAGAGCAGCTTGATCTCGCGGTACCGGGGCGACACGAGCCGGGCGACGAACTCCACCGGCTTCGTGGCGTTCGCCTCGAGGCTCTCGATCTCCGCCAGCTGCGACGACACGTCGGCGAAGGCGATGTCGGTGAGGAACAGCCGCAGGAACACCTGCTTGGCCCTGGACAGCAGGTTGTGCTCCTTCCACGCCAGGGCGATCTTGTACTGGTCGGCGGAGCTCAGCTTGTCCACGGCCAGGGTCTGGTAGAGCTTCTCGGCCTCGTCGAGCCGCGACAGTCCCAGGAGCGCCAGGATCTCGAAGAAGTCGGCCCTCTGCCGCAGATCCGGCTTGCTCGACGAGACCATCCGGAGGAAGCCGAGAGCCCTGTCGAACAGCCGGTTCTCGCAGCAGAGGGCGCCGATTTCCAGGTACCGCTCGTCCGTCGGGTTGAACCGCAGCACCTCTTCGATGAAACCGAACAGCTTCTCCTGGCCGGGGATCGTGGAACGCTCCCCGCGCCTCACCAGGTGGTTCAGCACCAGGATGATGATGACCCCCACGATGACGACGAACACCAGGAAGTACTCCGTGAACGCCCCCGACAGGCTCCCGGGCAGGTCCCGGGAGCCGGCGTGAGCCGGCCACGCGACCGCGAAGAACAGGGCCAGGCAGGCGAGCCTCCTTCTGAAGATCAGCCACCCCATCAGCGCCAGGTCGACCAGGACGACGATCGGCACGGTCCTGCGGAGGCTCGCCATCCGATCCGCCTCCATCCAGGGCCGGCGATGCATGTCGCGCACGACCGGGGCGGCCCGCGGCCGGGCCGGCGCCTCGCCAGGATGCTCATGGTCGTGGTCATGAGCGCGCCCGCCCTCGCCAGCGTGGCCGCGGGCCGGATCCGGGTCGGGGAGCGGGGACGGGGCGGGCATGGGGGCGCTCTTCCGGCTCCTGGCCAGCTCCAGGATGATCGGATGATCCGGCGGCAGGTTGTGCGGCATCTGGCTGTACCTCGCGGCGGCGGCCAGGTCTCCCTGGCGGTAGCACGTCACCACCAGGAGCCCCAGCAGGGTCTCGCCGCGGTAGGCGAAGTTCGGCTGCTCCGACCGCCTGCCATGGGCCATCACGAGGGCGAGAGCCTCCTCGAAGAGCTGCCTCGCCCTGGGGTAGTTCTTCTTGTTCTTCAGGTAGTAGACCCCGAGCTGCGCGATGAGCTCCTTGACCCTGGGATCGGCCCGGTTGGCGGCTATCCCCTCCTGGAGCATCTGGATCCCCTCCGGCTCCTTGCCCAGGCACTCCAGGAGCTGGAGCCCCGCCAGGATGTAGGCCTCGAGGAAATGGGGATCCAGGTAGGTGATCACCCGGTAGAGCGGCACGATGTCCAGGTTGTCGGAGTAACGGCCGTACCCCTCGTGAACGTACCGATCCACCTTGAGCCAGAGGAGGTCGGCGGCGACCCTCCGGGCCTCCCACGACACCTTGTCGAGCGCCTTCCTCAGCACGCTCTGCTTCGAAAGGCCCGGGAAAGCCCTCTCGAGAGTCCCCTCCCCGGCCGGTGAGGCCGGGATCCGGCCGCGGCGGATCCGCGAGAGCCCCTCGCCGGACGCCACGGCCACGATCAGCACCAGCGCGAGCACCCACCACCGGCGAGGTCGGGATGCCGGGGGCTCCACCCGACCCGTCGATGCGCCCTGCGGCCCGGTCACAGCTCGGTCCGCTCCAGCGACCAGGTGGCGAGGCCCAGGAAGAGCACCACGTAGGCCAGGGTGTGGACGAGCAGAAGGCCCATGTACGAGTAGGGGATGGCGTGGCCGTGGACCACCACGTCGCTGGTGTCGTAGTGCGTCAGATCGGGCAGCGTGGCCAGCGCCCAGTGCACGAGGCTCTGAAAGAACGGGGGCGTCCCCTGGGACAGGGAGCTCTCGGCCAGCGACACGGCGTGGGTCACCACGTAGGCCAGGATGGCCATGAACACCACCAGCGCCATGGACATCAGCACCGACAGGAGGATGACCAGACTGGCGAACAGCTCGAGCTTCAGATAGATCAGCAACAGGCCCTTGACGAGGTTCAGATCCCACCGGCCCGCGTAGGCCCGCACCAGCACCACCAGCTCGAGCCCCACCACGGCCAGGTTGATCGCGAGCAGTGCGGAGACGCACGCGAACTTGCCCACCACGAAGTCCGCCCGCGACACCGGCTTGGAGAACAGGAAGTGGATGGTGCGGCTCTCCCTCTCGAACGGAACGAGGCTCACGGTGACCACGAGGCAGACCAGAAAGCCGAACAGGGAGATGGCCGTGACGCCGAAGTCCTTGAGCACCTTGACGCGGACCCCCACGTCGAAGAACTGGAGGTTCTGGATCAGGGCGAGGACGACGATGGTCACCAGCGGAATCAGCCAGAAGATCTTCTCGCGAGCGGCCTTCTTCAAGCTATACCGAGCTATGGCCAGCGCCTTCACGACTCGACAGTCACCTCCTGGCCCCCCTCGGGCAGCCACCGGGGATCATCCGGTCGCCCCGGTCCCGCGGCGGTCACGACGACGGGCCCGGCCGGGCGTTCGCGGCCGGGTCGGACGTCCTGACGGTCCTGATGAAGATCTGCTCCAGATCGAGGTCCGGGTGGAGCGCCCTGACCTGGGCCATGGTCCCGGCGAGGGTCACGCGCCCGTCGTGGAGGATGGCGATGGTGTCGCAGAGTCCCTCGGCGTCGAGCAGCTGGTGAGAGCACAGGAACACGGCGGTCCCCCTGGAGCGCTCCTCGAGGATGAGCTCCTTGAGCATCTGCCGGCCCAGCGGATCCAGCCCCTCCATCGGCTCGTCGAGCATCAGAAACGTCGGTTCGTTGATCAGCGCCTGGGCGAGCCCGATCCGCTGCCGCATCCCCTTGGAGTACTGGCCGATGCGGCGGGACCCGTCGTTCGCCAGCCCCACCCTTTCGAGGAGATACCGGATCCGCGTCCGGCTCTTCTCGCCGGCGAGCCCGAACAGGTCGGCCGCGAACAGCAGCAGCTCCTCCCCGGTGAGGAACTCGTAGTAGCTCGGGTTCTCCGGAAGGTAGCCGATCCGCTGGCGACTCGCCGGCTCGAGGTTGGAGCGGCCCAGGATCCGACAGTTCCCCCTGTCCTGCGGGAGGAACCCCAGCACGATCTTGTTCGTCGTCGACTTGCCGGCGCCGTTGATGCCGAAGAAGCCGAAGACCTGACCGGCCTCGACGACGAGGTCGATCCCTCTGAGCACCTCCCGGGCCGGCGAGAAAGGGCCGGCCTTGAACGATTTCGTGAGACCGTCGATCAGGAGGACCGGTTGAGCCATACCTCCATTATATTATCAACGACCCGCCAGCAACATGGGATTGGCTGGTGGTGGTGAGGCTCCTGTCGCCCTGTCGCCAAGCACCGTGGCCCGGGTGGCCGGCTCCCCACGGCAATAGACCCCTCGAAGCCGCAGAGGTGGCTACCGCATATCAGTTGGCCCAAGAGACGGGGTTCCAGAGGAGAGGTAGGCCTCATCCTCCGCACGTTCTGAGCATCAAGCTCATGTCATGGGGCACCAATCGGGAGCTTCGGTCTACCCAGTGTCCGGCCGACGTGGCAAGACATCGGTTCCGATCGAGTCCGCGGTGCCCTGACCCGACCCAAAGATGCCGTCTCTATCCATCCTATCCTCGTCACGACCCGTGCGTCGTTCCCAGGGCCGTGCCGGTCTGCGAGGCCATGGTGGCGCTGGTCCTGGCGGACCACTACCTGCGCCAGCGGGCCCTGGATCCGTCCCGGGTGCCCGAGCTGGGGGTCCAGCACCAATCCTGCCTGAAACCGCGGGCCGCAGCTACGGCCGATTGCTGTTGCCTGAGTCGACTGTGGAGTATCATACTCGTGAGTATGATAACCAGGACAGCCGTCAAGCCAGGAAGGCCCTGGAGGTTTGTCGATCGCCGTGACGAGCTGACCTTCCTCGAGCGGCGGTGGGAGACCGGACAACCCCAGTGCCTCGTCGTCTACGGCAAGAGACGCGTCGGCAAGACGGAGCTCCTGAAGCAGTTCATCCGGGGAAAGCCCTCGGTCTACTTCGTCGCCGATCGACGTCCGGAGAGAGAGCTCCTGACGGAGCTCGGTCAACGGATCGGACAGCATCTCGGGGACGACTACATCGCGAGGAGGGGCTTCGAGGGCTGGCTGGATCTCTTCGCCATGCTCGCCTCCAGACTCACCCGACCGACGGCCCTGATCATCGATGAGTTCCCCTACCTTGTGGAAGCCAATCCGGCGATTCCATCGCTCTTCCAGAAGGCGTGGGACGAGCACCTCCGGAATGTCCCCGTCTGTCTCGTGTTGTGCGGCTCCAGCATCGCGATGATGGAAGCCCACACCTTGTCCCACGGATCGCCGCTCTTCGGCCGAAGAACGGGGGATCTCCAGGTGGCGCCGCTGGATTACTTTGCGGCCAGGGGGTTCTTCCCCCAAGTGGGTGCGGAGAGGTTCGTCGAGCTCTTCTCGATCTTGGGCGGGATGCCGATGTATCTGCTCCAGTTCGATCCTTCCAAGAAGTTGAAGCAGAACGTGCGCGATCAGATCCTGAGTCGCGGTGCTTTTCTCCACCGGGAAGTGGAGTTCCTGGTGAGGGAGGAGCTCCGTGAGCCGCGGAACTACATGGCCATCCTTCGGGCCATCGCGGAGGGACAACACAAGTTCTCGGAGATCTCCGCCCGGTCGGGTCTGGAGAAGAACGTCTTGACCCGTTACCTCCAGGTTCTCGCGGAGCTCCGGCTCATCCGGAGAGAGGTCCCGATCACCGAGGGGAGCCCGTTCCGCTCGAAGAAGGGGCTCTTCCGGATCGATGATCCGTTCGTGGCATTCTGGTTCCAGCACGTCCATCCGTTTGCCAGCGAACTCGAGCTGGGGAACACCGCGCCCTCCCTTCGACGGATGGACGAGGTCTTCGACGGGCTGGCAGCGGCCACTTATGAGTCCGTGGCGCGTACGATCATCCGGCGTGAGCCGGACGTTCCTTTTCCGCTGTCGACCGTCGGCCGATGGTGGAACCGGCAGGCAGAGATCGATGTGATAGGCCTCGACCCCGCGGCGGCTCCTGGCATCTTGTTCGGCGAGGCAAAGTGGAGCAGGAAGCCGGTCGGGAGTGACGTCTATCGAAGGCTGAGGGAGAAGGCAGAGCTCGTGGACTGGGGTGGCCCGAGCCGTCGCGAGGTGTTCGCTCTCTTCTCACGGAGCGGGTTCACCCGGAACATGTTCGAGGTGGCCGCTGCCGACGGGGTACTCTTGTACCATGTCGACCGGCGTGTCCGGTGACGTCCAGCCGGTGTCGAGGTCCGCCGTGCGCGTGGATGGGCAGAGCCGTCAACCTCAAGACGGCAGATCGGCCCGACACCATGAACTGCTACCAAGAATCGGCCTGCCACCAAACCGTCACGGGTGTCACGTTCAAGGCGAGCCGCCGTCTGCGGGCTCTTCTGGCGGCTCCGACCAGGCGTGAGAAGCGGTCGGTGAGAGTACGGGCAAAGGGTCAGGTGGACAGGAGGGGTGTGGGTTCGAGGGAGAAGGCCGGAAGGGTACTCCCGCAGAAGGAGAGGCTGACGATCAGCCTGCTTCGACTGTCCGCAACCTACCGGATGAGCGGCTCGTAGTCCAGAATATGATCGGGTGCTGCTGCCTGCGAAACTGTCGCACGGATCGAGAGGAGCTTCCTCGAGGGGGTGTCCTTCTGGTGACTCATCCTGCCCGTCCTGCCCGTTTCTTTCTCGCTCTTCTCATCGGCCTGGCGGTTGCGTCAGTGAGCTTCGGCCGGACGCCCAAGGTCACTCGGCTGGGCGAGCAGGTTCCCATCGATGTCGGCTCCTACGAAACGAGCTGCTCCACCTTGGACCGGTACACGGTCCTCAAGGACATCATCAGGGTACGGCTGGTTCGGGAGGCGACGAGAGGCGGTTACCAGATGTGGGCCGGGTCTCGCCAGGTGGGCGGAGTCGCGGTGCCTCAACTGAGGAACATCGGGTTCGTGGCGGGTCTTCTGCCGTGGCGAGATCCGGTCCGGGTGGTCCTCAAGGGCCAAGCATCGGTTCCAGCGAAGCTGCGGGCCCAAGTGGATCGTGGGCTGACTCTGGCCGGTCCCGACCCGGCGCCGCAGGTGACGGTGAATCTTTCCGGGCCCGTGTTTCGGCAGGCGAAGACCGGCTCTGCCCGGCGAATCGTGCAACCGCCGCCGGTCCCTGGAAAGCTCGTCCGCGAGATCCACGGGATCGTGTGCCGGGCCATCCGGGAGCGTCCCGAAAGCCTGTGGGTCGACGCAGTCGACGTGCAGCAGGTGGTGTACGTCTTTCAACTGAACTCCGGGCCATCCGGGTCATCGGCGCGCGAACGTGGGGTGCCACCTGTCCTGAGCTTCGATCCCAACCCGACGCCTCCGCCTCCCCCGACGACACCGCCCGATCCGTGCGGGGGGCAGACGTGCACACCGGCTGACACCACGCACTGGTACTGGGAAGTTCCACAGCCATCGGTATGCAGCTATGGCCGCCCTGCTGCGCTCGATCCTCACGTGTACGATCTCGATTACTGCGTCTACGACGAGCTCCGGGTGAACGGCACTCCGACATTGGCTTCGTACAGCGAGATCTGTGCCCAGTCCCCATCCGACGCAATTGTCCAGTGGATGAGGATCATCAGAAGGCTCACGATCACCGGCACATCGTATAACTGTCCCGGGTCGGTCGTGCCAAGCGGCCCTGGCTGCGACTGTGCGACCCCTGAGTGCCGTCAGGTGGCCACCATCGCTTGCGGGCAAAGGACGCAGACCACGTGCTCCACTCTGGAAACGGAGACCAGCCGATTCCCGGTGAGCCAGATCTGCGGTAGCCCTCCGCCCCCGCCACCTCCCCCTCCCCCACCGGACGGCAAGGGGGCCTCTGGCTTCGGAGGAAGTCCTGACGGGACCAACACCTCATCCGACGCCGGCACGTCCGGGCTTTCAGGGCTGACGAAGAGCCTTACGGGAGAGGAAGAACCAGCGCCCACAGACGAGCCCAACCCGCAGGGCGGGGACATCAGCCCGGTGGGGTGTACCGCGTGCGGGGCCAAGGAAGGTGGTGGGAGCTGCGACTCTGGGCACGGGCGGAGTGGCGATCCAGTGCATCTCTTCACAGGGCGTCTGGCCGAGTACGCGACCGATGTGGCGTGGACCGGCCCCAGGTGCCGCTTCGTGTTCGCTCGGGCGTACAACAGCGGTCGGTGGGACGAGGGAACGCTCGGGAGCGGCTGGTCTCACACGTACGAGCGCCGGATCGAGGAGCGCCCCCCGTACGGCCTTGTGGAGGTGGACGGGCGTGGTGTTGAGCTCCTGTTCCCGGCAGACGGTCTCGGTGGATACGGGCCGTGCATCCGCGGCGGAGCCACGGTCAGCCGGGGAGTTGGCGGTGGTTGGGCTGTCCGGTACGCGAGCGGGACGGTGTACCAGTACCGGCCGGACGGGAAGCTCGACTTCATCGCGGACAACAACGACAGCAAGACCCGGCTGGAGTACGATCAGAGCGGGGTGCTGGTCAGGGTGGTCGATCCGGTCGGGGGAGCCCTGCAGCTGGAGGTCGTCGACGGGCTCATCAAGAGCGTGACGGCCAAGGATGGCCAGCGAATCCAGTACACCTACATCGGCCGTCAGTTGGCCGTGGTGACGGACGCCCGCGGGTTCACGACCTCATACACGTACGACCCGTCGAACGGCGAACTGAGCAGCATAACGCATAGCACCGGGATCAAAGTCGAGATCACCTACTGCGCCGACACGGACAAGGTGACCCAGGTCCGTCAGACCAGCGCGGCCGGCCGGGTCACGGTGACCCGCATAGAGTACCCGGACGCGCAGAAGAGGCGGTTCATCGATCCTCTGAATCGCGTGACGGAGTACGAGTATGACCCCCTCGGAAGGCTCTTGAAGCGGGTGGACGCCGATGGTTCGGTTCTGGCGATCACTCGAGACAGCGAGGGCCGGATCCTCTCGATGCAGTATCCGGACGGATCCATGCGGAGTTGGAGCTACGGGCCTGACGGGAAGGTGATCCTGTATCGATCCACCAGCGGGCTGGAAACCAGGGTGATCCGTGACCCAGTGACCGGGTATCCGATCACCCTGATCCATCCGGATGGCAGCAGAGAGCAGAGGGAGTTCGATGCTCGAGGCAACCTGATCCGCCAGGTCGACACGCATGGCCAACAGACCCTCTACACCGTGAACGCGGCGGGCCAGGTCATCCAGGTGAAAGATAGCCAGAACCGGGTCACGGAGTACGTCTACGATACCGACGGTCAGCTTGTGTCGACGAAGGACGCCGCGGACGGGATGACCGAGCTGGCCAGGGACACGCTCGGGCGTGTGGTCTCCACCACATCGCCCGGAGCGAGGGTCACCAGGACAGAGTACGAGGGGATTGGGCTCGTGAGAGCGAGCATCGACGCCGCCGGGAAACGAACCACCAACGAATACGACGGTCTTGGCCGGCGAACGGCGGTGGCGCTGCCGAACGGAGCCCGGACGGAGTTCACGTGGGACCGGATCAACGGGAAGGACGTGATCCTCGAAGAGAAGGACCCCCAGGGTTACGTTTGGAAGACGATCCATGACGACGCCGGGCAGATCGTAGGACAGGAGGATCCACTGCAGCGGCGAACGACCTACACGCTGGACGCTTTGGGCCGCGTGGTACGTGTGGACTTTCCGGATGGGAACTTCACGCTGATGCGGTATGTCCCCCGGCGTGGAGGGTGCCAGAGCTGCGGTGGTACAAGCCTGCTCAGCGAGATAGAGAACGCTCAGGGCGCGGTGACGAAGTTCTTCTACGACCCAGAGGGCCGCCTCGTGCGGACAGAACAGCCCGATGGCACGGCGGCCACTACGGAATACGACTCGATGGGTCGTGTGCTGAGCCGCACGAGGGCTGATGGGGGCGTCGAACGGCTCATCTACAGTCCCGGCGGGCGACTGACGGCGACGATCGACCCGATGGGGTTCGTGACCCGCACGGAGTACACGCCCAGCGGCATGGTCTCCCGGGTGGTCGATACGCGGGACCACGCCTCGAGCTTCCGATTCGACGTGCTCGATCGGCTCGTGGCCGCGACCGATGCCCTGGGATTCGTCCGAGCCACGAGCTACGGCCCAGATGGAGAGATCCTGGAGACGGCCGACGCGAACGGGCACGTGGTGAAGACACGCTACGACGAGCTCTTGCGGCCCGTAGAAGCCACGGATCCGCTGCTACACACGGTCAAGAGAACCTATGACGAGGTGGGCAACTGCATCCGGGTCGAGGACGAGAACGCACACGCATGGGCCTTCGGGTTCAACCTGCGGGGCTTGAAGACCAGCGAGACCGACCCGAACAACAAGGTGACCCAGTACTCGT
>JACQZM010000256.1 GCA_016213885.1 Candidatus Rifleibacteriota bacterium | reverse complement strand
TCCGGACCGCACCGACTGGAGGATGAGCTCGAGCTCGGCCACGTCGGCCTCCGACAGGAGGGAGATCGCCTCGATCAGGGTCGTGGTCATCGGATCGAACGGGTGCTGCTCGATCGCCGAGAGGAGCTCCCGCAGAAACTTCCCCTCCCCGGGCACGGCCAGGTCGACCCTGGCGAGAACCGGGCCTGAAGGAGCTTCCAGAACCTCGACCTGGCACGCGCGCCCGGGCTCCAGCGGATCGACCCGGAGCTCGTGCGCCAGGGTCCGGGATCCGCTGCTCTCGGTCCTCTCCACGACGGTCCCGAAAGCGCCGCCGGCGGGACGGAACCGGGCCGCGGCCGGCCCTTCCGGAGGGCCGTGCCAGCGGATCAGCGCCCCGCCCGAGCCCAGCACGACCTGAAACGACGGGGCGGGGCCCGGACGGACGCGCGGGCCGACGTTCCAGCAGAGCGCCGTGAGGGCGACGAAAAGCGCCACCAGGGCCACGGCGAACGCCCGACGTCCCGCGGAGCGGGCCGCCGGCCCGGCACCGGTCGAGGTGAGGACCGCCACCGGGACCGGCCGGCCCTCCAGCGTCTCCCCCGGGGCCGGTTCGAGGAGGTGCTGCACCTGGGCCAGCGCAGCCCGGGCCTCCCGGGCGCCGGGCCAGCGATCGGAACGGTTCTTCGACAGCAGTCGGTCCACGAACAGGCAGAGCTCTCCCGGCAGGTCGGGACGCTGGTCCCCGAGCCGGACCGGCTGTCGGAGGATCTGCCCGATCAGGGCGGACCGATCCTGGGACGCGAACGGCTTGCAGCCGGTGAGGATCTCGAACGCCGTGACCCCGGTGGACCAGAGGTCGCCGGTCGCGTCCAGGGGTTGCCCCTGGAGCATCTCCGGCGGCCAGTAGGATGGCGTGCCCAGGAGAGCTCCCTGCCCGGTCAGAACCGTCATCTCCTCGATCCTGACGAGGCCGAAGTCCATCAGGACCGCACGCTCCTCGCGCTCCACCAGCATGATGTTGGCGGGCTTCACGTCCCGGTGGACCATGCCGCACAGGTGGATCGCCTCGAGAGCGTCGAGGAGCTGCGCCAGGATGCTCAGCGCGTGGGCAGCCGGGAGCGGCCCCCCCCGGGCCAGCCGGTCCTTCAGGTTGGTCCCGTGGAGCATCTCCATGACGTAGTAGAACTGCCCGTCGCGCTCGCCGGCGTCGAACACCTTCACCACGTTGCGGTGAGCGAGGGCGATCAGCGCCTGGATCTCCCGCTGGAAGCGGGGGATCGCCGTCGTCGACCCGCACCGATCCCGGTCCAGGAGCTTGACGGCGACCTCACGACCCAGGACCCGATCGAGCGCCTTCCAGACGACGCCCATGCCGCCGCGACCGATGGGTTCGATGAGCTCGTATCGCGTCATGGCGCCGGATCCCTGCGACGCGGCGTGGCGCCCGTGGGTCGCCTTGCCGCCGATGAGGGCGCGGTCGTCTCGACCTCCTCCGTTCAGCGGCAGGGTCAGAGGCGCGAGGACGGTCGCTCGACAGGCCGGCCGGAGGGATGTAAGCTCCTGCAAGCGTCCGGCCCGGACCCGGAGGATCACCATGTCGGTCCAAGAGCTGCGCGAGGCGTATGAGCGGCTGACCCAGACGGTGTGCGTCGAGGAGCTGTTCGGCATGCCGGGACCCGACGAGACGCCCGAGGCGGTCGCCACGGCCGTGCGAGGCGCCTACCACAGGCTTTCGCGGATCGTCCACCCGGACCTCCACGCCGGGGACCCGGACGCTCTCGAGCTCGCGAACGACGCGTTCGCACGGCTCGGCGAGCTGTATCGACGGGCCGAGATCAAGATCGCCGCGGGCCATTACGGCGCCGGGTCCGCCGACGATGAGCCCACGGAGACCGGCGACGGCATCGATCTCGTCATCAGGACCCGCCGGCGCCGCTACCACCTCCGCAGTGTGCTCGCCGAGGGGGATGTCGCGACGATCTACGGCGGCACCTGCCTCGACGCGGAGTCCGACGACCCCGGCATCGTCGCCAAGGTCGCCACCGAAGCCGGCGACAACGATCTCATCCAGCGCGAGGCGAACGCTCTGCACCAGCTCTGGTCGAGCCCCGGGATCCAGACCAAGCACCTGCCCGTGGTGCTCGACCAGTTCAAGACCACCGACGGACGCCTCGGCAACGTGCTGCGCCGACTGCACGCCCTCGACGGCCCCTCCATCCGGGCCAGGCGGCCGGGTGGGTTGCCCGCCGACCACGTCGTCTGGATCTTCGAACGGCTCCTCAGCGCCGTCGGGTACGCCCACAGCCGCGGCATCCTCCACGGCAACGTGGAGCCCTCCCACGTGCTGGTCCGGACAGGCGACCACAACGTCTTCCTCATCGACTGGTGCTGGGCCGTCGTCGAACCGGCCCGCACCGGCGACGGCTTCCACTGCGCGAACGACGACTACCACCCTCCGGAGGTCCAGCAGAGAGGCCCGCCAACGCCGGCGGCCGATCTCTACGGCGTCGGCAAGTGCATGGTGTACCTCCTGGGAGGCGACCCCGCAGCGCAGACCTTCCCGGCGTCCGTGGACGAACGGCTGCAGCGGTTCATCCGGTTCTTCTTGCTCCCGAGCCCCCGCCAGAGGGCGCAGGACGCCTGGGAGATGCACGGTCAGCTCCGGCAACTGCGCCAGGAGATCTTCGGGCCCCCGCGATTCGTCGAACTCGTCATCTGATCGAGATCTTGAAGGAGGAGCCCCATGGGCGGCAGCTACTACAGCGGCGACGTGACCTCGCGATCGACCTCCACCAACGCAGAGGCGTTCGACTCGGCGGCCGGCTCCGCCACGGCGGCCCGCGGGAGGGTGCACGCAGATCTCGACCCGCTGGGGCGGACCTTGACCTGTCCCGCCGCGCCCGGAGTCCAGAGGACCCCGGTGGTGGTGGCCATGGACGTCACTCGCTCCCGGGGTGAAGACGCCAAGATCGTCTACGGCAAGCTGCCGATGTTCATTGGCCAGATCTGCATGAAGAACTACGTGCCCCACCCCCAGGTCAGCTTCGCCGCCATCGGGGACGCCACCTGCGACAAGGCACCGCTGCAGGTCGGTCCGTTCGCCGCCGACAACTCCCTCGACGACGTGCTGACTCACATGTGGCTCGAGGAGGGCGGCGGCGGAACCGGGCAGGAGTCCTACGAGCTCGCCGCCTACTACTTCGCCCGCCATGTGGACCTGCAGTGTCTCGGCCCCGGCCAGAAGGGCTTCTTCTTCTTCATCGGCGACGAGGGGTTCTACCCCGGCGTCAGCCGCCAGCAGGTGAAATCGGTGATCGGAGACGCCCTGGGATCGGACCTGCGGTCCGCGGAGATCTTCGCTGAGCTCGCGGCTCGCTTCCATGTATTCTTCATCTACCCCCGCAAGAGCTGGGAGCAGCGAAAGTCGGACATCGACGCCGAGATCCGGCAACGGGTGCTGGCCGCGGGCGGGCAGTACGACGGCGTCGACATCCGGGCCTCGCTCCTGTGGAACAACCGGAACGACCTGGACCTCCACGTGATCACCCCACGGGGCTTCCACATCTACTTCGGCGACAAGCGATCGCCCTGCGGCGGCTGGCTCGACGTCGACATGAACGTCAGCGGCGAGACCACCAAGCCGGTGGAGAACGTGCGGTGGAAACGGGGCGAGGCGCCCAGGGGCAAGTACCAGGTGTTCGTCCGCAACTACCGGTTCCACGAGGACAGAGACGCCGCCACGGAGTTCAAGGTCGAGCTGGAGGTCAACGGCCAGATCCAGCATGTCACCGGCCGCACCGCCGCCAGGATCACCGGGGACCGGAGCGAAGTGCTGGTGGCGGAGTTCGAGTACGATCCCGACGCGCGCGTGCGGGACCCCCGGGAAGAAGGAGCGCCCGACGCCTACGCCGGCTACGACGACGCTCACATCAAGAACCAGTGGAGCGCCGTGATCCCCCCGGAGAACCTCCTGACGATCGACGACCCCAAGGCGATCATCGACGTCCTGCTCGGCGCTCTGGCCATCGCGGCAGGCACCCGCGACCTCGACGAATACCTGGTGGACATGAAGGGACGGGGCCAGACGGCGCTCCGGCAGGAGGAGACGCGCAGGGCGCTGGCCAACCTCCACACCCAGAACGCCCTGGTCAAGGTCGACAGCGGCGCCCTGACCACCGGTCGGAACCCCGGCAAGGTGCGCAAGGGCAAGACCAGGCGGATCTGACCGCGCCGTCACCGGCCCGGCGGCAGCGGTCACCGGAGAACCGCTGGCCGGAGCCTGGCGGAAGGAGCCCCATGCTGATCGCGACGTTGCCCTCCCTGCACCGGATGCCGCTGCTGCAGCGCATGGTGAACCACCCCGACATCGGCGGCGTCCGCTACAACGTTGGCGCCAGGACGGCCCTTGCGCCCCGGGAGGTCCTCGCTCGCCTGGCCGAGATCGCCCAGGAGGCGGGAAAGACCCTCTGGATCGACCTGAAGGGGCGGCAGCTCCGCATCACGAAGTGGGCCGACCCGACCTACGGCGACATCGAGCTGA
>JACQZM010000515.1 GCA_016213885.1 Candidatus Rifleibacteriota bacterium | reverse complement strand
GAGAATCTATCTCCTGGCAGCTTCGCCAGGCCCTTCTGCAGGAGAGCGAGGACTCCTGGTCGCAGGTCGGGAGGGAACGATGGTTCCTCATGGATCTGTGCCCGGAGCCATTCCAGCGTGCTCTCCGCCTTGAAAGGGGGGCGCCCGAGGATCATCCGGCAGAGCACCAGCGAGAACGCGTACAGGTCGGTCGCGGCAGACACGGGGTCCCCGGCCGCCTGTTCGGGAGCCATGTAGTCAGGCGTTCCGACGATGATTCCGGTCTCGGTCTTCGGTGGCTGGCAGGCGCCACCCTGGACTCCGAGCATCTTCGCCAGCCCAAAGTCCAGGATCTTCGCCGTTGGCGGCTCCCCGGCACACACGAGCAAGTTCGCGGGCTTCAGGTCTCTGTGGACGATCCCCATCCCGTGGATGGCCTCCAGGCCCGAGAGCACGCCGCGGGCAATGCCGAGCGCTCGACTCGCCCGAAGAGGGCATTCCTCCTTCAGCAGCTTGTGGAGCGGTTTCCCGTCGACGAGCTCCGTCACGAGGAAGGGGACGTCACCGGCCATGCCGGAGTCGAAGACGACGACCACGTTCGGATGGAGGAGGCTGGCCGCCACCTTCGCCTCGATCAGGAACCGGTCTACCCAGCCTCTGTCCGTCGCCAGCTCGCATGTCATGAACTTGATCGCCACCGGACGCCCCAGCGCCTTCTGGATACCCCGGTAGACGGCGCCCATACCCCCTTCGCCCAGCAGCTCGGCGACCTCGTACCTGGCACGAAACGACGCGTCGGTCAGGGCTCTGGATGCCGTGTCCATGTCTTCTCGCTCCCCGCGCGTCCTTGGGGCGGAGCCCGGACCGCGAACACTCCGAATCCTGCCTATTCTACTGGCGGTCGGACGAGCTGTCCACTCGCCGGCCCAAGACCCGGCGCCTCGCCGGGTCCGAGTCGCGCCCCCGAGCGCGACCTCAACCCGGATCCCCCCCCCTTTCCTCTCTCTCCCGAGCGCGACCTCAATCCGGATCCCCTCCTCTTTCCTCTCTCTCCCGAGCGCAGCCTCAAATGAATCAACTCCACTTCCTCGGTGACTCCGCAGCCAGGCCAAAACCTGATCACAGGCCCGACTCCGCGACACCGGTCAGGGATCCTGGCCCCGGTCCCGCCGCACCCGGCGGGCCTGACCGCTGGAAACCGGGGCGAACTCTGGTATGCTGGCGTCCACTCGCCCGCACCATGGGACCATCCGACGATCCGATCGAGAAGCCCGCCGACAGCTCGACGGCCTTGACCTCCGTCGACGAGGGGGTCTGCCGTGTCTGCGGGAGCGCCCTGGCGCCTCCGATCGTGGGCTGCCCGGCCTGCGACACCCCTCACCACCGGGATTGCTGGGAGTACAACAGGGGCTGCGCCATCTACGGTTGCGGGGCGCGAGTCGGCGCGACCTGGGTACCGGTCCCGGTACCGGAGAGGCCGCTGGCGAGCCCCGATCGCTCCAGGGCGCTGCCGCTGGAGCGGCTGGGCCTCGAGGTCGGAGTGGGCGCCACGATCATGCTCTACGTGGCGCTGGACGGCAACGTGCGCCGGTTGTTCATCCTCTGGTGCGCCGACAACGCCCTGTTCCTGCTCGGCATCTTCGGGGGCTGGGTCTCGTTCGCGCTGGCTCTGCTGGCTCTGGCGGCGGAGCTCCTGGTGATCGTCGGCTTCTGGGAGCTCGCGGCCCGGGCGGATCAGGGCCGGGCGAGCGAGCCGTCGATCCTGGGCCGCGGACAGACCGCCGATCACGCGGCGCTGACCCTCCTGGTGGGGGTCCTGTCGATGCCGGTGTTCGGGTTGCTGGGCGGGCTCCAGGTGCTCCTTTCGGTGACGCTCCTGTTCGCGGTGCGCCGCTGGTGGCGCTCGGTCCAGCAGGAGCAGGAGGCCGCGGATCGGCTCGCCCTGGACGTCCGGGTGACCGAGTCGTCCATCGAGCTGGAACAGAAGGCCGTGTCGGCGCTGGTCGGCCGGGGAGTCCCGGATCAGCTCGCCCAGGCGTACGCCCTCTTCGACCAGCGGCACCCCGGCAGATCGCTCGGGGCGAGCACCCAGCGCCTGGCGGGCCTCGAGCTGGCCGACAGCGGCAACTGGTGGCTCGGCGTGGCCGCCATCGAGAAGGCGCTCCGGAACGCCCCCCAGGAGGAGCTGCCGGCGCTCCACGACAGGAGGTTCCACGTCCAGCTCCGGGACCCGGCTCACGCGGGCGCCGTGCTCTGGCCGTCCACGTATCGGCAGGACGTGGTGGACACCGCCGGTCGGCGACGGAGCAGCCGGCAAGCCGACGAGACCGACTCCCTGGCCGCCGACCGCCTGCCGCAGGGCTGGCTCGGCCGCCTGGAGGCGGCGCTGACCGATCCGGCCGGGATCACGTCGGGGATCCGCCTCGTGTCGCTCAGGGAGGGAGGTTTCGGCCGGTTCACGCGGCAGCACGTCCCGGGGCTGGCCACCGCCGACGGCGAGCCCACGGCGCACAGGCGCTTCGTCTCGGGGCCGGTGGAGCCGTCGTCGCTGGAGGTGCTCGGCGAGGCGTGGCGGGTCGGCGATCCGGCCGCGGTGGTGCCGGCGTCGGCGCTGACCCTGGGGCCGACGGCGGAGTCGGTGACCTCGGTTCACCTGTCTCGCTTCGAAGCGCGATTCCAGACCGCGAGCCTGGAGCTGGTCGTTCCCTGGACCGACGTCAGGAACGCCCTGTACGAGAGGATGCCGGTCCCGGCCGGGGCGATCGGTCCGGCGGTGCCGGCAGCGTCACCGTCGGCGCCCCGGTCCGGAGCGCAGGGGGAGACGGTGACCCAGCACGTGCTGGAGCTTCACGTGGGATCGCCGGTCAGGAGGCTGCGGTTCGACCGTCTCCGTCCGGCGCTGTTCGAGTACCTCGGCCGCAGGCGGGAGCCGTCCAACGCGGAGAACCTGGCGCTGGTGGCCAAGGACATCGTCCGGTTCGGCCCGGAGGTGAGGATCAGCCACGGCCTGGTGACACTCCTGGTGCAACGCTCCGGCAGGGACGCGGGTCTTCTGGACGCCGCGCGGTTCGACGAGTACGCGCTGTGGTTCTTCGCCCTCGGGACCGGCCGGCTGCTCGTTCGATGGCGCCAGGCGCTGGAGGAGCTCCCGGGCGTTCCGGACCAGCTGCGGATCGGGCAGCACGGGCTGCCCGACCGGGTGTGAACCGCCTCGACCCGGATTTGCCAAAGGACGTGCCCGACCATGAAGATCGCCGTGCTGTACGAGGACGCCCATCTGGTCGTCGCGGACAAGCCGTCAGGATCGGTGGTCCACCCGACCAGGGGTGCCCGGGGCGCCCTGGTGATCGTCCGGGCCCTGGCCGGGCAGATCCACGGAGCGGTCTACCCGGTCCACCGTCTGGACCGGCAGACGTCCGGCGCGCTGCTTCTGGCGCGGTCGCCCGAGGCGGCCGCGGCGCTCTGCACGGAGATCCGGGAGGGGCGGTTCAAGAAGAGCTACCTGGCGCTGTGCCGGGGCGTCGTCCGCGACTCGATGCGGATCGACAGCCCGCTGTCCGACGGGGACGAGAGCCGGCCAGCCTGCACCGACGTGGAGCCGCTGGAGCACTTCTGCGACCGGTACACCCTGTTGCGGGTGCGACCGCTGACCGGCCGGAGCCACCAGATCCGGCGCCACCTCAAGCGGGTGAACCACCCGCTCGTGGTCGACGCGACCTATGGCAGCGGCACCCTGAACCGTTTCTTCAGGGAGACCATGGGGCTTGACCGGCTCTTTCTCCACGCCGAGTCGCTGAGGGTGCTCCACCCGGTGGAGCTCAGGCACGTCGAGGTCGGGTCGCCGCTGCCGCCGGAGCTGGAGGAGGTGCTGGGCAGGCTGCGGACGTACGACGGGCCGGTGGTCTGACCCGGGCCGGGGAGCGCTGCTACCTGGCGTCGGAGCCCACGACCTCGACCAGGCGGGCGAGCAGCTCCTTGGCCTCCTGGCTGGACGATGACTTGGCGGTCAGGACTCTTCTGAGCTCGCGGGCTCCTCCCGTGAGCT
>JACQZM010000514.1 GCA_016213885.1 Candidatus Rifleibacteriota bacterium | reverse complement strand
CGCGAATCCAACCGGATCCCTTCCTCTTCTTTGGAGACTTCGGGTCCAGGCCCCCGCCTGATCGCGGGCCAAGCTCCGTGGCACTGACGAGGGATCATGGGCGTCCAAGAAACTTCAGGATGCTCACGGATTTGTCGATACCAGGTGCTAGGACACTCGTGAAATACCGGCTTTGGCAATAGTCCAGCCCACATTTGGAGCCAGCAATGATCGTGAGGCGACGGTTCATCTTGGGAGCGGTGCTACTCGGCCTGGTGTCGACCCTGGCGCCAACCCGAGCGGTAGCAGCCGATTTCAACTTCAAGCAGGACACCGAGCTCAACAGGATCTTCGAGACGATCGCCACGCTGGGGAAGTTCAACGTGGTGATCTCACCCCAGGTGCGGGCCAAGATGACTCTCACCCTGAAGGGCGTCGATCCTCTGGAAGCCATGTACCTGGTGGCGAACATCCACAACCTCAAGATCAAGAAGGTCGAGCTGAAGTCGGCCGGTCCAGGAGCCATCGATACCTACGCCATCGCGCAGCCGGAACAGATCGAGCGAGGTTTCGAGCAGGGCTTCACCCGGACCATCCGCCTGAGGTACGCGAAGGCGGAGGAGGTGGCGCAGGTTCTCGGCAAGGCGCTGGGCAAGGATTCGGGGGTCCAGTTCTCGGTGGACACGCACAAGCCCACCAACGCCGTGATCATGCGGGGAACGGAGGAGATCCTCAGCAAGGTGAAGACCCTGATCGACGACCTGGATCTACCGGTGGCGCAGGTGCTGCTGGACGCCAAGGTCGTGACGGTCAACACCAACTCCAGCCGTGACCTGGGATTCACCTGGAACTTCGGGGTCGGCAAGGTCGCCGACGGCAACCCGGGCAAGGCGCCGGGTCAAGGTGGCGTCGTGGCGCTCACGGAGTACCAGCGCTCCATGCCCAACGCCCAGTTCTACGACAGCCCGTCATCCCCCAAGGGGTCCGACTTCTTCAAGTTCGGCGACTTCTTCCGGCAGAACTTCTTCTTCAACGCCTCGCTGAACATCCTGGAGAACAAGGGGCTCGTCCGCACGCTTGCGGCCCCCCGTCTTCTGGCGATCAACGGCCAGAAGGCCGAGCTGCGCATCGGCGACAAGGTGGTCTTCTCCGGCGGGCCGTCGCAGCCGCCGGAAGAGCGCGACACCGGTCTGGTCATGGACGTGACGCCCAGGGTCAACAAGGACAACTTCATCAGCATGGAGATCAACGTGGAGCAGTCGGCAGCCAAGTTCGACAGGCCCGACTATCCGACGATCAACCGGACGGCGACCAAGACCCAGGTGCAGGTCCGCGACGGGGAGGAGCTCCTCGTGGGTGGTCTCGTCACGGAGAACCTGAACGACTCCGAGCAGAAGATCCCGTTCCTGGGCGATCTGCCGCTGGTCAAGCACCTGTTCGTCCACAAGATTCGACAGCCCTCCAGCCAGGAGCTCGTCATCCTGATCACGCCTCACGTGGTCAAGCAGGTGCTCACGGCCACCGAGCCGACGGGCGAGGTTCCCGGGGGCGCCAAAGGAACGAATGGGATTCCCGAGCCGGACATCGATCTCGATGGCGGCCTCACCAAGGGGTCGCCGACTCCGGGCCCGTCACCGACTGGCAAGGGGGCCAGCCCGGACATCAACATCGACGACCTGTAGCGGCTCGCACGCCCCGGGAGGTGGCAGGCCAAACAAACAGGAGCCCCGAGGGGCTCCTCTTGCTATACTTTCCTCTGTGCAGGGGATCTTGACCCATAACCTCGGCCTGAAGCTGATCTCGTTCCTCATCGCCCTGGCCATCTGGTACAAGGTGAGCTTCTCCAACCCGGCGGGTATCGTCCAGAAGTACCTCTGCAAGGTCAGCGTGCTCAACAGGGATCCGAGCCTCACGGTCTCCCACCCGTTCGAGAACAAGCGGGTCCACATCACCCTGGCCGGAAAGAGGTGGGACCTGATCCAGGCGGAGCCCCACCTGGAGGCGGTGCTCGACCTCAAGAACGCCAAGAGCCCGATCGGCGAGGTGACGGTGAATCTGGAGGCGGTCTACCCGCCCCATCTCGAGATCAAGGTCCTCAAGATCGAACCACGCGTCGTGAAGATATCGGTTCTGGCGGCCCACGAACCGGTGGCGCCACCGGCGTCGCCGAGACCGACGTCGAAGCCCTCCTCGCCGCCCCCGTACTGAGCCGACCAGCCTTCCGGAGGTGTGCCCGGGTCCGGTCGTGACACGGACGGCGCGCCCGGTCCCCGGATCTACTGCTGGCGGCCGCCGTTGCGGCCCATCAGATACTGCGCGAAGCGGGGATCGAGCGCCGTATTGGCGTATCCGTTCCCGGATCGCGCGAGCTGAGTAGGAATCCAGATGAAGTCCGGGTGATTGTACTGGCTCGATCCGGTCCACTCGCCCCACTGGATCCGGCCCTGCTGGTCCAGGAACAGATCGTAGGTGTAGGTCTGCCTGGTGACGTTGGTGCCCACGTCGTTGTACCCGCGACCGTAGTCCGTGAAGTAGACCGTGGTCGTGACGGCATACTTGCCCTGGTTGGGATAGTAGACCGACGTGGAGTCGTACTTGAACAGCGGGTGGTTGTTGACCGGGAAGCCCGGGTCGACCTCGCACACGAAAGCCTGCTGCCGGTTCTTCAGGAACGCCTGCAACAGGTAATGGAAGTAGTGGGGGTAGATGTCCCGATAGCTCGGATCCTGCAGGTTCGGATCGGGGCTGTTGTAGCGCCGGCCGAGGAGGTCGCGATTCTCGAACTGCTGGCAGTTCACATCCATGTACATCTCGCACAGCCAGCCCTTCTGATCGGCCACGGTCAACTCGATCGACTGGCCGCTGGCCCTGTAGTACCGGTAGTCGTCCTGGCCGTCTCGCCAGAGCCCGGACCGGGCGTAGGATGGGTGCGCGATGTTCAGCTTGAGAAACGCGGCGTACTGGCCCACCGGGACCCGGATCGACGCCTTCGGCTCCGGCTCGAGGATGGCGGCGGCGGCCAGGCCGTTGCAGTGTCCGGCCCAGTCCACTCCCTGTTGCGGGGCATCGTTGTGCTTGTTCTGGGGGTCGGCCTCCCAGGCTGCTGCGCCCGGGTTTCGCCCCCAGTTGCTGTAGACCAGGCTGTCGTACTTCTCCAGCGGAGAAAGCCCCTGGGAGAATCCCATGAACGCCAGCTCGCAGGGCTTGCGCGGCCACCACACCCCGGACCACGGCATGTTCTCCTGCCGCACCTGGCCGTTCTGGGTGAAGCCCGCCACGCCCCCGGCGCCGTACTGGGGGCTGGTGGTCGAGGCGTCGGCCGGCCCGGTGGCCGTGGTGCCGGTCCGGGGGAGCCCGGAATAGGGATCGATGTCGTCCCGCCCCCATTCATCAGCGGGCGTCTGAGCGCACACAGCGCCTGCGGGAACCAGAAGACAAGCGAGCGCCAGCGCAACTGCAAAGGTCCTCGAACCGCGTCCCTTCCGAGACATGAAGCTACCTCCCAAGGAGAACCGACTTACCTTCTGCCTACTACGCAGACGCGAGGAAAAGGTTTCGCCGATCGCCATGGTGCATCGACTCCTTCAGACCAGCAGGTCTCTCCTGAACGACCTCACGAGCAGGTGCCAGGCCAGGCCGACGAGCACGAGGAAGGTCACGCTCACGGAGAATGAGTGCATGAGGACGCCCACGCCTGCGAAGACCAGTCCGAAAGGGTAGTTCAGCACCCCGCTGTTCATCAGCAGGTAGATGATCACGATCCCGAAGGGCTCTATCTGTCGCATCAAGATGATCGTCTCGGCCGAGACGAAGTTCTCCATGACCTTGGACCCGTCGAGCGGCGGTATCGGGATCATGTTGAACGCTGCCAGCGAGAAGTTCAAGACGATCAGCTGGAAGAGCGCCGTGTCGAGGTTCCTCTGGAGGGCCGGCGGCAACGCTCCGCCGAGCGACGAGCTCGCCCAGCTCCAGCCGTGCAAGACGATCAGCGAGCATCCGGCGATGAGGAGGTTCATCATCGGTCCGGCCAGCGCTACCTTCATGTAGTCTTCGATGGGGCGGCGAAAGCTCGCCGGGCGCACGTGGACCGGTTTGCCCCATCCGATGATCGGCATCCGCCACAGCACCCCGGCCACGATCAGAATCGTCCCCAGCGGATCGAGGTGATCCAGCGGGTTGAGAGAGAGCCTCCCCTCTTCCTCCGGGGTCTGGTCCCCCAGCTTCCAGGCCGTCCAGGCGTGGGCCCACTCGTGAAGACCGATGCCCAGGAGAATCGCCGGCAGAGCGAGGATGAACGACAACAGCTCGGGAGAGAGGCGCAAGGCCCCTTCCTGGTCCGAGGCGAGCAGCGTGGCGGACCACGAGAGCCAGAACAGACAGACCACGACCCGGTATCCTCGCGGACGGTTGCGCATAGCAGACCCCTTGTTGGCTCAAGGACAAGCCCAATGTACCCCTCCGGGGGGCTTTCCGGCCACGAATTCGACGGCGTCTCGACCCGCGGGCACCCCGGGGGCTTCCGGAGCACGAGTCCCGGGGGCTCCCGACCCGGGGAACTCCGGTCCGCAGGGCGGGCCACCTCGGTTCCCTGCTCCGGGGGCCGACCTCCCGGGCCCGGCTGGAATTGCTTCGAGCCGCGGTTCCGGGGATGTTATCATGGGCTCCATGAGAAACGGCCTGCGAGTCTACGACAGCATCCTCGACGCCGTGGGGTGGACCCCGCTCGTGCGGCTCGACCGATTCATGAAGAAGGCCGAGGCGACGGTATTCGCCAAGGTGGAGTTCATGAACCCGATGGGCAGCATCAAGGATCGGCTGGCCCGGTACCTGATCGAGTGCGCGGAGAAGGACGGCCGACTGAAGCCGGGCGCCACGCTCGTCGAGGCCTCATCGGGCAACACGGCGCTGGGGATGGCCATGGTGGCCATCCTCAAGGGCTATCGCTGCAAGATGATCGTCAGGGACTCCATCAGCAAAGAGAAGATGAATTTTCTGCGAGAGCGACTACTTCGTCGCGGGCATCGGCACCGGCGGCACCCTGTCCGGCGTGGCACGCTACCTGAAGGAGCAAGATCCGCGAGTGAAGGTCGTGGCGGTGGATCCGGTCGGCTCCGTCTTTCACAACTACTTCAAGACGCGGGAGCTCGGAGAGTCGCGCCGTTACCTGCTCGAGGGTCTGGGCGACGAGTTCATCATCAAGTGCGTGGAGTTCGACCTCATCGACGAGATGGTCCAGGTCACGGACGACGATGCGTTCCGCGCCGCCCGGGAGCTGGTCCGGACAGAGGCGCTCCTGGCGGGCGGCTCCAGCGGCGCCGCGGTGTGGGCAGCACGGCAGCTCGCCCTGGGGCTGAACCGGCCAGCCCGGATCGCGACGGTGCTGCCCGACTCGGGGTTCCGGTACATGAGCCAGTTCTTCAACAAAGACTGGCTGGCGGAGAAGGGTCTCTCCACGGAGTGACCGGCCGCCCTCCGGGCTTACAGGTCGTTCTCTCCGAACCGGCCCTTGAAGCGCTCCACCGGGTACTTTCGCCGGTTTCTCTCCAGCTTGTCCAGAAGCGCCTGTCCCAGGTCGAAGCCCAGGCGATTGGCCAGGGAGAGCAGATAGGCGAAGACGTCGGCCGACTCGTCTTTCACTCGCGACATCAGCACCGGATCGAGCCCGGCGCGATCGGACTGCCCGGGGTCCAGCCACTGGAAGATCTCCATGAGCTCCGCGGCCTCTATGGCCACCGAGGACGCCAGGTTCTTGGGCGTGTGGAAGCGCTCCCATTCCCTCTCGGCCACGAACAGCCCGATCTCGCGAGCCAGAGCAGAGAGGTCTCTGGCCGTGGCGACCCTGTCCGGGGTGTCCTGGGCCTTGCTCGATCGTCGGCGCCTGGTCGAACCCATCCCGCCCTGTCTCCTTCGGAGCGCCGAGTATACCATAGCCAGGAGGAGCTCCCCGGAGGTCGGCGGCTGACCAGGATCCCCCACCTGTTCCGCGGAGTTGGGCCTGTGATCAGGCCTCGGCCTGGCTGCAGAGTCACCAAGGAAGTGGAGGGGTTTCATTTGAAGTTGCGCTCGGGAGAGAGAAAGAGGAGGGGATCCGGATTGAGGTCGCGCTCGGGGGCGCGACTCGGACCCGGCGAGGCGCCGGATCTTGGCTGACTCCAGTGCCCGGAGACTGTAGACTGTCGTTCCGGTCCGCACCGGACGGACCTCCGGTGGGATACGGAAGACGCGCGGTGCGGGAACCCAGGACGGATCCAAGGCGACGGCGTCGTCGAGGGGTTGAGCGGCATGGCTGTGGCCGATTCGAAGACTCGCCGGGAGCTGGAGTTCGACCAGATCCTGTCAGCGGTCTCGGAGCTGGCGAGCTCCCGGCTCGGGCGGGAGCGAACGCTGGCTCTGGAGCCGCTTTCTGATCGAGACGCCATCGTCCACGAGCTGGAAGCGGTGGACGAAGGAAGACGCCTCACGTCCGAACGACCCGACCTGAAGTTCTTCTCCGCCCTCGATCGCACGTTCTTGCAGAAGGTGACGCTGGACGGATTCGTCCTCGACGCGGAGTCGCTGCTGGCCCTGAGGGACACGTACCGCTCCGTGTCGGAGATCCACGAGGTCGCCGACTCCCTGGAGCAGAGCTACCCGATCGTCCTCGCGGCGGCCCGCTCGTTGCCCTACCACGGGGCACTCCACGCCAGGCTCGAGAAGGTGTTCACGGCCAGGGGTGAGGTGGCAGACGACGCCTCGGAGGAGCTGGCCACGCTGCGGCGGCAGCAGCGCACTCTCAGGAAGCGCATCGAGCAGTCGCTGGAGCGGCTGCTCAGGGACGCCGACAGGAATCGCTACCTCGCCGAGGACTACTTCACGCAGATCGGCGACCGGTACGTGGTCCTGGTCAAGGCCGACTTCAAGGGGCGCATTCCGGGCATCGTGCAGGGGGAGTCGTCGAGCGGCCTCTCGCTCTACGTCGAGCCGCTGGAGGTGGTCGACTCCAACAACGCCTGCATCGAGGCCCGGGTCGAGGAGGCCCGGGAGATCCGTCGAATCCTCAGGGAGCTGTCGGAAGCGGTCCACGCTCACCGGAGCGAGTATCCCTACCTTCTCGAGACACTGGCGTGGCTGGACTCCGTCGCGGCGCGGGCCCGGTACGCGGGCCAGATCGATGCCTCCTCGCCCACGCTCGACCCCGGTCTGGGGCTCAACGTGATCGGCGCTCGACATCCGCTTCTCGGCAGGCAGTGCGTTCCGATCCACCTGGCGCTCGGCGAGGGCGAGCGGGTGGTGGTGATCTCCGGCGTCAACTCCGGCGGCAAGACCGTGGCTCTCAAGATGGTCGGCCTGCTCTCGCTGATGGCGCAGTCCGGCATGCACGTGGCCGCATCCCCTGGCACCGTGATCCCGCTGTTCGATCGCATCGCATCGGAGATCGGCGACCAGCAGTCCATCGCCCAGAACCTGTCCAGCTTCTCGAGCCACGTGACCCATGTGGCGCAGATCCTCGAGTCGCTCGGGGAGAGGAGCCTCCTGCTGTTCGACGAGTTCATGACCGGGACCGATCCCGAAGAGGGGAGCTCCCTGGCGGAGGCGATCCTGGCCGACCTGGCCCGGCGGGAGACGCTCACCCTGGTCACGACGCATTACGGGCCGCTGAAGCTGCTCCAGAAGAAGTACGAGCGGTTCGCCAACGTGGCGGTGGAGTTCGACTGGGAGAGGCTCGCGCCCACGTTCCGGCTTCTGGCCGGGCTGCCCGGATCCAGTCTGGGGATCGATATCGCCCTCAGGTTCGGCCTGGATCCGAACCTGGTCGAAGCGGCGAGGAACCTCGTGGATACGGGGCAGAACACGTTGACCCAGATGGTCAAGGACCTGGAGGAGCAGCTGCAGACCGTCCAGGATGAGCGGGAGAGGCTCGCCCGGCTGACCGGTCAGCTGGAGGCGGAGAGAGCCGACCTGAGTCGCCGGTGGGAGGAGAGGGAGCTCGACCGGCAGAGGCGCCTCGAGGAGCTCAGGGAGGCCGACCTCCGGGAGATGGAGAGCCTCAAGGCGCGGGTCCACCAGGCGCTCCAGCAGGGCCCTCCCCCCCAGCTGCCCGCCCAGATCCACGAGACGATCCGTCGCAAGGAGACCGAGCTGGAGGCGAGCCGCCCGCCTCGAGGCGTCCAGGGGCCGCTCGGTCCGGGAGACTGGGTCAAGGTCGCAGGGATGAAAGACCCCGGAGTGATCGTGCAGACCCGGCCGGACAAGATGGTCGCCGTGGTGCTGGTCAACGGCATCCAGGTGAAGACCAAGCTCTCATCCCTCGAGCGGACCACGCCGCCGCCCAGGCTCGCCCGGGCCGGGGCGACCCGCGGGGGCACCGTCGGCCTGGCCGTGCGGGACCTTCCGTACGAACTGAACCTGATCTCCCTCAGGGTCGAAGAGGCCCTGGAGCAGCTGTCCGATTACCTGGACGCCGCGGTGGCGCGATCGTACAAGGAGGTCAGGGTCGTCCACGGGAAGGGAACGGGTGCGCTCAGGGCCGCCGTGGAGCGCTTTCTCAAAGGTTATCGTCACGTCAAGAGTCACCGACTCGGAACCTACGGAGAGGGTGAGTCGGGCGTCACCGTGGTGACTCTGAAGTGAGAGCCCGGGCCGGGAGTCGCGCTCGGGAGAGAGAAGGAAGAGGAGGGGATCCGGATCGAGGTCGCGCTCGGGGGCGCGACTCGGACCCGGCGAGGCGCCGGGTCTGGGGTGGGTGCATCTGTTGACAAGCTCCGACGGGCGAGGCTATGATTGAGTTCAGGAAGGCCACGAAAGTGGGCTCTGGAAGCCCGAACACGTGCCTCTCTTTCGCGTTCGTCCCCTGTCACTTGGTCTCATCTTACACACAGAATCCTGTGGTAGCACGCTCCGCTCTGTCTCCCATCGGAGGGTTCTCGGTATGGGCGCCGATCCGTCCCCCGGCATCTCCGTGGATCGGTGTGCAGTGCCGGCCGCGGAGTGAGTGAACCGCTGGGGGTCCCGGCATGAGCCAGCTCAAACTCCAACTCCAGCAGAAGCTGAAGCTCCAGCAGACGTTGCGGCTGACACCGCAACTCCAGCTGGCCATGAAGATGCTCCAGCTCAATCACCTGGAGCTTTCCGATCTGATCAAGCAGGAGGTGGAGCAGAATCCCCTGCTGGAGGCGGTCGAGCCCGCGGAGGCGGAATCGTCCGCCGAGCCCGCGGCGACGGAGGCGCCCGACAAGGCGACGCCCGCCCTGTCGGAACCCGGTGCGGAAGGGACCCGCACCCTGGATGCACCGCACGGCAAGGAGCCCAAGCTTCTCGAGAAAGACTACTTCCAGGACGCCTGGATCCGCTATCAGATGGAGAACCAGGACTCGTCGTACAGCGAGCCGGTGGCCAGCTACGACCCGGACGAGGAGTCCAACCTCGAGGAGTACGTATCGACCAAGGAGTCCCTCACGGAGCACCTGTACGTGCAGCTCAGGCTCTCCGGGCTGACCGGCGTCGAACTGAAGGCCGGCGAGTACCTGATCGGCCTCATCGACCGCAGCGGCTATCTGAACTACGACGAGATCCAGGTGCTCGCCACGCTGGGCATCACCAAAGAGGTCCTGGAGAAAGTCGTCGAGACGATCCAGTCTTTCGATCCCCCCGGCATCGGCGCCCGCAACGTGACCGAGTGCCTCCTGATCCAGTATCGATCCAAGGCCACCGGACGGGAGCTGGTCGAACGGCTCATCATGACTCACCTGGAAGACCTGGCGAACAACCGGCTGCGCCAGATCGCCCAGAAGGAGAAGGTGACCGTCGAGGAGGTCATCGAGGCGTACAAGGAGATCAAGCGCCTGGATCCAAAGCCGGGGCTCCACTTCGACTTCCAGGACAGGCCG
>JACQZM010000504.1 GCA_016213885.1 Candidatus Rifleibacteriota bacterium | reverse complement strand
CTGCACCGGTCGAGTCGAACCCGAGCTGGTCCTGCAGGCTTTTGCCAGGGCCGCCGATGGAGTCCTCTTCTGTGGCTGCCACCCCGGGGACTGCCACTACGTCTCGGGGAACTGCCGGGCGTACAGCCGGTTCACGCTTCTGTCCAAGATCCTCGCCTCCATGGGGGTCGAGCCGGAGCGTTTCCAGCTCCGGTGGATCAGCGCTTCCGAGGCGCCGCAGGTGGCTGCGGTGACCGTCGCCATGACCGAGGCGCTGAAGACCCTCGGTCTCTGGCGGAGAACGGGTGCGCCCGCCGATCCGGTGCAAGGGGGCCTGCGCCGTGACTGACGCTCCGGCGGTGCGCGTCTACGTCTGTCGGTGTGGACCGAATCTCGCGGAGCTCCTGGACCTGGAGGAGCTGGTCTCGGCGCTACGGCCGGAGCCCGGTGTGGAAGCGGTCATCCTGGAGGACACGGCCTGTTCCGAGGCGGGCCAGGCCCGGATCCTCGAAGATCTCAGCACCTCATCGGCCCAGCGTTTCGTGGTGGTCGGCTGTTCGCCGCGTGAGCACCTGGGCACCTTCATGAGGCTCGCCCGGCGGGCCGGCCGCAATCCGTACCTGGTGGCCATGGCAAACGTCCGGGAGCAGTGCGCCTGGGTCAGCGGCGACCGAGGCCCGGCGACCCGGAAGGCCACGGCGCTGGCCCGGGCAGCGGTGGCCCGGGTGCGGCTGCAGAAGCCTCTGGAAGAAAGGGACGTCGAGTGCTGTCCCGACGTCGCCGTGATCGGTTCCGGCGTGGCCGGTCTCACCGCCGCCAGGACGGCCGCGGAGGCGGGGAGAAGAGTCGTCCTGATCGAGCGTGAACCCTGCGCCGGCGGTCAGCTGGCGCTGATGACAGACCTCTTTCCTGGCCTGGAGTGCGCTTCCTGCGTTCTCGACCCGCTTCTCGACGAGGTTCTTCACCATCCGGGCGTGGAGGCGATGACCCTCAGCGAGGTCGACGAGGTCCTGGGCTTCCGGGGGAACTTCACCCTGCGCATCAGGCGCCATCCCCGCCGGGTCGATGCGTCGGGGTGCTACGGCTGCGGTTCCTGCCATGAGGCCTGTCCCGTCGAGGTTCCAAACCGCTTCGAGGCCGGGCTCGCCGCGGGCAAGGCGATCTTCATCCCGTACGCCGGAGCGGTTCCTCACGTCTCCTGCGTCGACCCGGTCCACTGTCTCCACGTCAAGGACCGATCGTGCGACGCCTGCGCGGCGGCATGCCCCTTCGGCAACATCAGGCTCGCCGACCAGGACGAGATCGGGGAGAGGCGTGTCGGGGCCGTCATCGTGGCCACGGGCGCCCCTGTCGATCAGGTCCCGCCGGCGTCCGGTTCCGGCATCTATGGCGCCTACGCCGTCGAACGTCTGCTGAACAACTCCGGTCCCACCAGGGGAGCGGTCTCTCTCCAGGACGGTAGGACGCCCGGCTCCGTGGCGCTCCTGCACGGCGTCTTCGAGGGGGACGAGTGCCGGCCTGACCGGTTCACGGCCATCGACGGTTCGGCGTTGACGAAATACGCGGTGCAGCTGCGCCACAAGCTGCCGGAGGCCAGGATCTTCGAGCTGCTCTGGGACCGCACCCTGACGGGCAAGGGAATCGGCCGGCTGACCAGATCGCACGAGGCGGCCGGCGGCATCGAGGAGATCCGGTTGCGGCGCGGAGACACCGTCCGGGCCACCCAGCAGGGAGAAAGGGTGAGGATCGACTGGACCGGCGACGGTGGTCCGCGCACTCTCGAGGTCGACATGGCCATCGTCACCCGGGCCCGGCGCAGAGACCCGGGGACAGGGGCCCTGGCCGCGCGTCTGCGACTGCCCCTGGATGCCGACGGCTTCGTGGTGGAGGACAACGAGCATCTCAGACCGTTCTCCACCCGCGTGGAAGGGGTCTTCGTCGCGGGCTGTGCCCAGGCTTCGATGGATTCGTCCAGCGCCGCCGCGCAGGGCGCCGCCGCGGCCGGCGTCGCGCTGTCGCTCCTGGTTCCTGGCAGAAGACTCCCGCTGGACCCGGCGGTCGCCACGGTGCGGGAAGCGCTCTGCTCGAGGTGCTCGATCTGTCTTTCGGCCTGTCCTTTCGGTGCGATCCGGCCCGATCCGGAAGGCCGCGCCTTCCGCGTCGAGGAGACGCTGTGCCGGGGCTGTGGCACCTGCGCCGCGGCCTGCCCCAGCGGCGCCATCGAGGCGCAGCACTACACCTCGGAGCAGCTCGCGGAAGAGATCGACGCCCTGCTGCGATGACGCCTCGGCCACCTTGGCGTTGCTTGAGAACCGCTTCGAGTGATAGCATGACCGGTCGGTACCGCCCGGTGCGAGGATCGACGGATCCGCCGACGCGATCTCTGCTTCCACGCAACGATCGTTCGCGGACGCGCGGCCTTCTTCCGCCGTCGGGGGCGGTACAGAGTCGAAGCATGGCGACCAGAACAGCCAAGATCCTCTCGGAGGAGACCCTCAAGGAGCGGGCCCGCGCCCTGAGCCAGCGGATAGGGTCAGCCGGGGACCTGAACGAGACGCTGGGCCCCCACGCCCACCTCAGATGCCGGTGCGGGTCGGCGCACTTCGCCGTCGCCCTCGAGCACGTGGTCGAGATCCTCACCAATCCGACCATCACCCCCATACCATGCACTCCCTCATCGCTGGCCGGCGTCATCAATGTCCGGGGGGTCGTGGTCGACGTGGTTCAGCTGGACACGATGCTGGGCCTCGAGGTCGAGTCACCATGGCAGACTGCGACGACGCCTCCGCGAGTCGTCATCTGTCGCGTCGATGGGCAACCCTTCGGTCTCCGTGTCGACGCGGTGCAGGGAATCCTCTCGATCGAGCCGGACACCGTCCGGGAGGCTCCGGACACTCTCTTCGGCTCCATGCGGGAGTTTGTCGATGGAGTCGCAAGGGGCGGGGCCAGAGGCGAGGAGATCATCTCTGTCCT
Source organism: Candidatus Rifleibacteriota bacterium (assembly GCA_016213885.1). Taxonomy (GTDB): domain Bacteria; phylum Muiribacteriota; class UBA6191; order JACPRK01; family JACQZM01; genus JACQZM01. Next base: position 2,827 of record JACQZM010000504.1, on the reverse strand, counting down.
GAGCCCCAGGAAGATCCTCAACGCCAGGTCTTTCGAGCGGCTACAGGGCAGGATGACGCCGGTCCCGGGCGTCCGCTGACCGACGGCGCTCTCAGCTGAGACGGATCCCGATGAACGACTCGATGATCCTGGAGACCTTCAAGCAGGAGGTCGCCGAGACGGTGGAGGAGCTGGCCTCCCTGCTGATCCGCTGCGAGAAGGAGGGGACCGTCGGAGACCATGATCGCAAGACGATCCTCCGCAGACTGCACAATCTCAAGGGAGCGTCCCTGCTGGCCGGCAAGAAGCGGTCTGCCACCATCGTCCATCTGCTGGAATCCCTGTTCGAGCGGGAGCTCCTGGTGGATCTGGCGCGGGAGGTGCGCTTCTTCGACGCCGTGCTCGACGGCCTGGATGTCGTCGCCCGATGGGCCTCCGTGCCCGACGGTGAGAATCAAGACTCGCTCAGGGACTGCGAAAGCGTCGAGCGGCGGATCGCGGCGCTGGACGAGGAAGGCTCCCGGGATCCGCTCCGGGTGATCGCGGCCCAGCTACCCGGAGTGTCGGAGCCCACCCTGGCGGCCCTCAACGAGCACCAGGAGAATCGGCTGTCCGGCCTGGCGCGATCCTCGAAACAGGTGCTGATCGTCGAGGCGCCCTGTCCCTCGGCCCAGGCTCGCCCCGCCGCGCGTGAGCTCCTCGACACGATCCGCAATCTCGGGGAGCTCGTCTCGTTCAGAGCCGGAGGGATCACCGCGGATCGGCTGATCCGGTTCCAGGCGCTCGTCGCGTCTGACCTGGGGCGGGAGGAGGTCGCCGCCAGGCTGGGCACCCGGGGTGCGACGGTTCGCGACGCCAGGAGCAAGGGCGCGCCGGCTCCGGCTTCTGCCGGAGTGTCGCAGCCCGGGCGGCAGGTCCAGGGAGACGGCGCGGCAGAACCGGCCGCGCAGCCCGCCGCGGCATCGGAGCCGCTCCCCCCGCCAGCGAAGGGTGCCGCCGCTCCCTCCGTTCAGCAACTGACGCAGCATCTGAAGAGGAAGTACATTTCGGAGTTTCACGAGAAGGTCGACAAGTTCAGCTCCCTCTTCGAACGTCTGGAGGCGGAACCCGGCAGCCGCCCCCTGATCGACGAGACCTTCCGGTTCGCGCACTCCCTGAAGGGGGCCGCCGGGACCTTCGGGTTTCCACTGCTTTCGAGACTGGGAGCGGATCTGGAAGATGCTCTCTCCGCGGTCCGTTCGGGGCGCCTCCAGGTCACGGCACCTTTCTGCGAACTGCTTCACGACTGGGTGTCCACGCTGGATTCCGTTGCCAGACGGCTCGCCTCCGGGACCTTCGACGGGCCCGAGGAATTCGAAGTATCGGCTCGCCTGCGCCAGGCGATCCAGTCCGGGGGTCCGAGTGCAGGCTCCCGGAGCGCATCGCCGGAGCCCGCGGCACCCGCGGCCCCATTCGACCGGGCCCCCGCGGCCTTTCCATCCGAGGACCGGTCGGCAGCTCTCTTCAGCCGTTTGAGGGTCGGCGGGGAGTTTCCGGCGGCTCCGTCTCCGTGGCCGGCCCGGCCGCCCGGGACGCCGGACATGCCCCCGCGGCCGATGGTCGCCCCGGAGAGCCGCTGCCTGCCCACGGAGCCGCCGGACGCGCCGGTGGTCCCGGCCAAGGTCAAGACGCCGGAACCGGTCGCCGGGCAGAGGGCGACTCCCGCGTCATCTCCGGCGCCGGCGCAGCCGGAGCCCCGGCCGGACGCCAGGACCCAGTCGGAGAGCATCCGGGTCAGTCTTCACAAGATCGACGATATCGTCAACACCGCCGGTGAGCTCAGCAACCGGAAGAGCCGTCTGCAACGCCTCAAGAGAGATCTCCGGGCGATCCTGGACGACCTGCGCGTCTGCCAGCGGCAGGCCGTTCGCGGTGGCGAGGAGTCGGCGGCCGCCCCGGGGGCGAAGAAGGCCAGGGCCCCGGTGGCGGGGCAGCCGCGCATGGTCGAGGGCGTGCTGGGCCGACTGGCGGAGCAGATCGATCGTCTGTTCGAGTCCACGGAGGTGCTCGATGCGGAGCTCGCGGGCCTCGTGGACCGCCTGAGCGAGGAGGCGCTCCGGATGCGCATGCTCCCCCTGAGGCACATCTTCCAGAAGTATCCGCGGATGGTCCGGGAGATCGCGCGATCCCTGGGCCGGGAGGTGGGCCTCGAGATCGAGGGCGACGAGACCGAGATCGACATGGTGATCCTGGAGCAGCTCGACGATCCGCTGGTCCACATGCTCCGCAACTGCGTCGATCACGGGGTCGAGCCGCCCCAGGTGCGTGAACGCGCCGGGAAAGCCCGGAGAGGCAGAATCTGCCTGAAGGCCTATCATCAGCAGGGACAGATCGTGATCGAGGTCGGCGATGACGGTGCGGGAATGTCGGCCGAGGCGATCGGCGCGAAGGCCGTGGCCTCTGGACTGGTCACGGAGGAGCGGCTGCGAGAGATGCCCGAGCGGGACGTCCTGGAGTTCATCTTCGCTCCAGGGTTCACGACCAAGCACGAGGTGACGGAGATCTCCGGACGCGGTGTCGGCATGGATGTGGTCCGGGCGAACCTGTCCAGGCTCCAGGGGCAGATCGAGATCCGATCCCACCCGGGCGAGGGGACGACTTTCCTCCTGAGACTGCCGCTCACCCTGTCGATCGTTCAGTGCGTGATGCTCCAGGATCGGAACTCGGCCTACTGCATTCCGGCCCGCTCCGTCAGGGAGGTCCTTCAGGTGAGCCGGGACCGCGTGGAGCCGGTGGGGAATGGACTGGCGATCCTGTATCACAACGCCATTCTCCCGGTCGTGCCGCTGAGAGAGATCCTCGGATCCGG
>JACQZM010000255.1 GCA_016213885.1 Candidatus Rifleibacteriota bacterium | reverse complement strand
TTAGCCGCTTGGGGTGGGAGAGTGGACTCGCCCTCGAAACGAAAAAACGGGCTGAAGACATGGAGCCTCGACCCTGAGGAGCGGCAGAGCTCGAGAAGCCGCAATGAGAGAGGGCTGGCCTGTGCGCTGACCTCCACAAGGACCTTGGGACTCAGTTTCTCCAGGGTCGGCTCGATGATCGAATCGACGGCGCTCGCCGGGATGAAGCCGCCTCCCAGGGCGTCCTGGGTCCAGAAGTTCAGGGAGCACGGCTCGCTGCCGCCGGATGCCCAGGGCGCCTGGCCCGGGGTCGCCTTCGGGGCGTTCCAGGGATCCCTGGCCTTGTTCGTCGCCCTGATCGGCGCTTTCCGGGCCGCGAACGAGCGTCGGCTCCCCGTCCTCGTGACGGCCGGTCTCACCCTCTGGATCGCGGCGGGGCCCACGTTCATCCTCTCGAGGCTCGTGGGGGCGCTGCCGCTCTTGGGCACGCCGTGGTCTCTGGTCCAGTTCGCCGGGTTTCCGCTCTGGCTCGCCGTTCCCCTGCTCTGCGGACTCGGCGCCGAGGTGCTCATCCGGGAGCTAGGCACCGCCAAGACACTCCGCTGGCTCGTGAGAGATCACGTAGAGTGCTGGAGTTCGCCGGGTACTTCGCCGTGCACGGCTCCCTGTCGCTGGCGCTGTGCTTGCTCTGGGTCTGGGGCCCGCGCGGCCAGGTCGCGCGGGCCTTTCGCCTCGCTGCGTTCCTCCTGGCCGCCTTCGTGCTGATCGCCTACGGCGTCTATTTCATCAGAGTGACTCACGACGATGCCCTGGAGAGGGCCACGTTCGTGCTCGTCATGGCGGTGGCGTACGGCGCCCTCTGGCCCCGGCAGAGCCGGATCCAGGGGTGGCTCGATCTGGGACGGGAGCTGCTGAGCATGGCGCTGGTGGCGCTGGCTTTCGCGGTCACGTACTTCGACTGGCTGGAGCCGGAGACGGTTCAGGGGCTGCTCCGTCGCCTGGCCGAGATCCCGTTCTGGATCGTTGCAGGGCCGCTGTCGCTGGTGCTGCCGGCCCTGATAGCGAGCCTCGTCTGGGGGACGATCCGTGCCCGCGGACCATCGGCCCCCGAACCGTCGCCACCGGAGACCGCGGACCAGGGCCGCACCGGCGCCCTGACGGGGCTTCTGGCCTGGCTCCTCGATGCGGGCCTGACCGTCCTGGCCGTCGGGATGGTCGTCGGCCTGTCGGCCCTCTCGTGGGCCGAGTTCCCGCCCGCCTCGTGTGTCGCCTTCGTTCTCTTCGGCTTCAGGCTGGCTCTCCACGGTCTGCTTGCGATCTCGCTCAACCTGAGCGTGGCCGGGCTGGTGTCGTCCGGGTCCGGAAGCTGGTTCGCCAGGATCCGGTTCGCCGTGTTCCTGGCGCTGTCGCTGCTGGACCTCGTCTCGATCGGAACGCCGGAGTCGCCTGCGGCGCTCTGGCGCGCCTGTCTCGCGGCAGCTCTCTCCCTCGCGGTGCTGGCCCGGCTTCGTGCCCACATGGCGTTTCGATCGACTCGAGAGCTCGCCGGTGAGATCGGGGCGATGACCTGTCTGGCCCTCGCCCTCTCCCTGGTCGATCACGCCTGGTGGGCAGGCTTGCCGGCGAGCTGGCTACTGTCGAGGCCGTTCATACTGCTCTACGGCTGTCTGGTGGCGCTGAACCCGAAGGGTATCCTGGAGTGGCTCTGTCGGCTGTGGGACGCTGTCCGCCGGATTCCGGTCGCGGCCACGCTCTGGCCCGCGGCCTGCCTCGTGCTCGCCGAGACCGTGCTGGTGCTCTGGTGCGGCGGCACGGCGGTGCAGTCGCTCGTGGCGGCGGGGTTGGCCGCGGTGCTGGTGGGCGTGGTCGTGGCCCCGGGCCCGTTCGGGTGGCGCAGAACAGCGGCAGCGCTCGTGTTGCTGCTGGTGGTGGAGACCTATCCTGTCCACGTGTCGATCGCCGCGCGGTCCCTGGTGCCGCGCGCCGATCTGTCGCTTCCGGAGAGACTGCAGCCGTTCGCTTGGCCCACGTTCGCCCTCGAGAGCGTGCCGGTGGTGGCGTCGCGAGTCGAGAGCCGCCGGTCGACCAGGGCGCCCGTGACCGCGCCTCGTCCCGCGATCGGTGACCCGGACGGCCTCTCTGGCGCTCTCGAGCGCCAGAAGCTGATGCCCGAGAAGAGGCGGCCGGAAGGCCCGACCAAGCTCAAGTACAGGCCGCCCAGGTGGGTGCGAGTCTTCGGCGAATCGGACCTCTCGGCGGGTGCGGAGGACTCGACGCAGCACCGGTTGAGGGTCGGCTTCGACGTGAAGCCGGTCACCTGGGGCCGGCGCTCGCCCGCCTCCGATCCAGCGGTCGACGGATCCTCGCCAGGGCAGACCGCTGGTCGCGGCTTCCTCCAGGTGCGTGTGCCGCGACTGGACCGGGTCGTGACGCTCTGGCCAGACCCCGACGCGACTCCGTGCTGCCTCAAGTCGTTCTGGGAGGCGTCCAGACAGACGTCGCGGCCGTTCTGGATGGCGGCTGCTGGCGTTGAGCGGCCACGGGCGCGGCTGTTCAGCGATCGCCTGCCGTGGTTCGACGCCGATCTGGCGCTGGAGTCTCACCGGGTGCCGTGCTACCTGGTGGATCACCTCGCTCTTGCCTCGACCACGGTCAGGGCGCCATCGGAGGTTCCGAGGGCCGGAACCCAGGAGCCGTGCGCCATCGAGACGGTCCCGAACGGTCCCAACGAGGTCCGGCTCCGGTTGAGCCCGCGGGTCCCCGGGTTCCTGTACCTGGCCGACGGGTACTCCCCGGCCTGGAAGAGCCGGGTCAACGGACTGGACACCCCGGTGCTCAGGGCCAATCTGACGTTCAAGGCCGTCGCCGTGGGGGCGGGCCCGCAAGAGATCGTGCTCAGGTACGAGCCCAGGCGGATCCTGTTCGGGATGCTGCTCGGAGTCGTGGCGGTGCTGCTGTCGTTCGTGATGTTCGTCGTGTCGTCGATCCGCGGAGTCGGGTTGCCTCTTCTGCCCGCGATCGACTCCGGCGCGGGTGCACCGGCGCGACCAGGGCCGGGTACCGTAGTCATTGGCGGGCAGGCTGCGGATTGTGCGATCGCGAGATTCGACCCCATGCCCTAGACTTGCTGCAGGGAGGTCGATGGTCGCACGAGATGGGCCCTCAGGCCCGGGCCTCTTCCACCGTTGCGTCGACGGGCGCACGATGGAGAGGCCCGAGGGTCGACAGGCCCGTCGAGGGCGCCGAACCGTCTCCATGGAGGAGGTCAGGCATCATGCAACCAGGCAAGTGTGACATGGAAAGCAAGGGGTCGTGCTGCATCTCGCGCACGATCAAGATCAACGCACAACCCCGGCGGGTATGGGACGTACTCACCAGAGAAGACGAGATACCCGGGTGGTGTTGTGACAGTGCCAGCTTCGACATCCGGGTCAACGGGAAGGTCGAGTGGCGCTGGTCCGTACCGCACAGAGGGATCAAGGTCAACCCGGCCACGGTGGTCGATCTCGTCCCGCACCAGAAGCTGACGCTGAAGGTAGGCCAGCAGGGGCACTGGACCGACAGCATCATCCGCTTCGATCTGAAGCCCGACGGCAACGGAACGGAGCTGTCCCTGACCCACGAGGGTCTGGCTCCGGACACGCCGTTCGACAAGGGCGATGGGCTCTGGCGACAGAGGTTGGAGTCTCTTCGATACTACGCCGAGTGCGGACGGGTCAACCCCTACGCCGCGACGGTGGAGCCGGCGGTGCTCGGCGACCGGATCGCGGAGCAGACCGGTCGAATGCTGTTCGTCAGCATGGACTTCATCGGCCAGCGCTACGGCGAGACGGCGCTGGACGAGTACCGGACGACGCTGGCGCGGAGCGTGGCCGACGGATTCCGGGCCGCCAACGTGCAGAACCCGCTTCATCTCGCGAACCTCCTGGCGCAGAACATGCGGCTGCTCTACGGGGACGAGGTGGAGGTGTCGGGCAACGTCCACATGGCCGTCCTGGAACGAAGCTCCAACCGGATGTACGAGGTCGCCCACCGGAGCAAGCTGGTCGGCGACTACGAGTCGTTCTGCAAGACCTGCGCGGACTTCCACACCAGGGTCGCGAAGGAGCTGGGCTACGGCAGCGAGGCGAGGATCACCACCAACGGGTACCGGCTCACCTTCACCCGCTAGAGTCTCGAACGGGGGCGGACGGCAGGCCTTCCGGGCGGGTGCCCGGGCACCACGGTGCCGTGGGGAGAGCACCCCGCCCGGGAGGCCTCGCTGTCGATTCGCCGCGAGCCGACGTGCGGCCCCCGCCCGAGGGTGCCGCAACAGCGACGGCGTCACCCCGCGGTGCGATGCCGGCGGACACCGGGACGCTCGCCCCGCGCCCCCGCGCTCACCGGCCGGCCCACCGTCCGGCCACCTCGCTGGCTGACAGCGCCCTGTTGTAGATCACCACTTCGTCCAGCGCTCCCTTGAACGGGCGGCACGAGGCCGGGTAGCCGGCGTCAGCCGCACCCAGCTGGACCGGCAGTCCCGGCGCCTCGGCCAGAGAGTCGGCAGACGAGCCCCTGGCCACCTCGATCCCGTTCACGTAGAGCCTCATCGCGCCAGCGACCGTGTCGATCGTACCGGCCACGTGGACCCACTGGCGCGCCGGAACCACCCCCGCCGCACTCTGGATCGCTGCCACGTTGCCGGCGGCCGAGACGTACGACAGGTTGATCAGTCGACTCTCGTGCAGATAGAGCCCGAAAGCACGTCGGGGCCAGTCGCTGCGAGCGATGATCGGCTGCCACTGCGAGGTCGGCTCCCACCAGATCCACGCCTCGAGGGTCACGGCCTGGCGGAGGCGCAGCGACGAGCTCTCCTTCACCCGCACCAGGTCGTCCTTGCCGTCGAAGATCAGGCCACCTCCGGATCGTCCGGCTCCCCGGTCCGGCTCGGCCTCGTCGTCATCGGAATCCGAACCGAGCTCGCCTGGGTTGTCGT
>JACQZM010000254.1 GCA_016213885.1 Candidatus Rifleibacteriota bacterium | reverse complement strand
AGCCGGCCACGCATCGATGCGCTCGAGCGCCAGGAGCACCAGGTAGAGGCTGGAGAGGTTGAGGAGATCCTGATCGACCCGGTCGACGAGCAGGTCCGCAGCGTGGCCGGCGACCTCCGCGAACACCGGGACGGAATCCGAAGAGCGGCTCGGTAGCGCCAGCACGGCCGCGACCAGGACGGACGACACGGCGTGGAGCCGCCCCAGTGACGACCGGTGTGTATCCGAGCCGTCGACGGGGAGTCCACAGCTCAACCAGAGGCCGCGAGCGACCCACCAGAGAGGCTCTTCCCGATCCTCCAGACGAGCCAGCGACGGCAACAGGGCCGAGTCGTCCAGGCCGGCCTCTCCCCGGGAACTCCTGAAGAACTCCGAGGTGGCGCAGAACAGCTCGCAGAGGCCAGGTCTCCTTTCATGCCAGCGCCAGAGCTCCATCCGGGCTGCGGCCGGCAGACGGCTGGCCTCCCCGGTCACACGGTCGAGCCCGGCGAGGACGTCCCGGACCCGTCCGGCGGGGGCGGCGGACGGCAGGGTGCCGTAGCAGGTATCCACCAGGCTCCCGATCTGGGTTCGGATCCGGTCCGGGTGCGAGACGGTGGAAGGCGCCGGGGCCGCGGAGGGACCGCCGGGTCGGGCCGGCTGATGGGAGAGTGTCGACCCGAGTCCGACGGCAACGACGAAGCCCATCGCGGCGAGACCGACCCTGGCCCAGCGCCAAGGGACCGGGCCCCGCTGGACGGCTCTCCCGGGGACGGCCGGCGCCGACCGGCGCGCGGCGGTGGACGGTCGCGGATCGAGGAGAGCGTGTCGAGCCAGGGCCGCGCTGGCCCACCGTTTCTCAGGATCACGTTGCAGAAGACCCCGGATCACGAGTGCGAGAGGCGGCGGCACGTCGACTCGCCTCGTCTCCAGCGGAAGGGGCGACGCTGCGAGGATCGAGGAGAAGAGCTGCATCGGAGTGGCTCCGGAGAACGCCTTGCATCCGGTGGCCATCTCGTAGGCCGCGGCGCCGAGACTCCACAGGTCGGAGGCGCTCGAGCACGGCAGACCCTCGACCGCCTCGGGTGACAGGTACCAGGGCGTGCCCAAGGTCGTGCCGGGTTCCGTGAGCATCGTGCGCCCGGGGAGCAAGACCAGTCCGAAGTCCATCAGCACCGCCCGGCCCCCGGGTTCGACCATGATGTTGCTGGGCTTGATGTCGCGATGGACGAGCCCCCTGGAATGCAGGTGCTCCAGGGCATCGAGGACCTGCCCCAGCACCGACAGGACCTGGTCGAACGGCAAGCCGCCGCATCGGGTGATGAGATCGCGAAGACTCGCTCCGTCGACGAGCTCCATCGAGATGAACGGCCTTCCATCCATGACTCCGAAGTCGAACACCTTCACGATGCAGGGGTGAGACAAGGAGGCCAGCGCTCGTGCCTCTCTCTCGAACCGGAGGAGCGCCTCTCGATCGATCGGTACGTCCGGCAAGCCGAGGAACTTGAGGGCCACGACCCGTCCCAGCGTCTTCTGGCGGGCGTGGTAGACCAGGCCCATTCCCCCGCGACCGAGGAGGTCACTCACTTCGTATTCGCTCATGGGTCGTCACCGGAGCGGTGCCCGGAGGGAGGCCCGTCTGGCACTGCCCCTTCCGGGCGATGCCGTTGTCCCTGGTGCGCCTCGATCATGCTGGTTGCCCTGACCCCTGCGTCCCCGCCGGTCCGATGAAGCAGACGCGCCCCACGGGGCCTCCGGCACGGTGTTGCTTCAGGCGACGAGCGAGCGGCTGTCGGCTCGCTGTCGTGGGAGAACGCCGAAGCCGAACAGGCGACCTCGACAGAGCCCCTGGCCGCCGGATCGTACCTGTTCGACCCATGGCAGCGCAACTGCAGTTGCCCGGGTCGATGAACCCCACGGTGACGAGGAACCCCGGGCCGATGTACCTCAGGATCTGCAGGGCGCCGAGCTAGGGGAGGTGCCTCGCCCGACTTTCGCTTGGATTCACGGTGTGATCATAGGGGAAGCGGCGCCGCGGTGGCGACGCGGACGATCCGGGCACCAGGCCGTGCTGCAATCCCGTCTGTCCGGGGCCGTGGATGGAGTCCCGGGCTTCCCATGGGCAGCTCTCGTCTGCCCGGTTGAGCGATCTGCGGGACTTGACGTGCGTCATCGCGTTCTCCTGGATGCTCCGCCTCAGCAGCCTCCACTTCCGAGACCAGCGGGAGCGCACGCGACCCACGAGCCCCGGTCGTTGCTGGGGTCGCGTCTGCCCTTCCGCTCCCTCCGGTCGCTCCAGGGACGTTGCATCGAGCCCAGCTCAGTGGGCCGTTAGCGCAGAAGCCAGGTGGCCAGGCCAAGCGGAAGGCGGTGTGGCCGAAGCGGATGGACGACCCCGAGACCCGGGAGAGCACGGCAACACCCGGCCTGACGATGATGCCGAAGCGGGGGGAGCCACCACGCCACATCGTGCTGCTGCAGATCGAAGGGGTGTGCCGTCGATCGAAAACGCCGCGCAGCCGAAGCCGGGTCGCGGGCCGGACGCTCAGGCGGAGTGTACGGGCGGATGACCGGACGGTCCCAAGGACGAACGGTGATGCCCGTGACAGTCGGGACGACCACCGTTGCGACCAAGGCACGCGGCGACTATACTGGCGGTATGGCTGTGCCACTTCGAAAGATATACCAACAGGCAGTCGACCTCTCGCAGGAGGATCGCGAGCTGCTCACGGATCTTCTTCTCGACACACTGGCGTCACCGCTTGACCCCGTGACTGAAGCTGCGTGGAGGCCCGAACTCGACCGGAGGGCGGACGAGCTCGAAAGTGGGGCAGTCAAGGCGGTCCCGTGGTCCGAGGTCCACGAGAGACTGAAAGTACGCCTGCATGCCAAGGGCAAGAAGCGTTGACTTTCATCCCGCTGCGGAGCGCGAGTTGCAGCGAGCCCAGGATTGGTACGCCGCTCGCAGCGCACAGGCGGCACTCCCCTTCAAGGAGGCGATGACCGTCCCCGCCCCCGCCGGGCGCCGGCCGCCGATGCCGCCGTTGGTCATCGTACCGTCTGGCTCCTTGGAGAGCCGGTGCGCCAGGCGTCGCTCGATCCTCGAGCGTGAGTTTGTCCACATCAGCCAGCTTATCGTCGGGACGGTTTCCGGGCGCCTGCCGGGCCGCAGCGCCGGAGCCGTTCTGTGCGGTTTCGTCGAGACCATGCGAGCCGAGTACGAGGCCAACCTCCTGCAGCTCACGATGTGGCCGGCCGAGTATCCGACCGACATGCCTTTCTCGCTGGATCAGTGGTGTATCCTCCGCGGGTATGACCAGGCGCTCGATGTTCTCGTCAACCATGTGCTCACGGAGCCGAGGCCGTACAGGATGGTCCTGGATCCACGCTTTCCCAGGCGGTACGGCGCCTTGGTGGTCGGGTCCAGGAGCGTCTCCGGCATCCTGTCGATGGCATCCAGATCCTCGGGACCGAAGAAGTGACGGCGGATGGACTCGGCCGTGGCCCTGGTGGCCGGCCGACCGTCACGGCGACCGGTCCCGCCGAATGCGCCGGACGACCCACAGATTCTGCCGAGGAGGCAAGATTTCGACCCACCGGCAGCAAAGCGCTTCAAGGTGATGATGCGCCGGCGCACCGCCGTCGAACGAGCCATCAAGAGGATCAAGCTCGACTTCAGTGACCCGCAGCTCTCGCGCCGCGGCAACGATGCCTTCCAGGGGCACCTTGACCGATCGGTCATCGCGTTCCACTGGATGCTCCGCACACGTCCGTCTCGCCCGGGGCCTGCCACCGGTCGTTCGCCGACTCCCGTTCCCTCCGTAGCGTCTCTCGAACCGACCAGCGGTCGAACGGGGATCGCGACGTCCAGGCGCAACGCGCTGCACGCGCCTCCCGACGATTGATGCGCCCGGCCATCCACGGATCACGTCGGCGAGCTGCGATCACGCCCCGACGGACACGGGCGCAGACGATGCCCGAAGGCGCCGACCGTCGACAGGCGCGAGGTGAGGGTGACTCCCGACGGGAACGCCGTGGGAGTCAGGCTCGCCGCTTGGCACCCGGACGGCCTTGCGGTATCCCTTGGCTTCCTCGACTCGCCAGATGCCCTCGCGTTCGGGCTGTGACGCCAACGCGTCGTCCACCGCCTGCCGGGCCGGGTGATGCTGGCGCGGCGGTCTGCCCGGATCGTCGGACGCGTCTTTGGCCGAAGGCGCGCGTTGCCGGCGCGCCCGGGCAAAGGGCGCGGCGTCGCTCGACGGGTTCGCGATCCGGACTTGGCGAGCTTCGGTGGCCGGCCTATCATTCCGTGGTGACAGGTCGGACCACGAGAAACGGTAGCCTCGAGCAACGTGTCGATCGGCGCCCCCCGAGGGCCGCTATTGCGGTACCGGGATGGCCTGGCCCCCTCCCGCAGTGAACACGGCCGGGCCCTCGTTTCTCCTCCAGAAGGTCCCAGCAGGCGACATTCCCTGGGACCTGTTCCTTTTCGGCCTGGAAGGGAGGGTCTGTGAAGACGTGGAGGTTCGTCGTGCGCTGGCTCCGGGTCCTCGACGACCTGCTCGAGGTCTTCGTCGTGGGCGCGTTGCGGCTCGCCGCCCTCGGGTTCCGTCGCGGATGGTGGCTGGTCCCGGTGGTGGTACTCGCGACGCTCGTGGTGGGGCTGAAGCTGGGCGAGCGGCTCACGGGGCGGCATCTGTACGTGGGCGGTGTGCTCGAGCGTCCGGGGCAAGCAGTGATCGGACCCCGGGGCGCCCCGACTCCCGAGCGCCTCGACCTGTTCGTCGTGCACCAGCGGCCGGCCCATCCGTCGAAGGCCTTGCGGCCGTTCGTCGACGACCTCGCCGGCTCCTCCGGTGCAGATCTGGCGGCGCTGAAACAGGCTGCGCGGGCACGCATCGTCGATCGATGGAGCCCGGTCGTACGGCAGTTCGTGGCCTCGGTGGGGCGACTGTGCGACACGCTGTCTGCACCCGGAGCCGCCCGTGACTTCGCCTTCAAGGTCGATCTCGGCGCCGCGGAAGAAGCCTACAGCACCTTCCTGGGGATCTGTGTCGAGACCATCCGGTTCGAGCTCGAACGAGATCGGTCCGACCGAGCTCTGGCAGTCTTCACGGCGTGGCTCGAGCTCCTCGCCTTTCTCGAGGCCAGCCCGGCGTCGCGCCCCCTGCGAACGCTGCTGGTGTCCAGCGAGATGCGAGCCGAGCTCTTCGCCCGCGCGTTCGATCCCCTCGCGCGATCGCGTCTCGCCGGACCCGATCGGCGACGACTGAGCGAGACCCTGAAGCGGACAACGCCAAGCCTGCTCCTGCTGAGCGGCCACGTGGAGGTCGAGGCGGACCGGGCGCTGCTGAACTACGGCAAGCGCCTGAACGCGTGGTCGGGTTCGAGCCTGAGCCTCTGGCCCTACTTCGGCCACTCGCGCATTCCGGTTGACCGTGACGGCCGTGGTCGCTGGGTGGCGCAGGCTCGACAGCGGCTCGCCGTAGCCTCGCGGTTGCTGGTCAGCACTCTCGATCGTGAGGTCAGACCATCCGGTCGATGGCCAGGACCGTGCACCTGGCCCAGGCTTGGTTGGGGCGAATGGCTGGCGGGCAGCCTGTGGTACAACGTCTCGTTGGAGGCTGTAGGTACTCGTACGGCCGGGGTTCTGGCCGACGGGTTCATCCACATGGTCAACTCCGCCGCCCACCAGATCGAGTGTGACAGAACTCTCCACCTCGACGCAGTCGCCCGGCTCGGAAGCGACGGAGCGTGGATCCCGGCACTTCCTCCGGCAGTAGAGGTCTGCTGCGCTGCCCACGGGGGCGGTGCCGGTAGCGGGCGGCGCCTCGACGTGGTCGAGGGGCTCTGCAGCGACGGGCCTCCATCCGCGCGCCACTGGTAGTCCAGCATCGAGCCATTCTCAGATGAACGGAGCCGGACGGACGGACAGACCGAAGGCCGCGCGAAGGCCAATCGGCGAGCCGGGTCGGTCCGGTGCGACCGGGTGGACGCGGAGCGACCGGCCGGACAGCTGCAATGAAGACGCCGTTCAGAAGCCGCTCTCCGATGGCAACGCCTCTTCTCCGTTCCCTCTGACGGGAGCTGCTGGAGCCGAGGTCGACCGAACTCTGGCCCTGGGCCTGCAAGGCAACCCCAGGGCCAGCCCCGTCGCTCCCTTCGGTCGCTGTCGGGGACGTTCAGTCGAACCCAGCTCAGCAGCGCCGTTGGCGTTGCGCGAGTGAGGCGTGATTCATACACCACACCACGATCGGAAACGGCCTCTCCGTGCAGTGCCGCCACTCTAGCGGGGCGGCGAAGCCCAGGGCGACGTAGCTTCGTCCCGGGCTGTGCAGAGCCCGTCCCGGGTCAACCCCTGCGCTCCCTGAGGTCGCTCGGGGACGCTACATCGACCCGGGCCAACCGCGGCGTCAGCGTTCGGGCGAGGGGAGTGCTCAAGGTGGAAGCGGGGTGCAGGGCGCTGCACTCTGCCTTGGACCAAGCCTGGCATAGCGTCCTCGCCGGCGACCCCGGAATCCCAGCTCACGAGGTGGTCGATAGGCTCCGCAAGCGCGGATGACCGCATTGATCGAGGTCAGACCGCTTGCCGCGTCTCAGATCGAAGCGGCCGATGTCTGGTGGCGCGAGAACCGTCCGGCGGCGCCAGCGCTTTTCGCGGACGAGTTCGGCAAGTTCGGGTGGAAAGAACGCGAGGTCGTCCTTGCCGACGATCTCTTCAGAGGAGATACCTAGGTCCTGGGCGAAGATGGCATTGCATGAAACGTACACTGAGCTTCTGTCCTTGAGGAAGATGCGCTGCGGGATGTGATCGATGAGACTGCGGTAGAGCCCTTCGCTGTGGCGCAGCGCCTCCTCCGCCCGCCTGCGCCTGGTGATGTCACGGATGTTGCATTGGATCACCGGTTGGTCGTCGACGCGGTAGACGTTGCTGACGAACTCGACGGGGATCTTCCGACCGTCACGGGCCTCCAGAGGAAGATCCTCGTAGCGGACGTAACTCCTGGACTGCAGTTCGGCGAATGAACTCTTGCTGACCGCGATATCCTTGAACGGCCCGACGTCCCACAGGTGTTTCCCGAGGAAGTCCTCCCGCGAGTAGCTCGTCAATTCCATCAGAAACGGATTGACGTCAACGATCCGCCCGGTGGAAAAATCGAGGATCAGGATGCCGTCCCTGGCGGTCTCGAACAGGCGGCGGTACCGCTTCTCAGATGCTTCCAGGGCATGTTCAGCCTTCTTGCGCTTCTCCTCCTGTTCGATCGCGTGTACAGCGAAGGCGATGTCACCGGCAATCTCTGCGAGAAGGCCGGGCTCTTCCTCGGTCAGACTCAGCCCAGTGGGTATCGCGACGACCATCGCGCCGGTGGGACTATCGCCATGCATGAGGCCACAGGCCATATGCTTGCCGCCAGGCGCTGTGCTCAGAGGGCAGTTACCGCACTCCAGCCCGCCATGCTCCAAGATGACCGGGCTGGCCGACCCCCAGACCTGCCTCATGCACGCCGTCAGTCCGAGACGGTGGATGGCCTCCCTGGCTGGCCCAGCATTCTCGCGATCAGCCATGGCCCCAGCCACGAGGCGCGGCTGCTGCGCATCGTCCGTCAGGACAAGGAAGGCGCTCCCGTAACCGCGCAGCTCGATGAGGAGGTCGCAGGCCTGCTGTGTGAGTCGTACCGGGTCCCTTTCGCGCACGATGAGCTGGTTGACCTTGCGGACGGTTCGCAGCACACGGCTCAGGTGGCGAAGTCTCTCCCGGCTCTGGTTGCTCTCGATTGAGTGGCGGACCGTCCGGATCAGGAAGTCCCTTGCGACAACGCCCTTCACGATGGCGCGGTCGCCCAGCACGGTGGAGACCCTGGCGAGGAACCGGTCGAACACCAGGAGCTGTCGGAACCGGTTCAGATCCCTGCCCGCGGCGGCGGCTTCCTTCTTTGGTCGGATCTCCAACGCCTGCCTGAAGGCCTCCGGCGTGGCGTAGCTCCTGATCGTCACGCTGCCCACCGTCGCGCCCGTGGTCGCCGGATCCCGAGCTCGACTATCAGGGGCTCCATCTCCTGCGGCTGACAGAGACCGCGAGCCAGGGCATCTTCAACGGCCTGGCGGAGGATGTCCGGGGCGACGTGTTCGTCGGAGCAGTGCAGGAGGGTACGCCGGACCGACGTGGCCGGGATCGGACCCTTCCAGGCGATGTCGTCGGTTTCGATGTCGGCGTGGTGGAGGACGACGCCGGGCGGCACCCGGAGGCGGCGTCCGCTCCACGCTCGCGTTGTCTTCTCTCTGCCACCTCCTCGTCAGTCGCTGCACCTGGATCTACTCGCCCGAGCCGACGATGGCTGGGCGAAGAAGGGCAGCCGGTCCAGAACTCCACACCGAGATCAAGAAGAATGCCGGCCGCCCCCTGGGTCCTGGCAGCCTATCCGCAGTTCGCCGCCGCGATGACGCTGGTCATGGAGCGTACGACGGCCGGCACCGCAGGAAAGAGATGCCCGGGTGCATCGGCAGGTGAATCGACGAGTCGACTGGGTCCTGTTCGACGCCGGGGGCACCCTGCTTCACTGAACGACCTTCTGGACCGCGCCGTCGGCCAGGATGGTGGCCCGGTAGGTCTGCGGGTGAACGAACCTGACCTCGTGCCAGACCTCGTGCGACTCCAGATCGACCCGGGCGACCACAGCAACGGCGATGCAGAGCAGATCCTGGCCCTCCCGCTGGAAGAGGAGGTAGGTCCAGTCGTTGCCGTTGGCACGGTGCTGCCAGATGACGGTCTTGAGCCGGGCCCGGTCGTCCAGCAGCACGGCGGACATGCGCCGGAGAACTTCTCGGTCCGTCAGGATCACGGCCAGGACGGGAGGGATACCTCTCCGGAGAGCGACCCACGTCGCATCCGGCGGCGCGCTCGTCCCGTTCGCGTCCTTCACGACCCCTGCCGGAGTGAGGATCGCGTCGAACTGCCGGCTTCGAGAGACCCTCGTCTCTGCGAGCCGGTCGCCTCCACCGACGTCCACGTCGGCGGCCACACAGCGGAAGGTCGGAGCCCGATCCAGGTCGAAGAGGAAGTGGACCGTGCCATCCCCACCCGAGCCGGATCTCAGTACGACGGTCTCCAGCCTGGCCTTGTCCTGGAGCATCACCGCGCAGGCGCTCCTGAGAAACGCAGCGTCTCCGAGACAGGCCGCCATCAAGGGGTGGATCTTCTGCCGGAGATCGAACCAGGACACCTGGTCCCCGGCCCGGGCCGCCGATCCCGCAAGGAGCGCGAATCCAAGAACCAGAACGCCCACGACAGTCGACCGGGCGCGAACCGCCGGGGTCATGCAGCTCGACATGGAAACCCACCTCCAGGAGTGTGTCTGACTCGTGCCCAGTGGCCCCGACCACTGTGGCTCATCGATCCACGGCCAGCGTCTCGCAAAGGTCGTTCCACATGTCGGGCCCCTGACCAAGGCCGCAGATCCGGCCCGGAAAGGGTCACGCCCGGTCAGATTGACCGGTCCACCCGACCGGTCTGTCCGGTCAACTTGAACGGCGCCGTGGGCCACCTCGGAGCTAGACCCTCGCCGAAAAGTACCATGGCGGTGCTCACCGTCGCACGCAGCGCTTGA
>JACQZM010000490.1 GCA_016213885.1 Candidatus Rifleibacteriota bacterium | reverse complement strand
TGGTGACTCTGCAGCCAGGCCGAGGCCTGATCACAGGCCCGACTCCGCGAAACAGGTGGGGGATCCTGGACGCGACAAACAGCTTGTGTCCATCCGGCTTTCCATGCTATATTGCGAGTTCCTTACAGCGCCTGTCGGCCTGCGACGGCTTCGAAGTTGGCTCAAGGTGAGCTTCAGGGCGCTACAGGACCATGACTCGAGCGAGCGCTCCGGAGTCAACGAGAACCCAAGAGCAACGAAAGCATGGAAACGCAAGACAAGAGGCCGCAGAGGCCACCCACCCAGTACGAGACGCTATTGATCACCGAGCCGAGCTTCGAGAAGGAACAGATAGACCAGTTCCTCGAGAAGTACAGCACCACCATCCAGAAGCATGGCGGAAAGATCGTCAAGACGACGGAATGGGGCAAGCGGAAGCTGGCGTACGAGATCGACAAGCACAACGAGGGCTACTACATCCTGGTGGAGTTCGAGGGGATCGGCGACCTCGTCAAGAAGTGCGAGACGTACCTGAACCTCCAGCCCTCGATCATCCGACACATGACGATCAAGAAGCCCGCCAACAGCAAGAGTCAGCCCCCGCCCAGCTGACTCCCATCGGCCGTGGGGCGCGGACACGACGTCACGCGGCAACCGGGCAGCGCATCGTCTGCCTCGACATCTGGAGGGGGCCAAGCATGGCTTCGCTGAACAAGGTTCTTCTGATCGGCAACCTCACCAGGGACCCGGAGCTCAGGTACACCCAGAGCGGACTGGCCATCTGCAACTTCAGCTTGGCCATCAACACGTTCTACAACGACAAGCAGGGCCAGCAGCAGAAGGACACCTGCTTTCTCCGGGTGACGGTCTGGGGCAAGAACGGCGAGAATTGCGCCAACGTGCTCAAGAAGGGGAGGCCGGTCTTCGTCGAGGGCCGGCTCAAGAGCAGGAGCTGGGAGCAGGACGACGGGCAGAAGCGGACCAGCATCGAGGTCGTTGCCGATCGGGTGCAGTTCCTCGGGGCGCCTCCAGGCAAGGGCGCGGGTCCGGTGATCGACACCCGGCCCCGCTGGCGTCTCGAGAGCGCTCCGGTGGCCATCTGGCGGGATGCGAGTGGACGAACGGATACGGACGAGGGTCCCGAGGCGAGAGAGCCGGACCGATTGAGTTGAACCCAGGGAGGTCAGTTCGTGGGCAAGGACAAGCGTGATCGCGACCGGAAGAAGACCACGAAGGTCAAGAAACAGGTCAAGAAGAAGATCTGTACCTTCTGCGCCAACAAGGTCGACGACATCGACTACAAGGACGTCGTGACGCTGAAGCGGTACGTCAACGAGAAGCACAAGATCGCGGCGAGAAGGGCCACCGGGGCCTGCGCGCGGCACGAGCGCCGGATCGCGACCGCCATCAAGCGGGCTCGCTGCATGGCGCTGCTCTCGTACTGCACGTCCCGCTGAGCCAGATCCGCTCATCCCGGGACCGGGGTCGTCGATGGCGACCGCGGCGAAGGGCCTCGTGGGCGTCCTCCCCTCCAGCGCCTCGGGCGGCGTGGAGTCGACGGACGAGCGGACGACGAGATCGAGAATTCATCCCCCCTGTTCGGGATTCGTGGCGAAAGGAGCCCTGGAGAATCATGGAAGTCATCCTCATCAAGGATGTCGACGCCCTCGGCGGAAAGAACGAGGTCGTCAAGGTCAAGGACGGTTTCGCGCGCAACTACCTCTTTCCCAACAAGCTCGCCATCCTGGCCTCGCCGGGCAACGTGAAGTCCCTGAGGGAGAAGATCCGGCTGGCGAACGAGGCCAAGTCGAAGCGGATCGAGTCCGCCCGGGAGCTGGCCGACAAGCTCTCCAAGCTCCACATCGAGGTCGTCAAGAAAGCCGGCAAGGAGGGCAAGCTGTTCGGGTCGGTCACCAGCCAGGAGATCGTGGACAAGATCAAGGCGCTCTCCGGCATCGAGATGGACAAGCGGAGAGTGCCGATTCCCGCCCATCTCAAGACCGTGGGCCAGTACACCGTAGCCTGCAGGCTGGAGGTCGGCGTGACCGCCACCCTGCACCTGGACGTCAGGTCCGACGAGCCGATCAAGCCGGCCGAAGAGGTCGCGGCCGAGGCGATGCCGGACACCGAAGCCGGTTCGGTGCCCAGGTCTCGCAAGAAGGCCGGCCCGGACGAGGAGACCCCCGAGGCCGTGGCGGCCGAACCCGAGGTCAAGGCGGACGATGGCAAGGCGAAGAAGCCGCGGCGCAAGAGCGAGGCCGAGGCCCAGCTGCCCGAGGATGCGGCGCCGGCCAAGAAGAAGAAGAAGAAGGGCATCAACGAGGCGGAGGCAGAGCTTCCCGACTGATCCCGGGCCAGACCCGGAAGCCGTGACCGCCCCTGGCGGGGAGCCGGCTGGACGCCAGAGCGGATCCAGCCGGCTCTCGTCATGGTCGCCGCTCGTGCCTGGAGCCCGGCGGACCGGAGGCCTCGGCCCCCTCAGCGCGTCTCGTCGATCGTGATGGCGACGCGATCCACGAGAGCCATGTAGCGGTCGTAGAGCTCCTCCGCCTCGGCGGGGGGGGGCGGAACGTCCATGCTCCTGAGCATGATGACCTGCCTCAGCGTGCCTCCGTCGATGCCGAACGTCCTGGCGGCGACGTCCACGACCTGCACCCTGGAAGGCAGGGTCCCATCGAGCACGGAGATCGTCACCCGCAGCGTCTCGAGGAACCCGCCCACGGTCCGGACCATCACCTCGCCCAGGTTCCGTCCCGCCGACATCACGTAGTAGCTCCGGAGCTTCCGCAAGACGTCCTTGATCTCTTGCTCGCACCTGAGCCGGAGGTGCTCCCGCCTCACGTCGAGGCTCGCCAGGACGTCTTCCCCCCACAGCACCTGGTACGCCTCCTTGAGCAGCAGGTACTCCATCGGGAACACGTCGGTCGACGACCTGAGGCTCGCCTTGCTGGCGATGATCGGGGCGAGGGTGTGGCGTCTCGAGGGGACCACGGCCGCCACGACCTTCTTCATCGAGGCCACCTCGATGGTCTCGAGCACGACGAGGAGGTTGATGTCGCTCCGGCCGGGCCTGTAGTCGCCCCTGGCCGCGCTCCCGCAGAGCACGATCGCCTCGAGTCCGTCGCCCAGCGCCGTCACGAGCTCGTCGCAGAAGCCGGTGACCGCCTCTCGCTCCTTGGGGCCCAGCTTCGTCTTCGCAAGATCGATCGGTGGATTCATGGGCCCAACTCTACAGCAGACCACGAGGACGGACAAGGTGCTGGCATCCCGGCGGTCCACGGCATACCATGCATCGGATCCCCGTCCACCGGGCGTCGTCCCGGCGCCTCCGTCCCCTCCTCGCCACCATGACCACCGCTCCGCAGCAGCCTCTCCGGGTACCTCCCCATTCCAATCAGGCCGAGCAGGCCGTCCTCGGATCGATGCTCCTCTCTCCGGAGGCCATCGAGAGGGTGGAGCATCTGCTCAGGCCCGAAGAGTTCTACAAGCTGCGCCACCAGATCCTCTTCAGGACGATGCTGGAGCTGGCCGACAAGGGCGAGGCGGTCGACCTGGTCACCCTGGAGGCGGCGCTGGCCTCGAAAGGGCAGCTCGAGGAGGTGGGCGGGATGAACTACCTCCAGGAGCTGTTCTCCGTCATTCCCACCACGGCGAACGTGGAGCAGTACGCCAGGATCGTCCGGCACAAGTCGCTCTTGAGACGTCTCATCGAGGTGTCGGCGAACATCTCGTCGTCCTGCTACGAGGAGATCGACGACCTGGAGACGCTTCTCGACCGGACCGAAGCGGAGATCTTCCAGGTGACGCAGTCGAGAGTCTCGCGACCGTACTTCTCGATGAAGGAGGTGATCACCGAGGCCTACGAGGTGGTGGGCCAGCTGGTGGACCGGCGGGAGGCGGTCACCGGAATCGGCAGCGGCATCAAGGACCTGGACGACATCACGGCGGGGTTCCAGCCCTCCGACCTGATCATCCTCGCGGCCCGGCCTTCCATGGGAAAGACGGCGCTCTGCCTGTCGTGGGCCGTCAACATGGGGGTCTACGGCGCCCGCAAGCCGGTGCTGATGTTCAGCCTGGAGATGAGCCGCACCCAGCTGGCCTTCAGGCTGCTGGCCATGGAATCCAGGATCGACATGCAGCAGCTCAGGCGGGGGATGCTCAGGGAGGAGCACTGGTCGAACCTGACCACGGCCTGCGGGATCCTGTCGGAGGCTCCCATCTACATCGACGACTCGCCCCAGATCTCGCTCCGGGAGATGCGCTCCAAGGCCCGGAGGCTAAAGGCGGAGCACGATCTGGGGATCATCGTCGTGGACTACTTGCAGCTGATGGAGGTCCGGGACAAGAAGGTCGAGAGCCGCCAGCTCGAGATCTCCCAGATCTCCCGGGGGCTCAAGGCGCTGGCCCGGGAGCTGAACATCCCGGTGATCGCGCTGTCGCAGCTGTCCCGCAAGGTGGAAGACCGGAATGAGAAGCGGCCGATGCTGTCGGATCTCAGGGAGTCCGGCGCCATCGAGCAGGATGCGGACCTGGTGATGTTCATCTACCGGGAGGACCGGTACAAGGAGAACACGGAGGAGAAGGGGATCGCCGAGATCATCGTGGCCAAGCAGAGGAACGGGCCGCTGGGCACGGTGCGGTGTCACTTCAACGAGAAGATCGGCAAGTTCAGCGACCTGGCCCGGGCCGGAGACTTCTAGCACTACAACGATCCCGGCCGTCGCGAGGCCGAGCGAGGCGAAGGCTGGCAAGGAAGAGGAGCGAAAGGACCGGAGGTGTACTTGAACAGTACATCGAGGACCTTTCGCGACGATGACGCCGCCAGCGTTCGTCGCAGCCGGCCGCAGTAGGCCGGGATCTTTCGTTGTAGTGCTAGGGGCAGCACCCCTGGATCAAGGTCGTGAGAGCCTGCGAACGAAGATCCGGCGCCTCGCCGGATCCTGGCGACCCGGGCAGGTTGCGTGACCCGGCGGCCATGAGTTAATAATCCTCACCAGGCACTCTCCCATGGAAGAACTCAGGCGCATGCTGGCGCTGATCAACGACCAGGACCCGCAGGTCCGACGCTACGCCATCAGCCAGCTCGAGCTCCTGGCGGAGGGCCAGGAGGACGACGAGGTCATGGAGGCGCTCCGGGCGGCCACCAGCGATCCGGTCCTGCTGGTGAGCCATCAGGCCAACCGCACGCTGGCAGCGCTGCTCAACAGGAGCTTCGGAGCGCCGCTGTTCGACGTCGCGCCGCTGCCCGGGCCCCCCTCCACCAAGGGGACCAGCTTCGAGGGAGTGCCGGTGGCGCGGTTGCGGGAGGCCGGCCTTGCGACGATCAGGCCGCTGGTCCAGCGGCTCATGGTCTTCGCCCGGGGCCACGACCCGGAGGTGGCGAAGCGGGCGATCATCGCGCTGGGCAAGATCGCCGAGCCCACGGCGCTGGAGATACTCTCCCAGACCGTCGTGAACCCACAGCTCGCCAAGGTGTCCGCCGCGGCGCTCGCCCAGCTGGGTCTGCCGGAGGTGCTGGAGCCGTTCCTCTCCGCGGCGACCAACCCGGAGCCGGCGATCCGGCAGCACGCCCTGCTGGAGCTGGGTCGCTACGCCGATTCGCGGGCCTGGGACGTGCTCACGGCAAACGTTTCCCACCCCAACCCGTCGATCCGGGCCAACGTGGCCGTGGCGCTGGGCGAGTGGAGCGATCGGGCCGCCAGCCTCCCCTGCCTGCTGAAGCTCCTCGACGACAGGGAGATCTGGGTGGTCCTGGAGGTGCTCCGCGTGCTTGCGGGGTTCGACTCCCCCAGGGCGGCCGAGGCCGTGGCGGCCCGCTACCGTACCGCCACCGACGGCCATGTGCGGGCCACCGTCATCTCCACGCTGGGACGGATCGGCCAGGCCACGGCGATGCCGACGCTGGAGGAGGCGCTGGCCGATCCGAACGACCGGATCCGGGCCAACGCCGTCGAGGCGATCTCCGGCCTGAAGCAGCAGCCGGACCGGGTGATCGCCCTGATCACGCCGCTGCTCAAGGACGACTCGAACCGCGCCAGGGCCAACGCGGCGATGGCGGTCTTTCCGCACAACGGCGAGCTCGCCGTGGCCACGGTCGAGAAGATGCTGACCTCGGAGGATGTCTGGTTCAGGGCGTCGGCGGCCTACTGCCTCGGCAGGATGAAGACCCCGACGGCGCTGGCCCGGCTGGGCCGGCTCATCGGCGAGGAGCGGGAGGCGGAGGTGCTGACCCAGGCCATCCGGGCGCTGGAGTCGGGCACGGACTCCAGGGCGGCGGGGCCGCTGGTGAAGCTCCTGGACCACCCCAGCTCCAACATCCGCGCCAGGGCCGCCCGGATCGTGGGCCGGCTCAGGGATCGGGAGCTCGCCGGGCTCCTGCCCCAGAAGTTCCTCGTGGAGAACGACGGGACGGTCCGGAGCGCCCTGATCTCGGCGATCGGAGCGCTGGCGGAGTCCCGGGACCTCTCGTTCGTCGTCCAGGCGCTCGAGAAGGACACGGACCCCCGGGTCCAGGCCAACGCGATGGTGGTCCTGGCCACCAGGGGCGGGTTGTCGGCTCTGCCGAGCATCAGGCCGTTCGTGTCGTCCACCCACAACCGGCTCAAGGCCAACGCCGTCATGGCGCTGTTCTCTCACGGGGAGTTCGAGGTGGTCCCGGCGATCCTCACCATGCTGGACGCCGCGTTTCCCAGGCAGTTCTACAGCGCCATCTTCGTGGTGGGCGAGATCGGCCGGACGCTCCGGTACCTCCACCTGCCGCAGGCCGGGGTGACGCTCCTCCACTCGCTGAAGGCGCTCTACCTCTCGTCGTCCGGCGTCCCGAGCCGCGAGGCGGTGCCCAGGCCGATCCCGGTGAAGGTGGCTGATGGCTCGATCTCGCTGGAGGAGAGGGTGGAGAAGCTCCTGGGGGCCGTCGCCGGGTTCACGAGGGACCTGGCGCTGCCCCAGGTGGAGGCGATCGTCCGGGAGGGCGGCGGACCGCTGCTGACCATGCTCGCCCAGCGCTTCAAGGCGCAGGGGGAGATGACGCCGGAGTACCGCCAGGCCCTCGAGGAGATCGTCAGGGCGGAGCGGGACTTCCTCGGCCCGGCCATCGAGCTGGCCACCCACTACTCCAAGGAGCGCGACGGAGCGGCGATGCTCCGCTCCTACCTGGCCGCGTACGAGCGGCGGCTGGCGCTCCTGAGGGAGCAGGTGGCCACCACCCGTGAGCTGGTGGAGGCCAACAGGCGCTCCGAGGCGCTGCTGAGCCTCAAGGACCTGGTGAAGTCCATGCCGATCACCACCGACGCCCACGCCAGGCTGGGCCGGCTCTACCTGTCCCTGCGCTACTATGTGAAGGCGGCGCGCCATCTCTTCCTGGCCCACCTCGAGAACCCGTCGGACCAGGATATCGGCTACGACTACGCAGTGGCCTGCTTCCACAGGGGCGAGCTCGATCTGGCACGCACGATCTGTCAGGAGGTCGTCCGCAACGGGAGCGAGAGGTCCGTCGGTTGTCAGAAGGCCAAGAGACTCCTGGCCGTCCTCAAGGAGCAAGGGGGTGGCGGATGAGCGATCAACCAGAGCATGCCGTCTCGACCGAGGAGGAGGAGCAGCTCCGCCGGCATGGCGTCGAGATCCTCTGGCCCTGTACCCAGGAGCTCCTGGGCTTCGCCGGGTCCGAGAACCTCGCCATGGCGGTCCCGTCGGTCCACGCCCTGGGCCAGATCGCCGACGAGAGGACCGTGGACAAGCTCCTCTCGCTTCTCGAGAACGACGACCTGGCCGAGGAAGCGGTGGTGGCGCTCTCCAAGATCAGCCACCCCCGGATCGAGGAGCGACTCCTGACGCTGCTCTCGTCGTCGGTCCCGAAGGTCACGGCGGCCTGCGCCGGGGTGCTCTGGCGGTTCGCCAACCGGCAGGTGGTCGACAAGCTCGCGCCGCTGGTGAAGGCTCCCCATGCCCCGGTCCGCCGGGCCGCCATCGAGAGCATGGGGCACATGGGACTGTCGGACGCCCTTCCACATCTGTTCGAGGCGCTGTCCACCGGCGACGAGGAGACGATCATCGCGAGCCTCAAGGCGCTGAAGAGCGTCAAGGTCTCCGAGGACGATCAGCTCATCCCCAAGCTGTCGAGCCTGTACGAGTCGATCGACAACCCGAAGATCAGGGCCACGGTGGTGCAGGCGTTCACGTCGATCGCCGGGGCGGACATGCTGAGCCTGGCCAAGAAGGCGCTGCGGGATTCGAACCCCCGGGTGAGGGCCAACGCGGTGGAGCTGATCGGGGCGATGCCGATCCCCGAGAAGCTCAAGGCGGTGCTGCTGAAGCCGCTCATCCAGGAGGGCGAGAACAACCGGGTGCTGGGGAACGTGGCGATCGCCCTGGCCAAGAGCGAGCTGAACACGTCGATCCAGATACTGTCGAAGCTGTTGAATTCCGAGGAGAAGTGGGAGCGCGCCTCCGCGGTCTACGCGGCCCGGTTCCTCCAGAGCGATCGGGTCACCCAGTGGCTCACGACCCAGTTCACCAGCGAGTCGGACCCGGACGTCCTCAGGAACATCATCGAGTCGCTCTCGTACATGCCGTCGCCGGAGGTGACCGGCTGCTTCCTCAGAGCGCTGGCCCACGAGAACCCGTTGATCCGCATCGGCGCGGCCAAGTCGCTGGGTCGGCTGGGCGAGCACATGGGGGAGGAGCACCGGCTCAAGCTGCTCGACCGAGAGAATGACCCGGGGGTCATCTCCGAGGTCGTGTCGGCGCTGGGTCGGATCGCCGATTCCTCGCGGATCCAGGTGCTGGCACGGTTCCTCCAGCACATGGACCTCAGGGTGCAGGCCAACACCATCGAGGCGCTGGCCGCCATCGGCACGGTGGAGATCATACCGATCGTGGAGCCGTTTCTGAACTCGTCGGACAAACGGGTCAATGCGAACGCCGCCGTGGCGTGCTGGAACTGCGGCAGCCTCCAGGTGGTCGACGACCTGGCGAAGATGCTCAAGAGCCCCAACCTGAAGCAGCGGTCGTCGGCGATGTACGCCATCGGCGAGCTGGGCGTCTCGCTGAAGAACCTCAAGAACGTCCGGAAGTACCTTCTGCTGATCTCCGCTCTCCGGGAGGACCTGAAGCGCCAGCAGGGCAAGCCCCAGCCGCCTCCCCCGGCGCCGACGCCCGTCCAGGCGCCGGTGGCGGTGGCTCCCCCGGGGTCCCAGGTCCCGGCACAGCCCCGGGAGGACAAGGCGCCGCCAGAGCCCCGGCCGGCCGCGCCGGCCGGGCCGCCCAGCTTCCCGCTGACCGTCCTCGAGGAGCTGAACGCCCTCATCGGGTCCGGCCAGCTCGACGAGGCGCTGGCGGCAGGGGAGAGCGCCCTGGCCGGCCAGCCGGGCAACCCGTACATCCTCTTCTCCATCGCGGAGGTCCACCGGAGGAAGGGGGACGTGGCGAGGGCCTGCGAGGCGTTCGAGAGGCTGCACCAGGTGGACCGGGAGTTCATAAACTCCCACCTGTTGCTGGCGGCGCTCCACAACCGGGCGCAGGAGATCCCCCAGTCGCTGGCCGAGTACTTCCTGGCGCTCAAGGTGCAGCTGGAGCTCGTCATGGGCCAGATCGGGATCGGGATGGCGCTGTTGAAGGAGAAGCGCTCCTCCGAGGCCTCTCTGCTGTTGAAGGGTCTGGTGGGGCAGTTCGCCATCGACTCGCGGCTCCACTTCAAGGCCGGCAAGGAGTACCTGCGGAACCGACAACCCGAGATCGGTCTGGATCACCTGGCCAAGGCGTATCTCACCACCCCGACGCAGCCGGACGTGCTGCTCAAGCTGGGCATCGCCCTGCTGGAGCTGGGCCGGTTCGACGAGGCCGCCCGGGTGGTGGGCCGGCTCAGGGAGCTGGTCGGG
>JACQZM010000489.1 GCA_016213885.1 Candidatus Rifleibacteriota bacterium | reverse complement strand
CACGATCAAACCAGGATACCCAGGCGCGTCAGAGCTTCCGCTCGGATGCAAATTGCGCCACGTACCCAATTTTCTCCATGACGCAAGGCCACTCCGTTCATGATCTGGAGCCACATGACGCAATTCATGCGTCGGCTCTGCAGAGTCACCAAGGAAGTGGAGGGGGTTCATTTGAAGTCGCGCTCGGGGGAGAGAAGAAAGAGGAGGGGATCCGGATTGAGGTCGCGCTCGGGGGCGCGACTCGGACCCGGCGAGGCGCCGGGTCTTGGGCCCGCGGATGGCCGCACGGTACCCAGGCTTCGAGCCACGGTCGAGAAGCCGATCATCAAGCGGTCCCGAGGCGCGACGCCGCCACGGGGCGCAGGCTCACGGAGGGTG
The DNA here is from genome assembly GCA_016213885.1 of Candidatus Rifleibacteriota bacterium. Taxonomy (GTDB): domain Bacteria; phylum Muiribacteriota; class UBA6191; order JACPRK01; family JACQZM01; genus JACQZM01. The sequence continues at coordinate 9,419 of JACQZM010000489.1, read as the reverse complement.
GACATGCGTACAGACAGCGGTGACCAAGCTCGGGAATCGGTCCGGACGGCTGACTCTCTTCCGGAAGGCCCGGCCAGGTGTCCGAAGTGCGGCGAGCTGATAGAGGAGAAGCGCTGGACCTGTCCGCGCTGCTCGACCGCCTACCATGCGGGCTGCACGGAGGCGGGTACCTGTCTCGTGCCCGGATGCAAGGCCTCTCCGGAGGACCCGAAGCCCGTGCCGCCGGGCCCGCGACACCTCCTCTGGTCGGTCACGGCGTGGCTGTGGATACTGGCATGTGCGTGCTGCGCCGCAGGAGCGATACGAGTGTTTGCCCCATCCGCGCACCTCGTGAGCGACCACGCGTTCCAGACTCTCTGCGTTGGCGTCTTCACCACGGCGCTCGTTGCCGCGCTCCTGGCCTGCTTGCGCGACCTGGCGCAGCCGGAGCCGCTGTCCGATCCGCACGGCACCTGGGCGATCCTGGTGTCGACCGTGGCTCTCCTGCTGTTCATGATCGCGGCAAACACGAACCTTCCCAGGTACTGGGGAGTGGAGGAATGGCAGCTCCTCGCCATCGTGCTCCTGACCTGGGTGTTTGGCCTCGTGAACGCCATCATCGGCTTGTACCACGACCGACCGGACTCCAAGTCCAGGTGGTTCCTGGGCACTCTCACCTTGGTCCTGGCCGTGATCGCCTTTCCCAACTTCAGGTCAACGCGTCACCACTCGCCCACGCTCAGCTGCTATGCCAACCAGAAGACGATCGCCGGCGCCGTCGAGATGTACAACCTGGACAAGAACACGAGGCGGACGGTCCTGGACGGGGATCTCTGGCAGGCGCTGAGGTCCGGGGGATACCTGCAGAGTGTTCCCCAGGATCCCACCGCGGGTCCCGGCTCCTCCTCGCAGTACAGCTGGACCAGCGCCGGCAACGGTATCCGCTGCGCAAGGCACGGGGTCATCCAGTACTAGACCTGGCCGGCCGGCTGGAAGCCTGGACCGGACCCAGGCGTCGCACCTGAAAGAGCAGGACGTGGCGGGTGGATCCGGGAGGCAGCTCCAGGTCGCCCCGGACCAGCACCGCCAGCGTGCACCGACTCGGGAAGGCCCGCAGGTCCGGGCACGGTTCGGCGCACGCACCGGACCGGAGCCGGTGCAAGAACGCCGCTGCCGATTCCCGGGCGCTCGCCGGAGGAGGCGGGTGCCGGAGCCCCGGATGATGACCCGCTGTCCCTACGCTGCGGCTCGACCTCTTCCACCGGCTCAAGGTGGCGACCATCGCCCTGCCGCCTCAGCGAGAAAAGAAGGAGGGCATCCCGCTGCTCGTCGCCGACAACCGGCGATCTCCTGCTGCGCCTCGCGGCGACCGTCCTCCCGGGCCGCATGCGTGCCGGCGCCACAAGTTGCCTTTCGAGTATCACTTGACAGATCCCCCTATCGCTCGTGGGGGACGTGAGGCTCTCTCCCGACGGGAAGCTGCTCTCGATCGAGTCGGAGAACGAGATCCGGGTGTACTCCATCGAACGAACCACCCCGATCGGGAAGGGGGGATCTCGATGAGACGCTGGCTGCCCCGGATCGCAGCGCTGGTTGTCGGCCTGACCGTCTGGTGGGTCCTGGCGCAGAGGCTCTTCGGCGATCCGTGGCCGGTGAACAACGTCGAACCGATCACGACAGGCACCTTGCCCACGTACATGCTCGAGCCGGTCCTGGACGCGGCCAACCCGGTGAGGCTCCGGATCCACGAGCTCGACATCGTGACGCGCCAGACCGTCCATGCGTCGTTCGGCGAGCATCGACCGGCAGGAGCCGGTCAGACGCCGCTGTACCTGCACAACGGGGTCGACAGCTCCGCCTCTCCCTGCAGCGCCTTGAGTGGAGAGGGACTGCTCAGCCCTTTGATGATGCTCACGACGCCGCTGCTCGCCCTGTCGGTGCTCCTCGCGGTGTGGGGAGCTCTCTCTGACGAGTTCCGGAGAAGGGCCGCGCCGACCCTCGCCCTCCTGGCCTATCCGGCCTTCTCATGGCTGAGTCAGGGGGGACGCATCGCGATCGACAGGTCGGCCACGCGGGCCTGCTACGCCAACCAGAAGACCGTGGCCGGCGCCCTCGAGATGTACCATCTGGACAAGGGTACGAAGCTCGACCCACGGAGGGATCTCGAGTCGTTCTGGGAGCCGTTGAAGTCCGGAGGGTACCTTCAGCACACCCCCCGGGATCCCGGGTTCAGACCGTCGTCGCGCAAGCACTACCGGTTGTGTCCGGGGGGGCAACGGCATCACCTGCACGGTCCACGACGTGATCCAGGACCGACTCCACCTCGGCCGGTCTCGCCCTGCCGCAGGCTCGAGAAGGTCTCGCCTGCGCCGCCTCGAAACGGGCGCGGGCGACCGTCGCCCCCTGTCCCGGAGCTGGACGCGAGGCGACGACTCGCCGATCCTCATGGTATCCGCTACGCCACACCTGCCCAGGAGCACCCGCGGAGGCCCCATGGACCTCCGCGCCTCGAGGCCTGCTCGACGGACGGCCCTCCACCGCTCCTCGGTGTCGAAGGGACGACCCACGCCGGATCGGTCACGTGAGCCTGTGGCGAGCACAACCGGCCCGATTCTTGGGGGCGCTGAAGCCTGTGGCTCGAGAACCTGGTAGTGGGGATGAAATCCCCTTCCTGAAGGGTGGAAAGAGGGCCTGCCTGCGTTGTCTCTTGCTGATCGCCCTCGGTGTCGCCCTGTGCGCCGGAGCAGGCTGTAGCGGCGATGGTCCCGCACCGGACGCGGGAGGCGGCGCCGACGTTCCCCGGAACACCTTTGCCGGCGAGCCCTTCTCGCCCAACGACCCGTACTTCCCCTACGACCCCACGAAGCCGCTCCACCCCGGGCAGTGGAACCTCCACAACCAGGCACCACGGAGCATCCACTATCCTGCCACCGTCGCACCGAATGGCCACCAGACCGCCGAGGTCACCATCAGCAACGTGGGCCTTGACGCGCATATCGTCCCGGTGTGGAGTGCCGGCTACACCGGGCGCGGCATCATCATCGGGATCCTCGACAACGGCGTCGAGCTGGGCCATCCCGACCTCGACATCGTCCGGGAGCTCAGCACCGGCATGGACTCCAAGGGCATCGTCGCGGGCCAGACCGGGGCACATCACGATGACTCCGCCTCGCACGGTACCAACGTTGCGGGGATGGCCGCCGCCATCGGAGGCAACGGCATCGGCGTCTGCGGCCTGGCCCCGCATGCCCGGATCGCGTCGGTGGTCGTGGACAACTTCACCACCATCGACGAGTACTGCATGCACCCGCCGTTCGTGTACTGGCAGGCCGGGCTGGGCTGGATCGACCAGATGGACAGCGCTGCGCTGGCAAGGCTGACCTCCCTCGGTTCCGCGCCGGTCATCCAGGTGAAGAACTCGAGCTCCAAGACGGCGCAGTTCGTCTATCCAGTGGATTTCTCCGACACGTACAGCGCCTTCGCGCGCACCGCTGCCAACGGCATGCTGTTCACCCAGGCGGCCGGCAACTCCCGCGCCACGGAACAGCAGGATGCCAACACGAGCATGGAGAAGACCTGCCCGTACGTGATCACAGTGGCGGCCATGGGAAGCGACGGACGCCATGCGCTCTACAGCAGTTTCGGCTCGCCGGTCTTCGTCGCTGTCCTCAGCGAGAGTGCGTGGTGGAACCTCACCCACACTCCGATCGCACCGTATGCCAACGGGCTGGGAGTCTCGAGCACCGACCGGTTCGGCGCTCCTGGTAACAACTACGACAGCAACGGTACTGCGGTGTTCTTGCCGGACCTCGAGGATCTGGCCTACACCAACCAGTTCGATGGCACCTCGGCGGCGGCTCCCAGCCTGGCCGGCATGCTGGCAGTGGCCAAGCAGGCGAATCCCAATCTCAACCTGCGCATGGCCAAGCACCTGCTGGCGCGCACGAGCCGGGTCGTGGATCCGGACGACCGATCGTCGAGCTCGACCTGGACCGTGAGCGATGGGCGCCGCCAGTCCGGCTGGCAGACGAACGGTGCCGGGTTCCGGTTCAACCCCGACTACGGCTTCGGGCTTCCCGACGTCACCGGCCTGGTGAGTGCGCTGCTGCGAACGGCCTACGTGACTGACGAAACGGTCCATCACACCGGGCTGCTGACGGTTCCGGCTCCCCAGCAGACGATCGTCGGCGGCGATGCTGCCGGCTCGACCCGGACCGTCGACATCACGGTTCCTGCTTCGGTGCGTCAGAGCCTCGAATCCGTCGAGGTCTATGTCGAGCTCACCGGACAGGACCGCCGCGAGGTGCAGGTGGTCCTGAGCAAGGGGACCACCAGCAGCCGGCTGTTGACTCCCGGGAACGAGTGCGGTCAGAGCGGCTTGCTGGTAGACGACCCGAACCCGTCCGGCGGGATCGCCCACTTCTTCCTCTCGAACGCCTTCTGGGGGGAGGATCCCGACGGTACGTGGTCGGTGACGGTCTGTTCGCCGACCGGGACTCACACGGCAAACTGGCTCAGGTGGGGCATCGTGCTGCACATGGGCGAGCTGACCTTCGAAGGCGCGGGTGGGAAGCAGACGATCTCTGCCCGGACCGTACTCGGTCTGAGCCTGAACCGGTCCGGGACCCATCTGCAGGTGCCCTCGGCGAAGGCAGTGGAATGCGCCGGAGACGTCCAGGTGAACGCGGGCACGCTGGAAGTCGCGGGCACTCTGTGCAACAGCAGCAGCGTGACGGTGACCCGGCTCGACCCGACCTTCTCCGCCACCACCGAAGCCCTCTCCTATGACCGCGGCGTGCGCGTCGAGATCGCCGGCGGATTGCTGACCGGTTCCGGCACGGTGATCGCGCCGCCGGGAACCGACGGCCGTGGCGGGTTCTTCAACACCCACGGAACGGTCCGCCCCGGCCAGGAGGATACCGTCGCTACTCTGAAGCTCGGTAGCCCATCGAAGGTCACCAGCTACTTCCAGGGGAGAGACGGGACCCTGACGATCGACGTCCATGACCCTCAGAGCTTCGGCCGTCTCGAGGTTCACGGCACCATGACGCTCGGCGGCACACTCCGGGTCATCACCGCAGATACTGCCAATGTGCTCCCGGGGACACGCCTCGAGAATGTCGTGAGCGCCGCAACCGTCACCGGTAGCTTCGATACGGTGTGGGCGGCCATCTCGGGTCCACCGGGCCTGCACTGGCGACCCGTGGTCCGCAGCACGGGGATTGACCTGGTGGCTGAACTCTAGTCGTACTGCGCTACTTTTCCCCATGGCGGCGTGCAGAGGAGGGCGCACCTCAGGTCGATGCCGATGTCGCGCAGTCGTTGACGCTGCGTGTCATCGTGGGAATCCGAGGCGACGGCATGGCGTCTCTGGTAGTAGTTGATCTTGCGCACAGATGATCCCGGAGCGTCTCCACGAGTGGGCCGAGCCCATCCGGGAGAGTGCCTGGGACGATCCTCCAGAATCGCTCTACCAGGCCCGTGCCCTCTGGATCGCACTCTCTGCCGCTCACGACGAAGAAATCCGCCTACCAGAGGACATCCCCTTCTGAATCAGGCCTCCCCCGACGGGCAACGACGGCTGGCACCGAGGCCGGCCTCGTTGCCTCAGACGGCAAAGCCCCGGCCCGGTCTCAGGCAGCGTGAGCGAAGCGTCTCAAGATCTGCGAGCGGTCCGTCTCAAAAGGCGTGAGCCCTGGCACCCGTCGCCGGTTGCTGTTGCTGTCGTCGGTTCCATGGCACACAGGTCGAAACGACCAGTTGCCACCAGCCTACCAGGCCAGCGACATGCTCCCTTCGGCGAACATCGACCGGCGGGAGCCGGTCAGACGCCTTGCTCCCAGGCGGGAGCTCTCCCTTGATCGATGCGTGTTGCCGCCGGATCGTTCGACCTGGCACGGGAGTTGTATGCGACAGGGCCAGGGGGAGTTCGAACCGACGCCATCAGGGGCAGGAGAGCCATGCGACGATCCACCCTTCTCATCGCCCTCGTTGCGGTGCTGCTCGGCTCTTCGCCGCTGAGCAGGAGCGCCCTCGCCGAAAGCGCCCAGCCCCGGAGGGCCGCGCAGCTCCTCCGCGGGCTCGAGTTCGTCGGGAGCCGCGCCTCCTCCGTGTTGCGGCCCGGCGGGCCCGTGGCGCAAGCCGTCAGCAGGGTGAGCCCCGCTGCGCTGGCCCGGCAGGCCGCGGCGAACTACCGGGACCACCGGTTCTACGGCACCGACCTGAAGGAGTACTCCACCATCCGGGAGGCGCTCCTCCGCGGCTCGCTGGTGCCGACGGACCTGAAGTCCAACGTCAGGGGAGCGTTCGTCCGCAACCTCCATCCGGCGAGCCTCGCGGGCGCGGCGTTGACGCCGCTGGCCATCGAAGCGCAGCGCCAGCTCGCCTCGGGGCACGGGCTCGATCCGGCCCGGCTCGCCACGGCGCTCGACCCGGCGGTGATCGGGACCTCCGTGGTGTCGAACGCCGCCGGCGATGTGGTCGGGGCCGCGGTCCAGTCGGGGCTGGCCTCACTGGGCCCAGCAGGCGCCGCGGCGGGGTTCCTGCTCAGGCCGGCGTTCGGCTACCTGGGGGCGATCATGGGCATGGCGGCCGGCGAGAACCTGTCACGCGGCCGCGGGCTCAGGTCGTCCGTGGCGAGCGCGCTACGGTCGCTCGACCCGGGGCGAGACATCGGCCAGATGCTCGGCGCATCGATCGGATCGACCCTGGGTCAGGTGCTCCTGCCGATCCCGGTCGTGGGTGGGATCGTGGGCGGCCTGATCGGTTCGACGATCGGGATGCTCGTCGGGGTCGGCCTCTCCCGGGTCTCGCCGTTCGAGGAGATCAGCGCTGGCATGGTCCGCGGCATGGGCGCCCTCGCCGACTGGATCGAGGGCAAGAAGAGGCCCGCGCCCTCGGGGCCGCCGGGTGCGCCGGGTGCGCCGGGTGCGCCGGCAGGGCAGAGCCCGGCCGGGAGCGGCATCACCGTGGTCGGCGTCCAGAGCGATTCGCCGGCGGCGTCCGCGGGGGCGGTGCAGACCGCCGGAGCCGGTGTCGTCGGACCTGCCGACCGCCCGACGCCTGTCGAGGTGTCGAACAGCGCGGTGTCTGGCGCGCCGGTGGGCGAGCGCCTGCGCTAGCGCCTCCCGAACGCCACCGCCACGGGCACCCGTACACGCGGTCCGTGACCACGCGCCGCTGGGCATCGGACTGCAGAACCGCCACGGTCGGTGCCGGCTCCGCCCGCCCGGGCCTGCGCCCCGGTCCGGCACATCGAAGCCCACCACGTCCGGCCAGGTTCTCGGTGATTCCCGGGTGCGGATCCGGTAGAATGCGTGGCCCCCTGTGATCCGGCGCGACGCCGGTCCGAGCCGGGAGGTCCGCGTATGGGCAAGAAGCTGATCGAGATCCTCGAGGAGTCCGGCCTCCCGCTGAGCCACGAGGCCGGTGGAAAGGCCCCCGACGAAGTGTGGGACCGGGAGCTGCGGCGAGAGCCCGGGCCCCGGGCCAGGCGCCTGAGGGAGCTCTACTACCAGACCCTCTCGTCGGCCACGAACGAGTTCCCGTACTGGTACACCCGGCGGTACTTCGAGCTGGACAACGAGGTGCCGGTGGTCCGTCGGGCGCTGGCGCTGAAGTGCGCCTTCTCCCACCTGACCCCGACGATCTACCCCGGGGAGCTTCTCGTGATGGGCAAGGCCCACTACTACCGGGGTTCGTTTCCCATGCCCTGGCTCTCCGAGGGCTACTACATGGCCCGGGAGGACGAGCTGTACAAGGCGGCGCTCGATCGGGGCAGCGCCACCGCCGACGAGGTCTCCCGGTTCGGCTCGGGGGGCGGCAACGTCACCCGGGACTTCGGGAACGTGGTCTCGATCGCGGGCAAGTTCGGCATCCGCAAGGAGGAGGTGCCGGCGCTCTTGAGGACCGCCCGGGCCTGGGTGGGCAAGTCCGTGGACGACCTGGGGCACAGGTACGAACAGATGGTGCCGCAGTACGCCGTCAAAGAGGCGATCATGAAGGCCGTGGTCTGCATGTTCGACTCGGGCTACACGCTGCCCCAGGGCCGCGAGGTGATCAACTACTACTACCCGCTCCAGCACGGGTTCGACGGCCTGATCGCCATGGCGCGAGAGCGTCGCGCCCGGGTGGCGGGCAAGCCGGATGGCGATGGCATCACCGGGATGAACCGGCTCTACAACTACGAGGCGATCGTTCTCGTCCTGGAAGGGATCCAGTGCTGGATCGAGAACTACGGCCAGGCGGCCCGCCGGCTCGAGGCCCGGGAAGCCGACGACCAGCAGAAGCTGGAGTATGGCCAGATCGCCGGATGCCTGGAACGGATCGCCCATCACCCGCCGCGGACGTTCCGGGAGGCGCTCCAGCTCTGCTGGACCGTCCACATCGCATGCCTCAACGAGGACGCCATCTCCGGGCTCTCGCCGGGACGGCTGGGCCAGGTGCTCCACCCGTGGTTCGAGCAGGACCTCGGGGCCGGCCGCATCACCGAGCAGGAGGTGCTGGAGCTCCTGGAGTGTCTCCGGGTCAAGTTCACGTGCATCGACTGCTTCGCCTCCACCGGGGTGGTCGGCGGCGTCCTCTCGGGCAACACCTTCAACAACCTGAGCCTGGGTGGGCTGGACCGCGGAGGGCTGCCCGCGAACAACCGGCTGGAGGAGCTGATCCTCGAGTCTGCGGTCACCTGCGTGTCGACCCAGCCGACGCTCTCCGTTCTCTACGATGACCGGCTGCCCGAGTCGTTCATGCTCCGGGCCACGGAGTGCGTCAAGACCGGCACCGGCTACCCCGCGTTCATGAACAACCGGGTCGCCACGGAGTTCCTCGTGGGCCACTACGGCCCCGAAGGCATGACGGTCCAGGAGGCCCGGGCCGTTGCGATCGGCGGCTGTCTGGAGACGTCGCCGTGTTCGTGGATGCCGCTCACGCTGGGCGATACCTCCTACTGGATCCCCGGCGGCTCCGGCCAGCCCACGTCGGTGGGTGTCCACTTCGTCTCGCTGCCGAAGATCCTCGAACTGGTGCTGTTCGACGGGGTGGACCGACGGACCGGCCAGCGGGTGTTCCCCTCCCACGGTTCGTCTCTTTCGACCTACCAGGAGCTGTTCGATCAGGTGAAGGCCCACTTCGCCAGGGCCGTGGAGGTGCTGGCTCTCTGCAACAACATCCAGCACGATATCTGGCGCAAGAACAACACGGCCATCTTCAGCTCCCTGCTCAAGCCGGACTGCCTCGACGAGGGGCACCTGATCAACGAGCTGGGGTACCGGTACAACGCCACCCACAACGTGGAGACGTGCGGAACGGTCAACCTGGTGAACAGCCTGGCGGCGCTGAAGACGCTCGTGTACGAGAAGGGCCAGGCGACGCTCGACGAGGTGCGCGAGGCGATCGTCGACAACTTCGGCTTCAAGACCGCCGCGGAGGTCGGCTCGTTCTCT
>JACQZM010000488.1 GCA_016213885.1 Candidatus Rifleibacteriota bacterium | reverse complement strand
CGGTCCCGGAGATCGTTGCGGTGTTGACTCCGTTGACCGGCTGGATGACGAGCTTGAACCCGCTCACGGTGCACCTGGCGCCACCGCCGAGCGGAAAGGTGATTGCCGCGCTGGCCGGGGCCTCGAACGTGACCGCCCCCGACTTCTCGTCGTAGGTGATGTCGCACGGCGAGTCCACGCCGTTGGCCGTGATGGTGCCGCCCAGCTTGAGGGCCCAGGGACTGCCCTTCGAGTAGCTCACGGACTGAATCTTGATCTTGAGGCCGTCGAGCGGGCTGAGGACGATCCCTTCGCCGAAGGTCGCCATCACCATGAGCCGACCATGAGTGACCGTGCCCTTGCCGGTGATCGGGTTCGGCAGCTTGAACCACTGGCTGTAGTCGCTGCACAACCCCGTGGGCAGATACAAGCTCGCCGTGCCCTCGAGCGACGTGCTCTTCGTGGGCCAGTCGTACCCCACACCGAGCTTGACGTCCGAGAGCCTGGCGTCCCTCCACTTCAGGCCGATGTCGGGGAGGCGGAGCTCGCCACCGAAGTGGTCGCACTTGGGTGAGCCGCCCACGTTCAGGGTCAGCGAGCCGGGCTTGGCGTTGGGATCGCCGGACAGCGCCGGTACCGATGCGGTTCCCTTGAGCGTGAGGTTCCACTTCGCGCTCTTCCATCCGCCGGACCAGTCGAGCGTGCCGTCGCCACTCACCGACTCGATGCAGAACGGCTGATTCGTACAGTCCCAGGCTCCCTTGCCAACGCCGCCGTACAGATTCGCCACGTGCTCGCCGACGTCCCAGTCGACGCCGATCCGCATCTTCATCTCCTCGAGCGGACCGGCCACCTGGTCGCCCCACCCGAGCGCTCCGCCGACTCGCGCGCGTTGATAGAAGCGCCGCTGGTCGTTCTGGTCCTTGGGCGGAGGGAACTGGATGTAGCCGTCTTCGATGGTCCAGCCCTCTCCCAGGGCGACGGTGCCGGCCTCGACTCCTCCGCTCAACTGGCCCTTCTTGTTCCGCTCGAACGTGCCCGCGAGGTCAGCCCATGGGTAGTCGTTGTGGAAGCGGAACCCGAAATCCAGAGTTCCCGCAAGACCCCACTTGTCATCCTGCTCCTTGGGCCATAGCACCGTCGCCTGGAGGCTGTTCCAGCGGAAGACGTCGGTACCGAGGTTCTCTCCGAAGAAGCTCACGTCCAGATCCGGCTTCTGGATGAGGCTCAGCGGGTTCGGAGCGGGGTAGATCAACGCGAGCCGACCCTCGGGTGCCTGGCCCGCGCCCGGCACTTGCTTGGACCACTTGCCGCGGACCACGCCCAGCAGGCTCCTGTTCGTCGCGGAATCGGTCCAGGCGGCGGATCCCGACACCTCGAAGCTTCCTGTCTTCTTGACGGTGACTTGGTTATTGTCGTCGACGGTCTTCACCGCCTGAAACGCTGCCGTGATCGAGCCCACATCGAGCGACAGCTTGTTTCTCTCTCCGCCGGTTTTGAAGAACTCGCCGGACAAGTCCTCCGGCACTGCGTAAGACAGCGGGTCAGTGAGCCGGAACACGGCCCGGTTCGTGATCGTTGCGGGTTTGTCGGGCTGGCTCTGGAGGGACACCGTGGACAGGATGATCTGGCCCGTGGCCGGCCGGTCGCCCGACCCGAAGGGCGGGGTCCATCCTCCGTCCAGCTCGTAGGTCTTCGAGATGGAAGTGCCCGCCAGGTCGGTCTTCCTGACATAGGTCAACTGGAGGGCGAGCGGCGAGGGCCAGTCGACCCCGGCCCCGCTGATCGCGCCGGAGGCATCCCAGTTCCAGACCAGGTTGCTCGACGGCCCGCCCACATGAGACTTGAGGCCCTGGAGGGTGCCCAAGATCGTCATTCGCGAATCCTGCGTGGGGCGAAACACGGTGGACAGTCCCACCTGGAAGCCCGCTGCGTCGACCTGCCAAGGGCCCAGGATCGATGACGGATCGCCGGCCAGCGCCTGTTCGTTCGGCGCGTTCTGCCCATTCCCGATGAGAGCGAGCGCCGCCGCCTTGGCCCTGTCGAACTCCGTGGCGTCGAGCTTGTTCCAGTCGAATGTGACCGAGGTCGTGAAGATCGGCTTGATGAAGAGAACGAGCTCCTCGCAGTAGGCGCCCCCCTTGGGGTCCCTGGGGAAGTCCACTCCAGCGAACGAGAACACCGGAGCGACCGTGAGCTGCTCCGAGACCCCCCGCGTCCCCGCGGTGGCGAGCGAGAAGGCCGGCTCGATCCCGAACTCGAAGGAGTCCTTGGGGTCGGAGAACACGAACGTCACGCGGGACCCGAAGGCGTCGACGGCGATCCGGTCCGAGACGTGAAACTTCGCGAGCCCCGAAGGATAGAACGTGACGGCCTGGTGCTTGCTCGCATCGACACCCCGGACAGGGACGTCGAATCGTTTGAGGACATACTTCGTCAGCTCAACCTCCGCGACGTCGAGGCCATGGGCGGCGTAGATGCCCTGCGAGTCCGTGGTGACGAGAGTGGCGCGAAGCGTCCGAGCCGTCCAGGGACTTGTCGGCGTCACGGTCATTGTCTGGCCAAGGGCCGAACTGTACTCGACCCACCAGTCGTTGGTCACCAGCACGTCCGGCTTCTGCGCGACCGCGGTGACGTCGGTGGGCGGCAACGGTGAGCTGGAGAATCCCCAGCGCCGGTAGGCCTGCCACGCTCGGTTGGGCTGGATCGCGATCTGGATGACCGGGCCGGCGGCCGTCACCCGCTCCCCGGTCTCCTTGCGGTACGTGTCCTGATTGAGGTTCGAGGAGTACGAGAGCGCCACCTGGGCGGCGCCGAGCCGCACCGTCCCTCCGTTCGGGGTGCCGTTGGAGTCCACGCCCACACCATCGACGGCCGCGAGGCTGGTCCGCCCTCTCCCGTAGAGCTTCCCCTGCTGATCCATGACGAGCGTCATGGTCGCGCTCGTGTTGTGGCTGACGGCGGTGAGCGTGCAGGACTCGGTCTCTCCACCGACGGTCAGGTGTTCGAACCCGAGGACCTCATAGAGAACGGGTTTGCAGGGTGGCGCCTCCGAGAAGGTGATCCGGACCGGAGCCGTGGTGGGCAGGTCGGTCATCGAGCGGAGCGCGGCCGGCAGGGTGATCGTGGCGATGGCCTCTGTGGGAGCTTCGGCGGATCCCGTGAAGCGGAAAGCCGGGTCGATGGCGCATCCTGCTGGAGCATCCCAGGGAAATTTGCTGCCCGCCTGATGCCAGGTAAAGCCGGACAGGTCGATGGGGTCACCGTTCGAGTCGCGAAGCTTGTCAGGGTTGCGTGGTGGTTGAGGGCGCAGGTGGCCCCAGGTGGGTGTGGGAGTCGGCGTGGGCGTCGGTGCCGGCGCGGGTGTGGGCGTTGGGCGTGGGCGTGGGTGTCGGCGTGGGTGTCGGTGTGGGCGTCGGTGTCGGTGTCGGTGTGGGCGTCGGCGTGGGCCCGCCGGGCGGCACCCAGAACGTGCTGCCCGGCTGGACGTCCGTGTCCGAACCTGGCGCTGTGAAGTCGCTCCACTCCTGGAGACTCTCGTCCCATTTCCACAGCTGATCACGACCAGGCACGAACTTCCCGGTGTTCTGCAGCTCCTTTCGTAGCTCCTGGAGCCGGAGCTGTTCGGTCGTGGTGAGACCGAACACCTCGTCATTCAGCCTCTGGGACACCTGCTCCTTCCAGGGGATTGCGGGCGTTCCGCGCACGTGGAGTCGGACCGGTCGCGTGCTGACCAGTCTCAGCGTGGGCCCGGGCAGCTTCAGCTCCCCGGCCAGCGGCCCCGGAAGCTGCGGGAACACCGGGGTGAACTTGTGTTCCGTGGGGTCCCACGATTCGAGGGACTCCAGGTGCAACAGCGTCGGGCCGAACACCCTCAAAGCGTCCTGATCGGGCGGCACGAGCGGCAAGGTGACGTAGTGGATGCCCGCCGGCAGGTCCAGAGCGAAGAAGCCCGGATCTGCAGCGCCCGCCTCCGGTGGGTCCGCGGCCGGCGCGGAGGTCGTTCCGATCGTGGCCACCACGGCCAGCAACACGACCACGGCCAGGATCAGCACCTGAACCACAGTGACGCCCAGACGCATCGTCTCTCCTTCGCGTCCATCGCTTGTTCCCGATCACCGGTCGCGTTCTGTCGACTCGCCTGCTGGCCCCCTGCGAGCCGCTCGAGCCAAGACCTATGGTGCGATGGTAACCTGCACCTTAGGAATGTGGAGGCGCTGGATCACATCGAAGAAGCGCCGGAGCCTTGTCCGCGCCCAACCGGCCGGCACCTGCGGGCCCGAGGGGCCCTTGAGGAGTAGCCTCCACATGTGGTCTGGCAGTTCGGTGGGCCGGACCAAGGTCTTGGTGACCATGTTGTCCAGGTACTCGCTCTTGACCGTCGCCCTGTTGTTCTCCTCCTCGCACCGATCGATGGTACCGAGAACGGACTGGACCGCCTGCGCCAGTGCGACGGACGCCGCGTTCTGGTTGTCGACGGCCGCCACCCCATCGGCCGTCCGCCTCACGTGCAGGCACCGGGTGGCCCCGCCAGCCAGATCGGGGGCGTCGAGCACATTGAGAACCTGGGCGAGATCGAAGTCGTACCGCCGGTACCAGTACTCCCGCTCCACGGCCCGCCGCTGGGCCGGGTCCTGGGCCTGGCCCTGGTGATCGGCATCCCACTTCTGGTCCAGCCACCCGGCCTCGCGCCAGTGCACGGGGTCTAGATCGATGGCCAAGTCAAGCCACCCCAGCGCGTGCACGAGGCCCCGGTAGCGCTCCCTGGCGTACGTCAACAACCCTCGCAAGATGGGTGACGATTCGTTGCAGAGAAGGTAGACGTACCGGTCGCTGTCCTGGACCCGGTTCGCCTCCTCGGGAATGGCCACCAAGGGCGGGTTCACCCATCCGAGGCTCTCCACTCTCTGCGGATCTTGACGCCCCGGGAAGTCCACGAGGTCTCTGAGTACCTGGTTCAACCTGGTCTCTTGCATCACGTTGAAGGGACGCGCCAGGGCGCGGGTCGCGGGGGGGGTTGCCCCGAAGCCGCTCGTCGCCCGGGCCAGCCACACGAGGTCCGGCTCGAGCGTCAGGGGTTGGCCAGCCCAGACGCTCTGCAGACCCAGCGCCTGGAGGACGCCCGCGGGCGAAACATCCCTGGATGCCCTGGTGAAGCCACCGGCGACAAGGAAGAAGATCCTGTTGGTCAGCTCGATCGTCAGCGCATTCGGGGTCTTGCTGCCATCCATGGCCGTCAAGATGGCCCGGTTCAGCTTGTGGTCGATCAGGTCGCGCGTGCACGGGTAGAACGCGTCGCCGACCTCGCCGCCCTCCTTGTCGTGCAGCAGATCGAACGCGCCCTCCGGGGCCATCACGCGGGTCCGGGCGCGTCTTGTCCTGTCGTCGAGAATCGACATGTCGATCGCATCGAAGGTCTCCACGTTGGCGATCTGCCGGAAGCCAGGGGCCAGGGTCCCCTCCACGGTCTTGCAGGTGATGTACTCCCAGAGCGGCTCGTTGATCCGCAGCACGGTCTGCCTGAGCTCCGAGGCACCGGCGATAGGTTCCCCCTGGGTCAGGATCTGCTTCCACCGCCACCCCTTGAGCAGCTGTCGCACGAGGTTGGCCTCGAGCCAGATGAAGCTGGTCATCGAGAGCTGCGAGAAGCGCAGCTCGATCGGCAGCCCTCCGTTGACGTCATTCGGGAGCGCGTACCCGTCGACCTCCGCGACCTGCTGCAAGCCGACCATCTCGTGATACAGAGGCTTGAAACCTTGATCGCTGGACACGGCGCTCTTGAGATCGAGAACGCAAGATGACGCATCCCGAATCTCACCGAGGAACGGCTCGAATTGAAACACATCGTTCCGTCCGTCCTTCAAGGACTTGATCGCCGCGTTCAGCAGGTTCTCGTACTTCACGGAACTGGCGACGCTGGCAGCCCAGTTCTGAAGCTCCGTGACCTGGTTCCTGTAGGGTAACGCGCCGCGGACCCCGGCGCCGCCGGCCGCGGCATCGATCACGCAGTAGGGAGTCACGAGCCCGCGGGCGAGCGCCGGCGCGATGTTGTCGATCCTCCAGGGGCTCGCGGCGGGGACCGCGGTGTCCACCGTGATCAGGGAGAGGAGCTTGGTCTGGTCGGCCACGCTGGGGGGAAGATCGGCGAACGGCACCGGGAAGATGGATGAGAGATCCTGGCCCTTGGTGCCGACCACGGCCACGCCCATCGTGTCGAGCGCTGAACGGAACCGGTCATCGCGCCAGGCGTCCGGGACGGCTGCTCTGAGCTTCGCCTTGAGCCCTGGCGCCGCCGCAACCGGGAGCCCGAGAGTGAACACCCGGCACGGGATCTTCCTGCCCGCGGGCAGGAGCTGGCCAAACCCGTGGGAGAAGCTCCAGGTGAAGCCGGTCGTCGGTAGCAACGGATTCACCCTTTCGGTCTCCTGGAGGCTGGCCGGTCTGAATTCCGCTACCTCCACGGGGATGCTCCCTGAGAAGCCTTTGCTGATGGTGGATGGCCCGACTCGGATCGCCACGAACAGCTCCGGAGCCTCCTCTTTCATGAGCTGGCAGCGGGCCGGCATGGCCACGACGAGGCAGCCGAGGAAGCTCAGGATGGTTGCGATCGATCCGATGCGCGAGTTGATCTGCACGATCCCTCCTGGCCCCCAAGCGGGCCTGAGTCACCACCCCGACCGAGCCCGCGGCCCGGAAGCCTGTGCCAGACGCACGGTCTTGACACGTTCACCGCCAGCCGCCTCGGCTCCACGCCCACACTGCACCATTCCAGCGAAGATCAGTAGCTCTGCGTGGGCTCGACCCTTTCGAAGAGCTGAAACTGTCGCAGCTTCCACGATCCGGGCAGGACCGTGGTGGGGGTACTCTCCTGGAGCGGCCTCAGCATCGGCCTGTCGAGCGTTCGCGGCCCCGACGACAAGAAACGACCGGCGACCCACGAGCCTCCGCCCGGCAGATCATGGATATCGACCCTGCTCATCGAGAAAGCAGATTCGACCGTTTCCTGTCTGGCCGGAGCGGTCAGGGCCCAGGTCGTCAGGGCCGCTCGCGCCTCGCTGGCGGAGAGCGAGCTCTCCAGAGCCACCGAGAGGTAGGTACCGGCGGAAATGGTGACCCCACGGCTCTCGAGGAGCATGCCGCCGGACCCGCGCTTCAGCTCCGGCGCGTCGTCGGGAAGCGGCGCACCCTCGCTGGAGTCGTTGGCTCTGCCGATCTTGTCCACCAGACTATCCCTCTGGATGATCGCCTCGAAGCGGCGGAACAGGCACGGAGTGGAGGCGTCCTTCCCGACCCACGTGGCCGTCCACACCCGTGGGAGCGCGGTGCCTGCCTCCACGGTGAGGTTCTGGCGGCGCACGCTGACGCGACGTTCCGGCAAGTTGCAGCCCAGCTTGAAGGCGGGTGTGGTCGCTGCCTCGGGAGCGAAGCTGAGGGCGCCCTCGGCGCGGGTATCGGCGAAGTGAGCGATGACCGCGGTCAGCACGACCTGCGTGGGCCTCTTGTAGGGCTGCGCGACCCAGGCCGCGATGACGCGGTCGGCCGGCGTCAGCGGGTTGCCGTCCTTGTCCACGTGGGCCATCAAGATGCCGGTCGGGACGGAGTCGAGCTCCAGCGGTGAGCGCCTGCGACTGCCGTCGACCTCGAACCAGAGCCTCAAGCGATGCGAGTTGTCGAACGCGCTCCGGACCTCGCCTGGCCACTCGGCCTGGTAGTACGTCGCCTCGGTCTCACCCGTCCTGATCTTCATCAACGTGGCGACGGCGACCTGCGGCTCCGAAGTGCCGGACGCCGTCGTGAGAACCACCTCGAGCTCCTTGCAGTCGGTGGCGAGCACCTGACCGAACGCCCGGATGGGAAGCATGGGCGGTTGCGGGGGAGTCTCGGCGAACCCGATCAGGCTGGCCAGTGCGGCCACCGCGCAGGAGACGAACAGCAGGACCGGGCCTCTCCCTGGCTCACGGAGGTGTCGCGACATGAGCTCCCCTCTCCTCGGCCACCGAGCGACCCAGGTCAGCCGCCGGCGAGCCGCGCGTTCTCGGAGGCACCCCGTTGCGCGATCGCGTCCGGCCTCGAGGGCACCCACGCAGGCCAGCAGAGGCGCCGTTCAGCTCGTCTGTCGGGCCGTGCGTCCGGAGCGTAGCGCCCCTCCGGCGAGAGCGCAGGCGAAGAGAACCACGGATGATGGCTCCGGAACGCCCGTGGGGGTGCCCTCGACGCTCAGCTTCTGGGGACCGGAACCCGGGGTAGTCCAGGAAGTCCCCTGATCACCCGAAAAGCCATACTCGTCGCCGATCGAGCCGGGGCCGGTCTGGGCGAACGAGTCCGTGAAGTTCCACCTGTAGTCGCCCGATCCGGAGCTGACCCCTGCCACGACCCAGTAGGTGGTGTTGGCGGCCAGCGAGTACGTTCCGGTGTACGCATATTGGCCGGCCGAGGTCGGCGCGGCTGAACCGCTCAAGCCGGTCAGCGAGCTTCCGGCGGGAACGCCCGAATTGTCGGCGCGGAGACTGACGACGAAGTTCCCGCCGGCGGCGCCTGCGTCCGCCATGTCGAGGGTGACCTGGGTGAACGTATACGTCTGGCCGTCGGTCGTGAACGACGCTGCGAACCAGTCAGCAACGTCCAGATCAACATAGCTATTGGTCGACTCGCCCAGGTTGCTCGTGATGAGACTGGCGTGCGCCGCGTGGCCAGCCAGCAGTACGGCCAGCGTCACGACCAGCACGGAGCGCAAGCGGCTCGGAAAGCGCACGCCGCCGACCATTCCTGACCCTCCAGGTTGCACGGTTTCCACGGTCGAGGCAACACGGACATCCGGAGATCGGCGGGGCGCGGCCACCACCATCGCACCGCTCGAGGCCCGGCCCCCCCCCGGCCACATGGCGGACCACACTCTAGCGTGGGCCTCTCCGGACGGTCAAGCGAGCTCGCGCGGCCCTGACAATATATCGCACCCTGGCCTACATTGTGTCTGTCTTGCGGCGGCGCCCGGTCGTGGCGTGCAGACACCTGTGGTGCCCGTCGCATGCTTGGGCCGTGGGTGCGTGACAGCTCCGGGAGTCACGATTCGCGTCGCTTCGTGGCGGTCGCCTCGTCCGCTGGATCGGTCTTCGCATCGCCACGCCGGACAAGCGACGCAGCGTGCTCGGCCACCAGTGCGTCGAGCTGTCGAGTGACGTCCTGTACAGCTCTCCGATCACGCCACGCTCGCCATGGCCACGGCACCGCGATCCGTAGCGGAAAGGCGGGCATGTACCCGAGGCGTTCGAGGGTCTGCTTGCGGCCATCGTGGGCAGTCTGACAGGAGAGCCCCAGGACGACCAGGGCAATCGTCTGGGAAAGGAACAGCGCGACAGCCGCAGCCGCCGCAGCGGTCCACAGGCCGATGGTATAGGCCCAGAAAAGGCCCGGAAGGCCGAAACGCCGCTCGAACTGGGCCAGAAGCACGCGTCCGCCATCCAGAGGTGGCGATGGGATGAGGTTGAACAGGCCAACGGCGAGGTTCCATTCGGCGAGAGAGAAGATCATCCACGGCGCCCAGAGGCCCGGAGCCAGCCGGGAAAGGCCCATGAGCAAGGCTGACAGACACAGGCTGGAAGCCGGTCCGGCGATGGACACGAGGAGGTCATGGTGCGGCCTCATCTGACGACCGATGTGAGCAAGGCCCCCGAAGGCATGCAGCTCGATCTGCAGAGTCGGGTATCCAAGGAGTCTGGCGGTGAGCGCATGGGCCAACTCATGCCACAGGATCGACAGCGTTCCGAGCAGGGCCATGCAGACGTGGGCCCCCAGAATCCACAGGCCGTACGGAGCACCGCGGAGAATAGCCAAGGCCGCGATGACGAGGAGGCTCCAGTGAACCGATAGCCGGATGCCCAGGATCCGGCCAACCCGAAACGACCGTCCGAACGAGCCAGGCTCCAGCATCATGGCCGCCTTTCCTCCACTCAAGAAGTGTAACAAACCACGGCAGAGCGTCGCAACGGCGGCCAGAAACGGGTCTTCGAGCTGTCCGAGGGGTCGCATCTTCTGGCAACGTCGGTGGCGTCGGCGCCGGAAGCGCCGGTCCAGCTCGTCGTGAGCACCGGCTTCGGGTGCTGCCTGGTGACGGATCGGTCGGCCCGGTGCCTGCTCCGGTCATCGGAGGTCGTCGCAGTCCTTGCCGCTGCCAGCCTGCTCCTGGTGACCTCGAACGCCGCGTACTGCCCGGGTTGCGTAGCCGCGCGCGGGCAGGCCCGCCGGTCGTCATGTGCCCCGAACGCAGGGAAGGACGAAGTCGCCGCGACGCAGGCGTACAGCGACCTGCGTCGAGCGGCGACGAGCCCTGACGCCGCAGGCGGGGCC